>CAZQIE010000015.1:0-11043 GCA_964593675.1 uncultured Opitutales bacterium
ACGCCTCGACCCCGAACCCCTACCTCCGCTCGGGCCTGACCGTGCACTCCAACCGCACCCAGAACCTCGCGATCGGCAAGCTCAGCGGCAAGACCTACTGGTCCTGGTCCTGGCTCAAGTATGACGGCGAGTCCAGCGTCCTCGGCACCCCTGCCGCTGACACCCGCTACTTCGTCGTCGCCAAGATCACCAACAACGGCGGCAGCGGCAGCAAGATCTACCTCTGGATAAACCCCACCGTCGGCGCCTCCGCCCCTGCGGACGGCACCGCTGTGACCGGCACCTCCACCTACCCGGTGAAGTTCAACGCCATCGGCATCGCCCACGACAAAGCCACCCAGCTCTCCCTCGACGAAGTCCGCGTCGGCACGACCTGGTCCGACGTTTGCCCGACCTCCAGCGCCAGCAAAATGGTCGTCACCGGCAACGGCGTCCGCATGGCCTCCGGCGCGACCCTCCCGCTCCAGCAGAACCACAGCCACTTCGGCTCCGCTGAAGTCAACAACGGCAGCGTCACCCGCACCTTCACGATCACAAACGAAGGCAGTGGCGTGCTCTCCTCGCTCACTGCCTCCCTCTCCGGTGATACCGGCGACTTCTCCATCACGTCCGCGCCCGCCGCCTCGGTGGCCGCCACAGCCGCTGGCTCCAACACGACCGCCAGCACCACCGTTTCCGTGCGCTTCCAGCCCACCACCCAGGGCGCCCGTTCAGCCACGCTCACCCTCGCGAGCAACGACCCGAACACGCCCAACTTCACCATTCCCCTCGCCGGTTTCGCCAATGCCACGAGCACGACTCTGGCCCTTTCCCAGCCCGTCTCTTACCGCGTCTTCCAGCGCAATGCCTCGAACCTCGCCACCGTCCCTGTCGTCGGCACCTACGCCGGCACGATAACGAAAATCCAGTATCGCACACGCCTCCATGCAGGCGCCTCCGGCACCGCCGCCGATTGGACCGACCTCGTCACCAGCCCCGCAGGTGGCACTTTCTCCGCCAACATTTCACTCCCCGCCGGCGGTTGGTATTTCCTCGATATCCGCGCCATGAACGGCGCCACCGAAGTTGCGCGCTCGACCGTCGACCGCGTGGGCTCCGGCGAAGTCTTCGTCACCTCCGGCCAGTCCAACTCCGCAAACGCCGGTGCTTACCCGAACGGCGCGCCTGATGACCGCGTCGCCGCAATCGACTGGACCCTTTCTGGCAGCGGCTCAAGCTCCGTCTCCATCATCAAGGTCACAAATGGCGGTTCCGGCTACACCAGCGCCCCCACGGTAACCTTCAGCGGCTCCGGCGGCGCCACAGCCACCGCCGTCGTCAGCAGCGGCGCCGTAACTGCCGTCATTGTCGACAACGGCGGCTCAGGCTACCAGTCCGGCCCCGCTGTAACCTTTACCGGCGGCGGCGGCTCGGGCGCCGCGGCGACAGCCTACCTCAACGCGGCCTGCGACGCCGCCAACTGGCCACAAACCCTCCCCTGGCGCCGCGGTGACGCCCCCCTCGGCCCCTCCGACGGCAACCGCGGCTGCGTCTGGCCCTATCTCGGTGGCAAGCTCGTTGAACGCCTCGGGGTCCCCGTCGGCTTTGTCAACGTGGGCAAAGGCGGCATGCCCCTTGAAGCCTGGCGCGACGGCGACGGCCGCCAGCTCCTCTGGCCGCTCCTGAACGCCGTGAACTATGTCGGCAACAGCGGCGCCCGCGCCGTCCTCTGGCACCAGGGCGAATCGAACGGCCACATGACCGTACCCGGACAATACTACAACGAGTTCAAGACCCTCATCGACCGTTCGCGCTCCAGCGGCTGGAACGTCGATTGGGTCGTCGCACAGGCCTCCGTCCTCACCGACCCCGTCACCCGCAACCTCGCCGTCACGGGAGACCAGGCGCAGATCGCCGCCGACCTCTCCTACGTCTACCCCGGCCCCAACACGGACGACCTCCAAAACAACACGGGGCCCGATCCCGCCTGCCGCTACAACCCGGGCGTCCGCTGGGACAACATCCACTTCAGCCCGAAAGGCATGATCATCCACGCCGGCCTTTGGGACACCAAACTCCAGGACGCCTTTGTCCTCTCGTCGATCCTCGCCACCACGCCTCCCGCCTGGATCTCCGGCTACCCGCAGGCCAACACCGCGACCACCTCGGGGTTCACCATCCGCGCCAAAGCCAACGAAGCCGGCACCGCCTATTACGTGATCCTCGCCTCCGGCTCCACCGCGCCCTCCGCCGCCCAGGTCGAGGCCGGACAAAACGCCTCCGGCGGTGCCCCCGTACGGTCTGGCAATTTCGCGCTCACCGCCAACGTGGAAACCACCCTCGCCATCACCGGCCTCAGCCAGAGCACCACCTACGACGTCTACGTTGTCGCGAAGGACGGCGACGGCAACCGGCAGGCCAGCCCCAGCCTCGCGTCCATCACCACCCTCACGCCCGACACCACCGCCCCCACCTGGACCAGCGGCTGGCCCAAGGCCGATACCACCACCACGAGCGGCTTCACCGTTTGCGCCCAAATCAATGAAGCCGGCACGGCCTACTACGTCGTCGTCGAGGACGGAGCCTCAGCCCCCTCCATCACCCAGGTAAAAAACGGGCAGAACGCCAGCGGCGCTGCCGCCCTCAAGTCCGGAACCCTCACGCTCACCACCAACACGGAAGCCACAGCCGCCCTCACCGGCCTCACCGCCAGCACCGCCTACGACGTCTATTTCATCGCCCAGGACACCGCGGAAACGCCCAACGTTCAGGCAGCCACCAGCAAACTGGACATCACCACGGCAACGCCGCCCTCCAACCTTCTCGCGTATGAAGGTTTCAACTACACCGGAGGCACGTCCCTGTCCGGCCAAAACGGTGGAAGCGGCTGGGGAAGCAACGCCTGGACAACCGTCACAGGCACCGCGCCCACCATCGACGCAAGCTCGCTCAATATCGGAACCCTGATCACTGAAGGCGGCGCCGTTACCCAAAGCAGTGCGGCCACGGCAAACAGCGTAACGCGCGACTTCTCCAGCCTGATCGGCAACACCGTAAACTCCGACTCGCCCCTTACCATCTGGCTCAGCTTCGTCCACAAAGGCAACGGAAACGACAGCAGCGACTCCTACCTCAGCTTCTACCGCGACGCGGGCACCACCGACCCCATCATAATCGGCCGCAATACAGGGGCCTCCGGGTTCCGCCTGAACTCAGGGCTAAGCGGAACGGCCACCGGCACCTCCCTGCCCTTCGACACCACTACACGCTTCATCCTCGTGCGCATCGACCTCACCCGCACGGGCGCCGGCACCGGCACCAATATCTACACCACCCGCCTGTGGTCCTACACCTCCAACCTGCCGACCTCTGAGCCCGCCGTTGACACGGAAAGCCAGAAGTACGTTTCAGCCACGGCTGGCACCGGCACCGGCCTCAAAGGCATCCGCCTCTACGACAATTCAAGCGGCGCAAACAGCCAGTTTGACGAAATCCGCGTCGGCACGTCCTTCGCCTCCGTCGCGGCCACAAGCGACACCACCGCCCCCACCAACACCCCCGGCTGGCCCAAGGCCGACACCACGACCACCACCGGCTTCACCGTACGGGCGAAAACCGACGAGGCCGGCACGGCCTACTACCTCGTGCTCGCCGACGGCGCCTCCGCCCCCAACTCCGCCCAGGTAAAGGCGGGCCAAAACGCGAGCGGCACTCCCGTGTCCACCTCCGGCAGCATCACACTCACGGCCAACACCGAGGGCACGGCTGCCCTTGGGAGCCTCAGCAGCAGCACCGCTTACGACGTCTACGTCGTCGCCCAGGACTCCTCGGGGAACCTGCAATCCTCCCCCGTGAAGGTTGACGTCACGACAGCCTCCACGCCCCAGGAAATCTGGCGCCAGACCAACTTCGGCGCCACCGACGGCACAGGCAACGCCGCAGACACCGCCGACCCCGACGGTGACGGCCTCTCCAACCTCGAAGAATACGCCTTGGGCACCAACCCCAACGCTCCCGACTCCGCCGGTCGCATCGTCAGTGACCTCGCCGACTCCAGCGGAACAAAGTACCTCGTCCTCCAATACAAGCGCGCTCACCCCGCGCCTACCGACGTGACCTACACCGTGGAAACCAGCACTGACCTCGTCACCTGGACCTCCGGCAGCTCCACGCCCCTCTCCACCACAGACAACGGCAACGGCACGGCCACCGTGCGCATCCAGGACAACACCGCTGCCGCCAGCGGTTCCCCCCGCTTCATGCGCCTCAAGACCTCCACGCCGTAAGCCTCACGCCCCACCGCTCCCCGTCTGCTGGCGCCAAAACAGCCACAGGCCGGGAGAGCTTCGTCCCCCACGCCCCTTCACGGACGGCCAGTGCCGGCGCCCGGGAAACGCTGACGCCAGGAAGCCCGCTTCCGCCTCGCGCGCAAGCTCCGCCCCCTCACGCAGCCCCTCCTCGTGCCCCGGGTAGTAAACAACCGCGAGCGCCCCATTTGGCCCCACCACGTGCGCACACGCCTGGAGAGCCCGCAGCGTGGAGCCCACCCGCGTCGTCACCGCGTGGTCATGCCGCGGCAAATACCCCAAATTGAAAATCGCGGCGCAAACACGGCCCCTCGCCTCCACTGGCAGCGCGCACTCCAGCTCCTCATGCCCGCGCTGGAACAAGACCACCCGCTCCTCGGCAATCCCGGCTCCGCGCAGAAGCTCCCGCGCCCCGGCCAGCGCCGCACCCTGGACGTCAAACCCGTAGACCCGTCCGTCCGGCCCCAGCCTCTCTGCCAAAAACAGCGTATCCCCGCCATTCCCCACCGTCGCGTCCAACGCCACCCCGCCCTTCACAAGCCAAGGCTCCAGCACCTCGTGGGACAATTTCACGAAATCCACATACCCACCCGGATGCCCTGTGCACTCGCTCATAGGGAAAAAAAAGCCCACCAAAACGGGCGCAGCCCTTCCACCTCACTTCCCGGCTGCCGACCACGTCCGGAGCGACTTCAGCAGAAAAACCTCAAGCGCCGCCGAGTCGTCGAAATTCACCTCCAACAAGCCCGCCATACGCTCCAGATCCGCCGTTGCCGCGCCCAGAGCCAACGCATTCCGCGCCGTGCCCTCAGCTCCCCCGGCCAACGCAAAATCCCGAGTCGCCTCCTCAATCTCAGCCAGCAACTGCTGCCGCAGGTTCTTGTAAGACCCCGCCTGCAACGCATCGCGCTCCTCATCCGGCATTTCCTCCGGCAGCGTCCCTTCGACAGACCTCCACTGCGCGCCCGCAAGCTCCTGCAACACCACATCAAACCGGGCGATCAGACCGTAAATCGTCATCACCGCCGCCGACGCCCCGTCCTTGCCCCGCATGCCCTCGCGCAACCGCGCCAGCAACCCGCGGTAATCCTCAAGCCACGCCTGCCACGCCGGGTGCCCCACACCCGCCGCAGACGACGGCAGGCGGAAATTGTGACACCGGCTCCGGATCGTCGGCAACAAGTCGTGCGGACGCGTCGTCAGCAGGAAAAGCGTCGTCCCTTCCGGCGGCTCCTCGAGCGTCTTGAGCAGCGCATTCGACGCCGCCACGTTCATCCGGTCCGCCTCCACCACAACCGCCACTTTCCGCCCAGACGCCGAGCTCAGGTTCACCTGGCTGCGCAGCCACCGGATCGTCCCCACCGGCCACTCCCCACCCACCCGCTCGGAGTCCGTGCCGATCGTGATCATGCGCGCCTTGCCGCGTGGCCGAACCACAAAATAGCCCGCCCGAATATCCAGCGGCGGCTTCGCACCCAAAAGTTGTCCCGCCAGCCTCTGACACGCCTCCTCCAGCGCAACCAGACTCGGCCCGTGCATGAGGATGCCATGCGCCAGCCGGCCCTGCCGGATCGCGTTTTCCAAGACCGACAACGGCCCCCCGGCCGCCGTTTCATCACCCGAGCCGTCGTTTGACCTCATCCCAGATCTGCTGCTCGATCACCTCGCGGTCCTGCGTCCCGTCCACCACCAGAAACCGCTCTGGCAGCGACTTTGCGAGCAACAGGTACCCTTCGCGCACGCGCTCGTAAAATTCAATGTTTTCCCGCTCCATGCGGTCCGGCAAGTCGCTCGCCCGATGCTTGATCCGCGACAGCCCGACCTCCGCCGGCACATCCAACACCACCGTCAGATCCGGCATCAGGCTGCCCACCGCGAACGTGTTGATCACCTGCACCGGGTCCTGCGAAATCTTCCGCGCAACACCCTGGTATACCGTCGTCGAATCCAGAAACCGGTCGCAAACCACGACCTTCTTCTTTTCGAGCGACGGCATGATCACCTCCCGCACAAGCTGCGCGCGGCTGGCGGCGAACAACAACAGCTCCGTTTCCGGGCACATGTTCACCCCAGCCTGCGCGTGCTTGAGCAGGTGGCGGATCTCCTCCCCAATCTCCGTGCCGCCGGGCTCGCGCGTCACCACCACCTCGTTGCCCGCATCCTCAAGACGCGTTGCAAGACGGCTGATCTGCGTGGTTTTACCGGCCCCTTCGGAGCCCTCAAACGAGACAAACAGCGCGCGTTTCTTGTGGTGGTTGTTCGGCATGGTTGGGAGGATTTCGTGTTTTCGGTTCTCTTCGTTCGCGTCGCGGCCGCATGGCCGCAAGCACTTACACCTTCGCCGGCGCAGCCGCTTCCTGGCTCGACCACTGGCGCAGGAAGTTCTGCACGTCGCCCAGCGACGGCCCCTTCGCGTTGCGCACGTAGAAGCCCGAGAAACACACCGCAACCGTCAGGCACGCCGCCGGCGAAAGCCCGAGGATCTGCCCCGTCGTAAAGCCCGCATTGAAGTGGTCGCCCGCGCCCGTCGTGATCTTCGGCTTTTCGCAGTACGGGCCAGCCACCCAGAACGCGTCTTCCTTCGTCGCGCACGCGGCGGAGTGCGTCGGGTGGATAACCACCGTCGAAATGCCCACAGCCTGGCGGATCCGCGTCGCCATCTTCATCAGGTTCTCCGGCGTCACCTCGAGCGCCTTGTTGCCCAGCACGGCGTCCACCTGCTGCGCTTCCGCCAGGTTCAGCCCGAGCGTCACACGCCCAAAGCTCTGGAACTTCCCGATCGTCGCCAGCACCGTCTTCAGCTCCTCAACCGGGCGCTTCGCCGGGTCGGCCAGGTCAAAGAAAAACAGGCGGTCACGCGGCCCCAGGTTCGGCAGCACCCGCGTCAGCAGCGCGTGGAAGATCGCCGTCATGTTCGGGATCATCGTCCAGTTCACCATCGCGATCAGGTCCGCGCGGTTGAAACGGTCCAGGAACGCGCCCTCGCCCATCACCTCGATGATCCGCTCAAACGTCAGCTCATCCAGGCTCGCCATCGTCCCGAGCATCAGCTTGCCGTCCAGGAACTCCAGCGCGTGGGTCACGCCCGGGTCCGTCACGGACACCGCGTTCGTCTTCTTCGCAAATTCCGCAAACACCGGGTGGATTGCCGGACGCCCCAGCGCCCCGATGTAGCCCACCTGCATCCCGCCCGACAGCAGCGCGTTGGCCATGATCGGACCATTGCCGCCCAGCTTTTCAAATTCCGGGTAAAGCTCGATGTTCGCGCTCTTGCCCGCCGCCGCCAGAATCCGCTGGCCAAACGCCGTAATCGTCGGGATCGGCTCGAACGCCGCCCCCTGCCCCGTCCGCTTATCCACGGGCTTTATGATCTTGTCCACGAAGCCATCGAGGCCCACCAGAGCCGTCTTCGAGGAAATAGCACCGGCCACTTTGGCCAGCTCGTTCAGCGTCTGCGTCTTGTTATCCATACTCTCAGCAACTGGGAAGTTTATCCAAAAAAATCTCTCCACCGGCCGTCGCCACGCCACCCCGCCGCAGCCGCCCGTTCCGGTGCACCACCCGGCGGCGCAAACCTGCCCCACCGGAAGCCCCTTCTTTAAAATCCGCACCCGACCGACCGCAACGCGAAAGTGCCCGGGCAAATACCCCGTAGGCCCCCTCAGCGCCTCACGACGCCTCGAAACGACTCCCGGGAGCTCCCCCTTAAACTTCGCGCGAACGCGCCCCTCCCTACCAACGCCCCTGCCCTTCAACAGGATCCCACCCCGCCTGGACGCCCGAAAAAAAAGCGAACGCATCGCCCCGCACGCCCTCCGCTTGAACTGGCCCCCGCCGCGCAACGCGTAAAAAAACCCTATTGCCACGGCCCCGCACGCCCATATGAAAGGTCCCAGCATGAATCCGCATCAAGAGGAAGTCCTCAAGATCTTCCGCGAATCCGGCGCGCTCCTTACCGGTCACTTCGTCCTCCGCTCCGGTCTCCACAGCGGCCACTATTTCCAATGCGCCATTGTCGGGCAGTACCTTGACAAAATCACCCGCCTCGCAGAGCTCCTCATCGGCAAGCTCAAGGCCGTCGAGTGTGATACCGTCATCGCCCCCGCCATCGGCGGCCTCGTCATCGGCCAGGAAGTCGCCCGCCAGCTCGGTAAGCGCTTTATCTTCGCGGAAAAGTCCAACGACCGCCTCGTCCTGCGCCGCGGTTTCAAGATCGCCCCCGGCGAGCGCATCCTTGTCGTTGAAGACGTCGTTACCCGCGGCGGCCGCGTCCAGGAAACCCTCGACATCATCGCCCGCGAAGGTGGCGTCGCCTCCGCCGTTGCCGTCCTCGTGGACCGCAGCGAAGGCAAGACCAAATTCTCCGTGCCCATGCACAGCCTCCTGGAACTCAGCTTCCCCACCTACGAGCCCGACAAGCTCCCCGAAGCCCTCAAGGCCATCCCCCCCCTCAAGCCCGGAAGCTAAGGACGCCCCCCACTTCAGTTGCACCATCAGATGCTCCGTATGCTTGGCACGCCGGAGCATTTTTTGTTTCCTGCAAAACCGCCAGCCCCCTTTCTCACCACATGCCCGCACAACCCACACCCGTCTTTTACCTTGCCCCCAACGGCAGTGACACCTGGTCCGGCCGCCTTGCCAAACCCAACGGGAAAAAGACGGACGGCCCCTGGGCTACCCTCGCCGGCGCCCGCGACGCGCTCCGCAAACTCCGCGCCTCCGGCGACCTCCGCGGCGACGCCCGCGTCGAACTCCGCGCCGGCACCTACCGCGTCGCCAGCACCGTCACCTTTGGCCCTGACGACTCCTTCACCACCTTTGCCGCCTACGCCGGCGAGCAGCCCGTCATCGACGGCTCCGAAGTGCTCACCGGCTTTGAGGAGACCACCCACAACGGCCGACGCGCCTGGGTCATCCAAAACCCCGCTTTGTTCGCCGAAAACTGGGCCTTCCGCCAACTCTTCGTAAACGGCAAGCGCCGCCCCCGCGCCCGCCTGCCCAAGTTCACCCCCGAACCCGGCAAGACCGCGCCCCTCTGCGAAGTCGGCGAAATCCGCCTCAAAGAGAACAAAGGCCTCTTCCTCGGCGACTCCTGTTTCAAGCCCCGGGAAGGCGACATCCAGGCGTGGCCCTCCCTCTACGACGCCGAAGTCGTCCTCTTCCACTACTGGGTGGAAGAACGCATGCCACACCCCTGGTTTAACCCCGAAACCGGCTGGGTCCACTTCTCCCGCCGCAGCGTCTTCAACCTCTTCGAGTCCTGGCGCCCCGAGCTCGCCCGCTTCTACGTCGACAACCTCTTCGAGGCCCTCACAGACCCCGGCGAATGGTACCTCAACCGCCATACCGGCACGCTCTACTACCTCCCCCACGACGGCGAAACCCTCGACAACGTCGAAATCTCAGCCCCCCGCGCCCGCATCCTCGTCGACATCCAGGGCCCAACCTATAACCAGGACGATACCATCTCAGACCCCATCGTCCCGCGCGTCGTCCAAGGCATACGCTTCGAAGGCCTGACCTTCCAGAACACAGATTGGTATCAGCCCCCCGGCTCCGTCCCCAAGCACAACCGCAACCGCGACCTCGACACCCCCCTCGCCGCCAGCCCACAAGCCGCCATCGGCGTCCCCGGCGTCATCGCCTTCCGCGCCGCCCGCACCTGCGCCGTCACGGACTGCACCCTCCGCAACATCGGCGTCTACGCCATCGAAATCGGCCTCGGCTGCCGCAACATCGACGTCATCGGTAACGAAATGCACGACATCGGTGCCGGCGGCATCCGCATCCACGGCGCCGAACTTGACGCCGAAGCCTGGGGCCGCACCGGCCACTGCCGCGTCACCGATAACCACATCCACCGCATCGGCCGCACCTTCCACCAGGCCATCGGCATCCTCATCGGCAACGCCCACGACAACCTCGTCGCCCACAACCACATTCACGACGCCTTCTACACCGGCGTCTCCGTCGGCTGGGCTTGGGGCTTCCGCGAAACCGTCGCCCGCAACAACCGGATCGAGAACAACCTCATCCACGACATCGGCCAGCGCCTCCTCTCCGACCTCGGCGCCGTCTACATCCTCGGCGTCCAACCCGGCACCACCGTGCGCGGCAACCACGTCTACAACGTCTCGTGCTTCCACTACGGCGGTAGCGGACTCTACCTCGACGAAGGCGCTTCCCACATCGTCGTCGAAGGCAACCTCGTCCACGACACCGAAGGCCCCTGCTTCACCATCCACTTCGGCCGCGAAAACGTCGTGCGCCATAACCTCTTCACCCGTGCCGGAAGCGGCTTTATGGACCTCGGGCGCGCCGAAGCCGGCGTCACCTGCGCCACCGTCACCCGCAACGCCCTCGTCGGCAGCTCAAAAGCCCTCTACACCGGCGGCTACCGCGGCCTGCTCACCGGCGGCCAGTACGTCTCCGACAGCAACGCCTTCGTTGAAATCGAGCCCACACGCCCCGCCGTCATCTACCCGGAATACCGCAAAGACGTCCCCCAGCACACGGTCCCGCTCAAAGACTGGCAGAAAGCGGGCTGGGACACCCACTCCGCGATCATTCCCAACGGCGGTTTCGTGAAGCCCAAGGCCAACGACTACACGCTCAAACCCAACTCGCCCCTCCGCGCCTACGGCATCCCCGACCACGGCTGGAAGCACTGCGGCCCTCGACCCAAAGACCAGCGCAAGTAGCCCCCCCCCCCCCCCCCCGGCGGGGCCCCCCCCCCCCCGGCGGGGGGGGGGGGGGC
>CAZQIE010000015.1:11053-48353 GCA_964593675.1 uncultured Opitutales bacterium
CCCCCCCCGCCAGAGCCCGAAGGCCCGCCGGCCCACACCGCGCGGGCCTTCTCTTTTTCCCCAAAACCCGCCCGGCCTGGTGGCCCCTTCAGCCGCACAGGCGGAACCACCCCCCCCGCGGGCCCGTGTTTCGTTGGCTTTCTTGGAACAGTTGGCTTTCCCGGACTTGGCAGCGCACCTTCCCTCGGGTAAAATTGCGGCCCTTTTTTTTCCGAAAAACCGTGCGCCCGACACCCCCCGCCTTTACCAAGACGGGAACCCTCTCGCCCACGCAGCCCTCCAATCTCCCGTCACAGCCCACGCCCCCGCGCTACAGCTCCCCTGCTTCCATGTCCGACGCCTCTGATTTCGTACACCTGCACGTTCACACCGACTACAGCCTCCTCGACGGCTGCAGCCGGATAGACTGCCTCTGCGGCCGTGCCAAGAAGCTCGGCATGAAGGCCATCTCCATCACCGACCACGGCGTCCTCTTCGGCCTCGTTGACTTCTTCAACACCTGCAAGAAAAACGAAATCAAGCCCCTCCTCGGCTGCGAAGTCTACCTCGTCATCGACCACAAGATGACCGAAAAACCCGAGCGCACCCAGCACCGCTACTACCACATGGGCCTGCTCGCCAAAAATTTCAAAGGCTACCAGAACCTCACCAAGCTCGTCTCCCTCGCCCACACCAAAGGCTTTTACTACAAGCCCCGCGTTGACATCGAGACCCTCGCCGCCCACGCCGAAGGCCTCATCGGCTTCACAGGCTGCCTCCAAGGCGTCGTCCCCCAGATGATCCTCAAAGGCGACCTCCCCGCCGCCAAACAGTGGACCTCCCGGTTCATCGACATCTTCGGCCAAGACAGCTTCTTCGCCGAAATCCAGGACCACCAAATCCCCGAACAGCGCCAGATCATCCCCCCCATCCTCAAGATCGCCGCGGAGTTCAACCTCAAGGTCGTCTGCACGAATGACGTCCACTACGTCGAGTCCGGCCACTGGGAACCCCACGATTCCCTCCTCTGCATCCAGACCGGCGCCAAGCTCGCCGACGAGAAACGCATGAAGTACCAGACGCAGGAGTTCTACCTGAAGTCCCGCGACGAAATGGCCGCCATCTTCGGCACCGAAGTCCCCGAAGCCCTCCTCAATACCTGCCACGTCGCCGACATGTGCGACGTCAAACTCCCCTTCGGCCAAAACAACTACCCCGTCTACCCCCTCCCCGTTGAAGTCAAGGCCACCCACGCCACCAACGAAGCCTACATCAAGGACCTCTGCGTAAAAGGCCTCGCCACCCGCTATGGTGTCGACTACGCCAACCCGCAGGCCTACACCCCCCGCGACGACCAGCCCGCCGACTTCGCCCAGATGCTCGTCCAGCGCCTCGATTACGAGCTCTCCATCATCAAGAAGACCGGCTTCATCGACTACTTCCTCATCGTCTGGGACTTCATCAACTGGGCCCGCTCCCAAAGCATCCCCGTCGGCCCAGGCCGCGGCTCCGGCGCCGGCTGCCTTGTCGCCTACGTCCTCAAAATCACCGACATCGACCCCATACGCTTCGGCCTCCTCTTTGAACGCTTCCTCAACCCCGAACGCGTTTCCCCGCCTGACTTCGATATCGACTTCTGCATGCGCCGCCGCGGCGAAGTCATCGACTACGTACGCCGCAAATACGGCCAGGACTGCGTCGCCAACATCATCACCTTCGGCACCTTTGGCGCCAAGATGATCGTCCGCGACCTCGCCCGCGTGAACAGCCTTGAGTTCGCCGAAGCCGACCGCATCGCAAAGATGGTCCCCGACGACGTCGGCATCACCCTCGACGAAGCCGTCCAGAAGTCCCTTGAACTCCAGGCCGAAATCAAGCGCAACATGACCGCCTCCCGGATCATCGAGCAAGGCAAGATCATCGAAGGCATGGTCCGCAACACCGGCACCCACGCCGCCGGCGTCATCATCACCGACCGCCCCGTCATTGAGTTTGTCCCCGCACTCCTCCAGGAAGGCGCCCTCACCACCCAATACCCCAAGGAGCCCGTCGAAAAACTCGGCCTCCTGAAAATGGACTTCCTCGGCCTCAAGACCCTCACCGTCATCGCCGACGCCCAGGAAAACGTCCGCCGCACCCGCAACACCCCCACCTTCGACATCGAAACCGTCCCCCTCGACGACGCCAGGACCTTCGCGCTCCTCAACGACGCCCGCACCGTCGGCGTGTTCCAGCTCGAATCTCCCGGCATGCAGTCCCTCTGCCGCCAGTTCTCGATCTCCAAAATTGACGAAATCATCGCCCTCATCGCCCTCTACCGACCGGGCCCCATGGCGTTCATCCCCGACTACATCCGCGGCAAACAGGACCCCTCCACCATCAAATACCCCCACCCCCTCCTCGAAGGCGTCTGCCGCGAAACCTACGGCATCCTCGTCTATCAGGAACAGGTCATGGAAGCCGCCCGCAAAGTCGCCGGCTACTCCCTCGGCGGCGCCGACATCCTCCGCCGCGCCATGGGCAAAAAGAAGCCCGAGGAAATGGCCAAGCAAAAGGAAGTCTTCATCGAAGGCGCCTCCAAGACGAACAACATCGCCCGCGGCAAAGCCGAGGAAATCTTCGCCATCCTCGAGAAATTCGCCGAATACGGCTTCAACAAGTCCCACTCCGCCGCCTACGCCATCCTCAGTTACCGCACCGCTTACCTCAAGGCCAACTACCCCGTCGAGTTCATGGCCGCCGTCCTCTCCAACGAGCTCGGCAACGCCGAAAAAGTCGCCCACTTCGTCGATGAGTGCGCGAGCATGAACCTCCCCGTCCTCGGCCCCGACGTCAACGAGTCCCGCGAAGCCTTCACCCCGATCATCGAGGACGCCGTCACAAACCGCGGCTCCATCCGCTTCGGCCTCGGCGCCATCAAGGGCGTCGGCGACAACGCCGCCTCCGCCATCATCCGTGAACGCGAAGCCCGCGGTCCTTTCAAGGACTTTGAGGACTTCCTCCACCGCGTCGACGGCAAGGCCGTCAACCGCCGCGTCCTCGAATGCCTCATCAAGTCCGGCGCCTTCGACTTCAGCCAGACCGACCGCCAGCACCTCCTGGACTCCATCGACACCGTCCTCGCCGAAGCCGCCTCCTCCGCCCGCGACCGCCAGGCCGGCCAGTCCTCCCTCTTCGACCTCTTCGGCGGCGGCGAGACCGCCGGGGCCTCCAACGCGAAACACACCGCCATAAAGACGGACGGCGCCACCATGCCCGTCCCCGAAAAGCTCCGTTACGAAAAGGAACTGCTCGGCTTCTACGTCTCGGGCCACCCCATGAACATCTACGGGGGCCTCGACGCCGCCATCGACACCCTTACCGAGGAATCGTTCCCCAAGACGCCCGACCGCACCCCCTTCCGCCTCTGCGGCGTCGCCACGAACATCGCCAAGCGCATCTCAAAGAAGGATAACCGCCCGTGGGCCTCCTTCACCCTCGCGCAGCGTCGCTCCAGCTTCCCCATCAACCTGTTCCCCGACGCCTACGAAAAGGCCCAGTCCGTCCTCGTTGACGGCGCCGTGCTCATGCTCCAGGGCGAAGTGCGCCACGACAAGGAACGCGGCGAAAACAAGCTCCAGATCAACGAGGTTGCCCCGCTTGACCGCAAGATCGGCAGCCTCATCCGCCGCATCACCTGGCTCGTCCACCCGGACCCGCGGGCCGAAGACTTCCTCCGCAAACTCTCGGAATACGTGAACAAGTTCGACGGTCCCACCCAGGTCACCGTCGCTTTCTGGCTCGGGGACAACCATGTCGTGCAGGCGGAAATCGCCACCTGCCTCTCCTGCCGCATCGCGTTCCAGGAGTTCCGGGAACTGCGCCGCCATCCCGCCGTCGTCGGCATCGTCGTGGACACGCCCCCCCCACCCGTCCCGGAACCCCGCTGGAAGCGTGACCGCGGTGGCTGAGTCCCCCGCCCCTGCCTGCGCCTGGGGGCCTACGTTCCTGCGTAGGCTTGGAAGATCTCCCGCCGTAGCGCCGTGTCCCGCTTGCGGTCGGTTTTCAGTTCGACGACCCGCACGCCTTTCTCCGGAAGGCTCCGCAGCAGCTCCTTGAGCGCGTCCCAGCTTTCAGGCCGTGCGTAGTCCACCCCGTGCGCCCGTGCCAACCCTTCTATGCTCACGCGCTGTGGCGTGGCAAAAAATTCCTCAAACGGCGGATTGAACGCGGCCACCGGCAGGTTTTCAAAAATACCGCCGCCCTCGTTGTTGATGACAACCACCGTAAGACTGCCTTCAAACTTGTGCGCCGAAAGCAGCCCATTGCTGTCATGCAGGAACGCCAGGTCGCCCGTCACCAGCACCGTCGGATCGCCCCCGTGCGCGACACCAAGGGCCGTGGACAAGGTGCCGTCGATCCCGTTCGCGCCCCGGCTGAAGAACGGCCGCAGGCGGGAGTCCTGCGCGGGCGTGAAGTACTCGGCATCCCGCACGGGCATGCTGTTGGCGATCACAACCGGGGTGTCAGGCGGCAACAGGCGCGGGAGCAGGCGGTGCAGCTTGCCCTCAAAAAGCTCAGCCCGTTCGCCCAGCGCGTCCGACAGGTAATTTGCGGCGCCCGCGTCCGCGTTCAGCCACGCCTCGCGGAAAGCGCGCGCATCCACGCTCTCCCGCAGGCCCGCAGCCACGACGGCCTTGGAGAAAGGTTCGATGGCGGCGCGCACGGGCATGGCATCCCGGTGCAAGGGGTCCACGTTGTCGGGCGACGCAGCGAGGACCAGCGTGGGCACGCGCTGTTTTTCAAGCCACGCGCGGAGCGTCTTGCTGGTCGGCGGAGCGCCAAGACTCAGGACCGCTTCCGGGCGCAAACCGCGGGCGTGCGCCTCTCGGCGCAGGATGAGATCGTAGTGCGCAACCAGACCGGAAACCTGGGACCGCCGGTGGCGGAGCGGCCCAAGGGCCTCCCCAAGCACGGGCCAGCCCGTGGCGCGGGAAAGGGCGCCGACGGCTTCGGCATACGCGTCGGGGTCCGACGTCTGGGCAGGGCCCGCAACAATGAGGCCGCGCGGGCGCAAGAGAAGCTTCAGGACGGCGTCTGGCAACACGGTGAACACCGGGCGAAAAGCGGCGGGCTCCGGCGCAGCGACGGGGGCTAGGAGCGCCTGCCAGGCCGCTTCCTCAAAGGCAAGGGGGTTGTGCTCGGTCGGGGCCAGCGGGTCGCGCAGCGGCACGTTCAGGTGAACCGGCCCGGGCGTGGGCCAGAGCGTGCGCTCCCACGCGTGAACGAGCGTCTGACGCAGGCAGCGCAGCATGGGCTCGTCCGCCTGCGGCAGCGGGAGCTCAGCCTGCCAGCGCGGGTAGTGGCCGAAAAGTTTCACCTGGTCTATCGTCTGGCCCGAGGCGCAATCCCGCATCTCGGCCGGGCGGTCCGCCGTAAGGACAAGGAGCGGCGTTCCGGCCATGGAAGCTTCGATCAGGGCGGGCAGGTAGTTTGCGGCCGCCGTGCCGGAAGTGCAGACGAGGGCAACAGGCGAGCCCGTGCGCCGCGCCAGGCCCAGCGCAAAGAACGCCGCGGAGCGCTCATCGAGAATGGGCACGCAGGAAATACCGGGCGTGCGCGTCAGGCCCCACACGAGGGGCGTGGAGCGCGAGCCGGGGGAGATGACGGCGTGCGTGAGACCGAGCCGCCGGAGCACTTCGGCTACGAGAGTGCCCCAAAGGGCGTTGACGTTGGGAAAGCGGACGGGGGCGCTCATGGCGTGCCCCTTCGTTTTCACACGAAACGGTGCGTCAGCGCAAGGCCTGGAGCATCGCCTGGAATTTCACGTCTGTTTCCGCGCGCTCACGCTCCGCATCTGAGCCCGCGACAATGCCGGCGCCCGCATAGAGCCGCGCCCGCGGGCCGTCAATAAGCGCACACCGCAGGCCCACCACAAGTTCCCCGTCGCCCCGGTGGTCGAACCACCCGATGGCCCCGGCGTAGAGGCCGCGTGCGAAGGGTTCGAGGCGCTTGATGTCCACAAGTGCCGGCTCGCGCGGCGTGCCGCCCACAGCGGGGGTGGGATGGAGCTCCGCCGCGGCATCGAGCAGATGGACATGAGGCGGCAGTGTCGCGCGTACGGGCGAGCGCAGGTGCTGGACATTCGCGAGCTGGAGCAACCGCGGGCGGACGGGCAATACGGGATCGAGCCCCAACGCGCGCAGGCGGCGTTCAATGGACTCAAGGACGAGCGCGTGTTCGCGCAGGTCCTTGTCCGACGCCAGCAGACCCGCGCCGAGCTCGGCGTCCTCCCGTGCCGTGCGGCCGCGGGGGGCGCTGCCAGCGAGCGCTTCGGTTTCAAGGACCCCACCGTGGACGCGGAGCAGGCGTTCGGGCGTGGCGCCGATAAAGCTCAGGCCCGCAGCGTTGCCGAACGAGAAGGCGTGGCAGACGGGATAGAGGCCGCGCAGGCGGTTCAGGGACTCCAGCGGGTCGAACGGCTGCGACCGGACGATGTCCACCGCCCGTGCGAGTACGATCTTCCGGTAAGCGCCCTGCCCTATGCGCCCAAGCGCATCCGTTACAGAGCGCTCGAAGGAGCCGGGGCCGCCCACATCCGCGCCAGGGGCACCGTTCGCGCACGGCGCTTCCGTTTCCTTCGGTCGGGACGCGCCGCCGTAGGCGTAGGACTCAAATTTGCGATGGGCCGCCCACACGCGGTCCGCCAGACGCTCAATGTCCGCCTGCGGTTCGACGATGAGGTTTGCAACGGCCACATAGTCGTCGCCCTTCCGCGCGACTTGCCAGCGCGGGATGAACACCAGCGCGGAGGGAAACGGCGCATCTGCGGGCTGCTCCGCATCGAAGGCGAAGGCGCAGAAGACGTGGGGACCTCCGAAGGGCAGATCGCTGTCGCCCGCACAGATCGCGGTGTCGAGCAGGTCTTGCGAAAACCGCCTGGCCGCGGCAAAGCGCTCCGGCCCCGAAAAACTGGCCGCGGCGACGGCATCGGCGCCCGCAACGGCTTCCTCCGCGGCCGGGCACTCCATATAGAAGTGCAGCTCAGCGGGATCGTGGACGGACTCGAGCACCGCAAGCGGGTCGATGTGCCGCACGGCGAGCGAGAGGCTGGCGAGGCGTGGGGAGCCCGTGTGGCGGGCTTCCTCGCGGCAGTAGGCGAGGAAATCACGCAACCCGTCACGGTCGCGGCGAAAGGCGGTCTGTGGTGAAACGCTCGGCACCGGGTGAGCGGCGGTGCGGACGCCGGTTAGGCCTGGAGGGAGGTTTGCGGACGCGGGAAGAGGATGACTTTTGCGCCAAGGCGCGCGCCGTCCAGCTGCTTGCCCCAGGAGAGGCTGTCGCCCCAGCGCGTGACTTCGGGCTGGCCCAGGAGGGCCTGCACATCCCGGGAAACCTTGGGCATGACGGGCGCGAAGGCCGTCGAGGCCAGACGCACGGCTTCAGCCATGGTTGCGAGCGACGTGTCGAGGCGTGCCTTGTCCGCGACGTCCTGCGACTTTGCGAGCTTCCACGGGGCGCGGAGTTCGGCGTAGCGGTTGATGCCACGCACGAAGCCCCAGATGCGGTCGAGGGCGAGGTGGAACTGGAAACCCTCGAAAAGGTCGTTGAGCTCGGCCTGCACGCGCGCCCAGTGTTCGCGCAACTCGCGCTCGGGGTCTTCCTCGACGCTGGCCGAGGGCAGGACGCCCGCGCAGTAGCGTTCGGACATGTTGAGGAGGCGGCTGACGAGGTTGCCGAGGTCGTTGGCAAGGTCGCTGTTGTAGCGCGTCATGAACTGCTCGACCGAGAAATCCGAGTCCTGGCCAACGTTCATCTCCCGCGTGAGGAAGTAGCGGAAGGCGTCGACGCCAAACTGGTCAATGAGGTCGAGCGGGCTGACGTAGTTGCCGAGGCTCTTGGACATCTTCTGCCCCGACGACATCCACCAGCCGTGGACGAGAAGCGACTTGGGCAGCGGAACGTCGCACGCGTGCAGCATGATCGGCCAGTACACGGCGTGGGGGGGCACAAGGATGTCTTTGCCGATCACGTGGAAGTCCGCGGGCCAGTAGCGGGAGAAATCCGAGCCCCCACAGCCGACAGCCGAAATGTAGTTCACGAGGGCATCGAACCAGACGTAGGTGACGAAGTTCTCGTCAAACGGCAGCGAAATGCCCCAGGACAGGCGCTCTTTGGGGCGCGAGATGCAGAGGTCATTCAGGGGCTCTTTGAGGAACTCGAGCACCTGTTTCTGGCGGAAGCGCGGGAAAATGAAGTCTTCGTTCTTGTTGAGAAAATCTATAAGCCAATCCTGATACTTGCTGAGGCGGAAGAAGTAGTTGACCTCGGTGATCTCGGTGACTTCGCCAAAGATCTCCGGCCACTTCCCGTCCACTTTGTCTTTCTCCAGGAGGAACTGTTCCTGCCGGGCGCTGTAGAAGCCGCGGTACTCGGCACGGAAGATTTCCCCTTTGTCCCAAAGGCGCTGAAGGAGGTCGCGGACGACTTTCTTGTGCCGGTCCTCGGTGGTCCGGATGTAGTCGTCGTTTGTGATCATCAACCGGGAGCAAAGCGCCTTGAACTCAACGGCGACCTGATTGCAGAACTCCTGAGGGGGCACGTTGCGGGAACGCGCGGTCTGCTGGACCTTTTGGCCGTGCTCGTCGAGGCCGGTGAGGAAATGGACTTGCTCGCCCCTGAGGCGCCGGAAACGTGCGACGACGTCGGTGAGAACTTTCTCGTACGCGTGGCCGAGGTGAGGGGAACCGTTCGCGTAGTCGATCGCCGTTGTGATGTAGAACGCTTTCATGCCGGGTGAAACCCCGGAAACTACGCGGAAAAACCGCGCTTCGGCAAGGCTACCCTTCTGTTTTTACACCCACGCGCCAAGCATGGCTGCTGCCGGTATGGCGTGAGCGCAGCATCCCCGTGTTGAGGCGGAGAAAGGCGGCACAGCTTCCCATGCCGCAAGCGGGACTGAAGGCGCACGAGCGCGCTTCTACGTAAAGCTGTCGCGTGCGCCGACGCTGAGGCGAGCTTGGACGCCCCATCCCCGCGTCGGCTCTGGAATAACGTGAGCGAGTGCGACAACTTGGAATAGAACCGCCCTAGCCTTTTGGCGGTTCCGCCTCAGCGGCGGGTGCGGCCTGGGCCTGTTCGCTTTCCTTGCGCAGAAGCTCGACCTGGTACTTGCGCTCGGCATCGGCTTTGGCTTTTGCCGCGGCCTCCAGTGCGAATTCTTCCTGGATCGCCTTCAGGTCCTCAATGTCCGGCGGGACGGTGTTGATGGATTCCTCGATGGTGGAGAGTCCTGCGCGCACCTTCTTCATGCTGTCCTGGTGGAGGGTGGACATGCCGTTGACGATGGCGATGCGCTTGAGAGTGGCGGTCTGCACGCGCTTGTTGATGCCGTCCACGAGGCCTTCGCTGGTGGCCATGAGCTCGTGGATGCCGACGCGGCCTTTGTAGCCGGAGCGGTTGCAGGCGGGGCAACCTTCGGGGTTGGCGCGGTAAATGGGGCCGACCCAGTTCAGGGCCTTTTCGAGGATTTCGGCTTCGCGGCCTTCGGGCTCGTACGGCTGGCGGCAGTTCTTGCAGACGCGGCGCATGAGGCGCTGTGCGCACACACACACGAGGGAGGCCGAGATCATGAACGGCTCAATGCCCATGTCCGTAAGGCGCGCGACCGTGCCGGGGGCGTCATTTGTGTGCGCGGTGCTGAAAAGCATGTGACCGGTAAGCGCGGCTTCGACGGCGATGCCGGCGGTTTCGGAGTCACGAATTTCGCCCACGAGGATGATGTCGGGGTCCTGGCGGAGGAAGGCGCGGAGCGCGGAGGCGAAGGTGAGACCGATCTTGCGGTTCATCTGCATCTGGCAGAGGCCGGGCAGGGTGTATTCGATCGGGTCTTCCGCAGTGCGGATGCAGACTTCCGGCGAGTTGATCTCGTTGAGCGCGGAATAGAGGGTCATGGACTTGCCGGAGCCTGTGGGGCCGCAATGCAGGACCATGCCGAAGGGGCGCGTGATGAGGTCGCGGTAGGTTGCGAGGTTCTCGGGCTCAAAGCCGAGGGCCGGGAGGGGGAGCGTGCTTTTCTGCTTGTCGAGGATACGCATGACGCAGCCTTCGCCGTGGTTCAGCGGGGCTGTCGAGACGCGCAGGTCGACGTCGAGGTTCTTGCGGGTGTACTGCTTGAAGACGATACGACCGTCCTGAGGGAGGCGTTTTTCGGCGATGTCGAGGTTCGACATGACCTTGAGGCGCGCCAGCAGGGCGCCGCAGACCTTGCTCGGGAGCGTGAGTTTTTCGACGCACACGCCGTCAATGCGGACGCGGACGCGGGCCTGCTTTTCAAAGGGCTCGATGTGGATGTCACTGCCGCCCGAGTAATAGGCATCCTCAATGATGCGGTTGGCGAGCTGGATGATCGGGGCGGATTCCTCGTCCTCAAGAGCCGACTCGGGGATGTCGTCCCCGATGTTGTACTCCATGTCGAGGGCTTCGACGACGTCGCCAAACCCGACCGACTTGGGCTGCTCTTTCTTTTCCTCAAGGGCGCCAAGGATATCGCCTTCCAGGGCGAGGAGGACGAAGACTTTGCGCTTCGTCATCTCCGCGATCTTCTGGGTGACGTTGAGGTTGAAGGGATTGGCGAGGGCAACGACGAGGTAATTGCCGATGGAGCCGACGGGCAGGACGCGGTTTTCGACGCAGAAGTCGCGGTCGAGCTTCTCGAACGTCATCTCGTCCGACACAAAGCCCTTGGCATTGAAGGGCATCAGGCCAAAGGCGCGGGCCTTTGCGACGAGGAGCTGGAATTCCGAAACCTTGTGCTGGGTGGTCAGGAGCTTTTCCATCGCCTCGCCGGACATTTCTTCCGGCGTGTTGAGCAGCTCGTTAGTCTGCTCGGGGGTCAGCCGCCCGAGTTCCTTCAGGTGGTTGACGATGGAAGCCTGGATGCGTGCAAGAGCCATGGGGTCTGTACGGAAAAAAGGGCGACAGGGGCCAGCGGACCTGACACCGGCGGAGTGAGGCTCCGGCATCAGCCCTCGGATGCAAAGGGCGATAGAAAGGGCGATGGTTTTACCGGATCAATCCCTGTAGCGCAACGCTTTATATGCGCAGGAGGGGACGGGTTTTTCTTTATCTTGGGGCGAGAACGTCTGTAAGATGCGCCTGGTGAGCGGCTATACCTGCACTCCTCCCCTCCCGCGTTCCGCGGCATGAACTTTCTCACTTTTGCGCTTACGGCCACGGCCTTCCTCTGGTCGCTTTCTTTCCTACCGCGCGCGCGGCGGTCCTGGCACACGCCGCTTTTTTGCGCGTTCCTGCTGATCCTGCTGCTGCACCGGGCGGAGCACCTGTGGGGGCACGGGAAGGACTTCCCCCTCGCCGTCATCGACATACTGGAGTCGGTGGGAAGCCTCGTGATGGTGCCGTTTTACGGAAGGCTGCTGCGCGAGGCGCGGATGCGCAATGAGGCGCTCAAGCTGAGCGAGGAGCGGTACCGGAGCATCTGCGAGACACAGTCGGAGATGGTGGTGAGGTTTGACGTGGAGACCACGTTGACGTTCTGCAACCAGGCTTTTCGGCGGACGTTTGCACTGAAACCCCAGGACATTGGCCAGAAGCGGTTCAACGAGTTCGTACCCGAGCAACTGAAAGACGCGCTGCAGGCACGGTTGCGCCAGCTTATCGATAATGCCGCACCGTTCGCAGAAGAACTGCCCGTCCTTATGCCGGAAGGCCAGACCGGCTGGCAGCGGTGGACGTTCCAGACGATCGCGCGGCATGACGGAGCCGTAAACGAGATACAGGGCGTCGGGCAGGACGTGACGACACACCGGACGCTCCAGGCCGACCTCGACCGGTTCTTCAGCCTGTCCCTGGACTGCCTGTGCATCCTGGACTTCGCGGGGTGCTTCAAGCGCTTCAACGACGCGTTGCCAAAGACGCTGGGGTGGACGGCAGAGGAGCTGCAGGAACGCCCGTGGCAGACACTCCTGCACCCGACGGACCGCCAGGAGGGCGAACGGCGCTTCCGGGAGCTTTCGGAGGGGACGTCGATGGTGGAGTTCGAGATCCGGTTCGCCGTAAAAGACGGCTCGTACCGCTGGCTGGCCTGGACGGCCCGCCCCTCCCCCGACCAGCGCCTGATCTACGCTTGCGCCCGCGACGTGACGGAACGCCGCCGCGCGCAGGAAGTGGTGACGGAGAGCGAACGGCGTTTCCGCCTGCTGTTCGAGCAGTCCCCGGACGCCGTGTATGTCTTCACGACGGAAGGTCAGGTGCTCGATGCCAACCCGGCGGCGTGCGACCTCCACCAACTGCCGCACGAGAAACTCGTAAGCTGCACGGTGGCGGACCTTTGCCCCCCCGAAGACCGGGAGACCGCCGTGGTGCAGTTCGGGAAGCTCGCGGCGGGGACGCTCACCACGTACGACAGCCTCGCCCTGAGGGCGGATGGCACGACGGTGCCCGTGGAAGGACGCGCGGTAATGGTGGACCAGGACGGGGTGCCACGCCTGCTGCTGCAGGTGCGCGACATCACCGAGCGCAAGCGCGCCGAGCAACTGCTCTTGCAGGCAAAGGAAGCGGCAGAGGCGGGCAACCGCGCGAAGTCGGACTTCCTGGCGGTGGTCAGTCACGAGATCCGGACGCCGCTCAACGCGATCCTCGGTTTCTCACAGCTGCTGCTGGAGAGCCACGACATAAAGGACCGCGATTTCATCCTGAACATCTACAACAGCGGCGAGCACCTGCTGAACCTCATCAACAACATCCTCGAATACTCGCAGATGGAGGCCGTCGGCGTGTCAGCGTCCGCCCTGCCCTTCGAGCTGCCTTCACTGCTGGAGGAGGTCTATAACACGTACCGCGAGGTGGGAGCGTCACGCGGCCTGCGGGTGCAACTGGAGCGGGACCCCAAGCTGCCGGCGGAGGTGATCGGGGACGCGCCCAAACTGAAGCAGGTGCTGATAAACCTGATGGACAATGCCGTGAAATTCACGGAAGCCGGGTCCGTCACCTTGCGAGCCACGCTGATGCGTGCGGGCTCCAGCCACGGCCGCATCGAGCTCGCGGTGGAGGACACGGGAATCGGAATCCCCGAAGATAAGTGCGAATACATATTTGAGCCGTTCACCCAGGTTGAGGAGGGCTCGAAGCGCTCCTACCACGGCGCGGGGCTGGGGCTTGCGATCTGCCGGAAGCTCGTGACGGCGATGGGCGGGATGATCCACTGCGAAAGCCAGTCCGGCGCGGGAACGCGCTTCAGCATCGTGCTGGATGTTCCGGTGTCCAAGCCCACGCATGACGAGCCTCAGCACGCCACGCCGACAGGCGCGCCGTCCTTCCCGCCGTGGAAGGTGCTTGTGGCAGACGATGACTCGTCCAGCCTGCGGCTCGCGGGCGCGTTCCTGCAGACGATTGGCTGCCGGGTCGTGTCGGTATCAAACGGGCGGGACGTCATGGACGCGCTGACGCAGGAGATTTTCGACGTGGCGCTGATCGACGTGGCGATGCCGCGGCTGGACGGGATCAGCTGCATCCGGTTGATCAATTTCAAGGTCCATCCGGACAAGCGTCCGCACCTCATCGCGATGAGCGCGTATGATTCGCCCGAGACCCGGGATGATTGCCTGAATGCAGGGGCGGAATCGTTTTTCCCGAAACCGCTGCGTCTTGATACGCTGAAGGACCATCTCCGGTCGCTCCAGCGGGAGCCCCGTGCAACGCAGCAGACGGCGAACTAGAGCACTTCTACTTTAAGATGTCGCACCTCCTTGAATCACTTTTCCGCCCGCGCCGACGCGAGGATGGGGCGTCCACGCTCGCCGCAGCGTCGGCGCATGCGACAACTTGAAATGGACCTGCCCTAAGAGGACCGTGGTGTCCTTACGAGAACCCAATGGCGCTTTGCTCGCACACCGTCTCCCACAAAGTCGCGTTCGCTGAAAGCGATCCGGCGGGCATTGCCCACTTCACGAGCTTCTTTGCGTGGTTTGAGCAGGCGGAACACGGGCTGCTCGCCCAGTGTGGCGTGCCGGTTATGGAGCGGGTTGAGGGCGCGTTGCGCGGGTGGCCCCGCGTAAAGGCGGCCTTCGACTTCCGGGCGCCCGCACACTTCGGCGAACTCCTGACCGTGACGGTGCGCCTTGAGGAGGCCGGCGTACGATCGTTGCGGTTTTCCTGCGAAGTCCGAAGGGACGGCGCCGGCGGCGAGATTGTGGCCACGGGCGAGATGGTGACGGTGTATGCCGCGATGACGGGCGAAGGCCAGCCCCGGGCATTGCCGCTCCCGGACGTGTTTCTGCAGCGGCTTCGGACGACGGCGTAGTGGCGCGGCCGGCAGAAGCCGCCACGGCACCTTGAGGACCGGGGAGGTTACAGCACGCCGGCGGACTCGAGCTCCGCGATTGCGTCGGCCAGGTACACGCGCACAACGAAATGGAACCCGGAGCCTTTGCCTTCCTCGGAGTCCACCCACACCGCCCCGCCCATCATCTCGATCAGGCTCTTGCAGATGGCGAGGCCAAGGCCGGTGCCGCCATAACGGCGCGTGATGGAGCTGTCCACCTGGGTAAACGGGTCGAACAGCATGTGCATGCGATCCAGGGGAATCCCGATCCCCGTATCGAGAATGGAGAACTGGATCAGGAACCCGCGGGGGTCAGGAGAGGCCGGCGGGTGCACCACAAGGGTATCGGTCCGGGGCAAACGGACGGCGAGCTTCACGCTGCCCTGATGGGTAAACTTCAGGGCGTTGCCGAGCATGTTGACGAGGATCTGCCTGAGGCGGGTGGAATCTGAAATGACGTTGGCGGGGACTTCCGGAGCGAGTTCGAACGTGAGATCGAGGTTCTTTTGAGCGGCGCGGTAGCGGAAGATGTCGTACACCTCGTCACAGAATTCGCGCAGGCTGAACGGGTGATACTCGATCGTGAACTTGCCGGACTCGATCTTGGAGTAGTCCAGAAGGTCGTTGAGGAGGTTCAGCAGGTTCCGCGCACTGTGGAGGATGGACTGGCAGCAGTCGGCCTGTTCGGTGTCTAGGGCGGTTTCGCGCAAGAGGTCCGCCATGCCAATGATGGCATTCAGGGGCGTGCGGATCTCATGGGACATGTTGGCGAGGAAGAGCGATTTCGTGGTGTTGGCGGCTTCGGCGGCCTCCTTGGCCCTTTCGATGGCGAGCTGGGCGGTCTTCTGCGGTGTGATGTCGTGCATCGTGCCCAGCATGCGGAGGGCCTGACCGTCGAGGTCCATCTGAACGACGCGACCGCGCAGGGACACCCAGATCCACTGGCCGTCCTTGCGCTGGAAGCGGTGTTCGACCTGGAGGAAATTCGTCTGCCCGGAAAGGTGGCGGTCCACTTCCGCGAGCACGCGCGGCCGGTCTTCCGGGTGGATGTAGCGTTTCCAGTGCGTATCAGATTCGCCCGCCGCCGGGTAGCCGGTGAGCCGGGTCCAGTGTTCGTCGTGGGTGAGGAGGCTGTTGAGTATATCCCAGTCCCAGATGCTGAGGTCCGCGCTCTCCATGGCCAGGCGCAGGCGCGTCTGGCTGAGCTGGACTTCCTCCTGCGCGTGCTTGATGGCGGTGACGTCGTTGAGCTGGAGGATGAGACCGTAGGCCGCGCGGTCGGAGAAGAAGATGGCGCGCTTGGTGAGGGCGCAGGAAATGAGCTGGCCATCAATGTCCGTGCGCACGAACTCGGTGACGGAGAGCTTGGAGGGGTCCTGCAGGAGCGTCGATTCTTCCTTCCGCCAGGGAGGAGCGCTGCCTTTGCGGCGAATGTGCTCGTCCATCTGCACCTCGCCCATCGCGGGCAGGCCGAGCATCTCGCACCAGCGGCGGTTTACGAGGATCGTCTTGTCCTGCCGGTCCTTGATCAGGAGGCCACTGGGAAGCGTGTCGATGATCTGACGGAAGAAGCGGGCTTGGCGCCGCAGCAGGTCTTCCGCCTCCATGCGCTCCGACTGGGCAGAGGCGAACAGGAGGGACACGAGGGAGAGGACGGAAAGGAAAGAGCCGAAGAGGACGAGCTCCGTATTGTCGGCCGCAGCCGCAAAGGGGCCCAGTTGCGTGATGTGGGCGATGGCGGCGAGCACGGCGACGGCAGCGTTGGTCACGGCAACGCCACTGGGCCCGAAGCGCATGGCTGACCAAAAGGCAAACGGGAGGGGCAGGTAGGCGAGGGGGTAATGGTATTCGCCCGGTCCTGAGATGAACCGGAAGACAAGGAGCATCACGGCCACGAGTGCGACATGCAGGGCGAACCACTCCCACAGGCGCATGGGGCTCCAGTCGCGGAAATAGTGGCGGTTGATCGACAGGAAGAGAGGCAGGAGCGTAATCACGCCCAGGGCGTGGCCAAACCAGCGTCGCCAAAGGAACGTCCCCGCCTCCGGCAGGGAGATGTTGGCCAGGATAAATTGGGCAAAGGCTTCCAGCGTGGCGCCAATAAGGGGCGCGAGGACTGCCGCGATGGTAAAGAAGGTCAGGACGTCCAGCACGCGGTGGAGCCTGCGGTCGAAGCCCGTGAGCTTTAGGCCAACCCAGGCGAGCAGCGCTTCGGCAACGGCGGCAACCGCGGCGGCGGCGGCGGAATCTACGGGTGCGCCCGTATGGCAGGAATAGGCGAAGGCGGCCAGACCCGTGCCGACCCAGAGCGTGGGCCCGTAAAGGACAAAGGCGGCGATTGCCAGCGGTGCGGGCGGCCAAATGAGGATCGTGGAGCCATGCACGCCCGCGACATGCTTTGCGGCCTCCGCAAACAGCAGGAACAGTAAGAACAGGCTGATGTTCCTTACGAGAACGTCCCGGGACAAGTAAGCCTTCAGGGGGCGCATTTGAGGCAAGGCGAAGATATGCATACCGGAGCGCCCGTTCAAGCAAAACGCGGTTTAGGTTAGCCGCGTGGCCTACCTTTTCCTTTATTTTACGCCGCCCGCCGCAAAACGACCCGCTTAGGGCACTTCTATTTTGAGTCATCGCGTGTGCCGACGCCGCGGCGATCACGCACGGCGTGGGCCGCTTTCGTTCGGCTGCACGGCTCAAAAAAAAGCCCGATGCTTTTTGGGAGCACCGGGCCTTGAAGGTCGTAACGAAGCGTCCTTTTTAGACGGAGCGGAAGGCCAGGACGGCGTTGTGACCGCCGAAGCCGAGGTTGTTGCTGAGGGCAACCTTGACGGGGGCTTCGCGCTTGGTGTTCGGAACGTAGTCCAAATCGCAATCCGGGTCCGGCGTCTCGTAGTTGATCGTGGGCGGGACCTGGCCGGTCTGGATGGTCTTGATGCAGGCTGCGGCTTCAATCGCACCCGCGGCACCAAGGAGGTGACCGGTCATGGACTTCGTGGAGCTGATCATGAGCTTGCGCGCATGGTCGCCAAAGACGTTCTTGATCGCCAGGGTCTCGAACTTGTCGTTGTAGGCCGTGGACGTACCGTGGGCGTTGATGTAGTCCACTTCCTCGGGCTTCACGGACGCGTCGAGCATCGCGTTCTTCAGGCAGCGGGCAAGGCCGGAGCCAGAGGTGTCCGGGCTGGTGATGTGGTAGGCATCACACGTGCCGGCGTAGCCAGCGAGCTCACAATAAATGCGGGCGCCGCGCTTGCGGGCATGCTCTTCTGTTTCGAGCACGAGGACGCCGGAGCCTTCGCCCATCACGAAGCCGTCGCGGTTCTTGTCGAACGGGCGGCTGGCACGCTGGGGCGTGTCGTTGTAGCTGGTGGCCATGGCGCGCATCGCGCAGAAGCCACCGAAGCCGAGGGCCGTAATGGCGGCTTCGCTGCCGCCGGCGAGAATGACGTCCGAGAAGCCGTTGCGCAGGTGGCGCATGGCCTCACCGATGGCATGGGTGCCGGTGGCGCAGGCGGAAACGACGGCGAAATTGATGCCCTGGGCGCCAAACTCAATCGCGACGACGCCGGAGGCGATGTTCGCGATGAGCGACGGGATCATGAAGGGCGAAATCTTGCGGGGGCCGTGCTCGAAAAGCGCGCGGGACTGCTTCTCGATGGTCTCCATGCCGCCAATGCCGGAGCCGATGATGACGCCGAAGCGGGCCGGGTCGAGGGCGCCCGGGGCCTTGGGATCCAGATTGGCGTCCTGGAGCGCCATGCGGGAAGCGGCGACGGCAAAGTGCGTATAACGGTCGTTGCGCTTCGCCTCCTTCGGGTCCATGTACTTGGCGGCGTCGAAGTCCTTGACTTCGGCGGCGACTTTGCACGGGTAGTCCGTGGCGTCGAACCGCGTAATGCTGCCGATGCCGCTGCGCCCGGAAAGGAGACCTTCCCAGTAGGCATCAATGCCCGTGCCGACGGAGGTGATAATGCCGATGCCGGTTACGACCACCCGGCTGTGTGGAGCGGAAGCCATGTCTTTTCTGAGGAGACCGGGCCCTTCTGCCGAATGTGGTCGGAATGGGGCCGCGGTATTAGGCGGTTCGTCGCACCGGTGGCTACAGACGCACCCGCCATGGGCACGAGGGCCGTTGGCGGAAGCGCCCTACCCCACTCCACGCACTCCGGATAACCGGGACGCTTCTGCGGTAACCGCTGGCGCTGAAAATTTTAGGTTTTTCCCATTGGACGTTCGCCCGGGTGCGGGCGGCGCGCCGTAGGCTGTATGGGAAACAGCCAAGGAAGAAACCGGCGCGGCCTTGAAAGCCGCGCCGGATTCCTGCGGGAAAGGCGGCTTACTTGCCGGCCTTTTCCTTGATGTAGGTGATCACCTGGCCGACGGTCTGGAGCTTCTCCGCGTCAGCTTCAGGGATCTCGCCCTTGATCTCGTCCTTGAACTCTTCCTCGAAGGCCATGATGAGCTCTACCTGGTCAAGGGAGTCCGCGCCCAGATCGTCGAGGAACGAAGCCTCCGGAGTCACTTGGTCTTCGTTAACGTTGAGCTGGTTAACGATGATTTCCTTGACGCGCTGTTCGATTGATTTCTCGGCCATAAGATCGTGTAAAGGGTGTTGGAAGGTTATCTGGTCATCACATCGCCATACCGCCGTCAACTGTAAAAACTTGGCCTGTGATGTAGCCAGCTTTATCGGAGCAGAGGAAAGCGGTCATTTCAGAGATATCGGAGGGCTCGCCGAAGCGTTTCAGGGGGATCTGCTTGGACACGGCTTCCTGGATGCTGGCGTCGAGCTTGGAGGTCATGTCCGTGGTGATGAAGCCGGGCGCGACCGCATTTACCGTAACGTTACGGGAGGCAAGCTCGCGGGCAAGGGCTTTGGTAAGGCCAAGCATGCCGGCCTTGGCGGCGGCGTAGTTCGCCTGGCCGGGGTTGCCGATGAGGCCCACCACGGAGGAAATGTTAACGATGCGGCCCCAGCGCTTCTGGGTCATCGGGCGGACGAGGTTGCGCGTCCAGTAAAAGCAGCTGGAAAGGTTGGTGTTGAGGACTTCGTGCCAGTCGGCGTCGCTCATGCGCAGGATGAGCATGTCGCGGGTGATGCCGGCGTTGTTCACGAGGATGTCGACGCGCTCGTATTCCTTGAGGATTTCCTCGCACGCGGTGCGCACGGCGTCGCCATTGGCGACGTCCACGGCGTAAGCCTTGGCCTGGCCACCGGCAGCCTTGATGCTTTCGGCGACGGCGCCGCAACTGTCCGCGTTCTTGCTGACGCACAGGACGGTGTTGCCTTCGGCGGCGAGTTTTTCAGCGATCGCCTTGCCGATGCCGCGGCCGGCACCGGTCACAAGGGCGACTCGTTTCTCTGAGGGAGACGTCATGGGCAAGGGAGGTTGAGGACGAACGGCGCGAAGGTCAACCCCGGTGAACAGGAAGCGTGCCCAAGGCTCGCCGCGCGGGTTCGGCGCGTTCCTGCGCCGGGTTCAGGCCCGCCGGGAGAGGCTTAGGCGTGGGTGCGATTGCGATGCCGGTACGTCTTCTTCGACTTGTGGGACTTTTTCTTGGAAGACTTGGCTTTCACCGAAGGCTCGTGATGCGATGCCGGGCTTGCCGGGAGGGCGGCGGCCTCCGCAGCGGCGGGGGACAGGGTGACCGCAAGGGCGGCGATAACGATGGGCAGGAAGGCAAGGCGGATCTGGCGCAGGGGGTGCATGAGGAGGCCGTTATAGCAAGCCGCCCAGCTCAGGCAAAACGTTTTCAGGCGCCGTTACAGTTTTTCCTGCTCGTCGAGCCATTTGTCCAGGCTCGTGGTGCCCTTCAGGTTGAAGGCGGCCTTTGTTTCGGCCACGGCCTTGCGGGCGATATCGAAACGTTTCGACTCAATCAGCCGCATCAAAAATGGCCGCGTGAGTTCCGCGATGGTCATGCCTGGGTTCAGCGGGCCAAGCTCCCGGATGAGCTGGCGGTAATGCTTCAGGGCAACCTCCCAGTCTTCGTTCGCGCACGCGGCTTTGACCTGCTCAAGCCCCTGGTCGATCGAGAGGTCGATGCGTTTGAAGCGATTCTCCGACAGGATCTTCTTCTCGATAGTTTCAGCTTCGGTCGAGCGGCCAAAATCGCGCCAGCATTCCGCGAGCGTTTTGAGGTACTTCACGCGCAGGTCCGTAAAGGAGGACCCGGTGAAGTTCGCGACCGCGGCTTCGGCATGGCTTCGCAAGGCGATGTAGTCCGGTTTCTCGCGCAAAATGCTGGCCTTGGCGGACCACGCTTCCTCGGAGCTCGGCACCCCGGCGATGGCGGCTTCGGCCGCAGCGAGGGCGTCGTTGAAACGCCCTTTTTTGGCAAGGAGCCTGGCGACGTAGAGTTCCCGCATGGCGGTGAGGAACTGCGGTTTGTCCCGGAAGCCTTGGGAAAGATACAGGACTTCGTGGTCGGTGGCGTCCCGCCAGGTTTGCGGGTCCCTGGCAGTGCCTACGCTGTAATTGTCGCGCTCGAAGCGCCCGGCATCCATGTCCCAGCTGTCGCCCCTGTTATACCCAAACCAGGCGTGACCGCCTCTTCTGCCGAGGCCTCGAAAAAAGATCGTGGGGATGCCGAGCGCCTTTCCGGACATGGACGCATAGACGGCCTGATCCACGCAGATGCCCCCGCGCTTCTTGAGTTCCTCAAGCTTGTAGGGGGCGTCGTGAGGCCACTCGTACTGCTTTTTCCGTATGCGCTCGTTGTCGTAGGTGATCTGGTTGAACACGAACGCGAAATTGGGCCGCGCTTCCTTCACGTTCTGCTGCGCCCATTTGCGCTCCGATTCCTCCAACAGGCAATCGACGACGAACTTGAGTTCATCCGGTGGCAGCTTGCGCAGGTCCGTCTTGAGGAGGTTTGCCCGCTGGGCTTCCACCCAAAACGCGAACCGGCGCTCGGGAGGCGAACCGTCGAGCTTGAGGTTCTTTACCTGGCGGTGCGGCCAGTCATTGGGCGGTGGCTGGTCGAAGACGATGGCGACGGCCACGGCGAGGGCTCTGAACTCCTGGAAGGCCGCGGGGTCCTGCTGGCGGATTTTTTGGAGGATGGTGAGGACCTCCGGCATGTTGTCGTCGGCATGCAGGTGCAGGAAAAGCAGGTTCGTGAGCGGCCGGTCCGCGACGAGCGGAGCGAGCGCCTCCGGGGCTCCGGACGGGTGGTCCTCGGGGATGCGTTCGATCTGGTCGAGCCACCAGCGCAGGCGCAGCCAGGCCGCGTAATCCGCGTCCGCCACAGAGCCTTTTTCCCTCGCGGTCGTGGGCTTGAAGCGCTCGAGCACATACCAGTCGAGGGCGACTTTAAGGGACTGCGTGGGCACGCGCACGGCGGCTCCCGCCTGGGGCTCGGGGGGCGCGGCGAGGTCCACGAGGCCGGCGGTCCCCGCACGGGCTTGGGCGGCAAGGTCGTTCAGGAACGCGAGGTCGGCAGGGGAAAAAAGCGTCTTTGGGGCGTCGCACAGCTCGCCGTCTTCAAGCGCGAGCAGGATGTTTTCCCCGTTCAAGGCGAGCAGGCGGGCCTTTACGGTATCGCCGGTGGAGCTCGTCCAAAGGCGCGGGGCGTAGGCGTTCGCGGGCGCGTCCGCGGGCGCCGGCAGGGCTGGCAGGATAACGGCGAGAAAAGTGGCGGACAGGAGGCGGAACCAAGGGGCGGTGCGTCGCGACAGGCACATGATCGGGTGGAGCTATAGCACGGCTACGGAGGCCGAATCAAACCCGTTAGGCTGAAAAAGGCTCGGTCGGGCTGCGTTTGCCCTGGGAAATGCCTGCGGCCACGTTGAACCCGGGAGGAAATCGCCGATATTGGACCAAACCTTACCTGCTCAACGTCCCGTTTTCCTTACCGACACCCATGAGTAACCTCATCCTGCCCACAGACCTCACCAAGCGGCCGCCTCGCAGCCCTCGCGTACGCCTGGGCGGCTTCGTTACGCTCCCGCGTATTCTCGACAAATGCCGCGCCACGCTTGCGGCAACGAACGGAGAGTACAACTATAATTGCCCGCTGGATCGCCACTTCTTCGATTTCACGGGCCTTGACGCCAATGCGTTCAAGACGAAGGCCGGCACCGGCGCGAGCGACGCAGAGATGCTCGACTGGGTGCTGGCGAACACGAAGCTTCACCCGGCGCAGATCCGGGCATGGTCCGAATGGATGACGGAGCGCACGCCTTCCGACGTCGATGGGAGAGAGTTTTTCCACGAGGTGCACCGGCGTATCGCGCCCACCCGTGCGGACGTCGCGACCTGGTTCGACTTGCTCGATGTGGACGACTTCGCGTCGTTCGGGGGCAAGCCGTAGCCGCTCCGGCATACCCGCCAACCTGCGAGGTCCCGGCGGGACAGGCTCAAGGAGCCTCGCCCGAGCGGAAAACGAAAAGGCCGCCCGCCGTTGAAGCGGAGCGGCCTTTCCTATTGCCCTGGATGCGCCCGATGGTCGGGAGCGTGGGGCGTGTTACGCGCTGGCGGGCATCGCGCGCACGCGGATTTCCTCGACGATCTTCGCCACAAACTCGTCGGCGGGCATGACGCCTTCGTTCGCCTTGTTCACGCGGGAACGCACGGCGACTTTGCCTGCTTCCTTCTCCTTGGCGCCGAGGACGAGCATATACGGCAGCTTTTCCACCTCCGCGCGGCGGATCTTCGCCCCCAGCTTGTCCGGGTGCGCGTCGATCGTGGCGCGGATCTTTGCGGCCTGGAGCTTCGCGAGGATCTCGCGGGCGTACGGCAGCATCTCGTCGTTGATCGTCAGGAGGCGCACCTGCTCGGGAGCGAGCCAGGTCGGGAAGTTGCCGGCGAAGTGCTCGATCAGCACGCCGCAGAAACGCTCCATCGAGCCGAACGGCGCACGGTGGATCATGACCGGGCGGTGCGGCTGGTTATCGGCGCCGATGTAGGACAGGTTGAAGCGTTCCGGCAGGTTGTAGTCCACCTGCACCGTGCCGAGCTGCCACTCGCGGCCGATCACGTCCTTCACCACGAAGTCGATCTTCGGGCCGTAGAACGCGGCCTCACCGGGCTCCTCGGAGAACGGCACGCCGAGCGTCTTGGCGGCTTCGCGGAGCGCATTTTCAGCCTTGTCCCAGTTCTCGGCGCGGCCGACGTACTTGGCGGAGTCGGGGTCGCGCAGGCCGATGCGCACGCGGTAATCCTTCATCCCGAGCGTGCCGAAAACGGTCTTCACGAGGTGGAGGCAGCCCTGGATTTCGGCGCCTACCTGATCTTCCGTGCAGAACAGGTGCGCGTCGTCCTGCGTGAAGCCGCGGACGCGGGTCATGCCATTGAGCTCACCCGACTGTTCCCAGCGGTACACGGTGCCGAACTCCGCGAGACGGATCGGCAGGTCGCGGTAGGAATGGGGCCGCGAGTCGAAGATCTTGATGTGCATGGGGCAGTTCATGGGCTTGAGCAGGTAGCCCTCGATCTCCCCCTTGTCCAAACGGTTGCTCAGCTCGCTGCACGCGCAGCCTTCCTTGGCCAGCGCCTCCAGGCCCTCGCGGTCCACGATGGGCGTGAACTGGGATTCCTTGTAATAAGGGAAGTGCCCGGAGGTGCGGTAAAGGCCGAGGCGCCCGATGTGGGGCGTGAAGACCTGCGAGTAACCCTGTTTCACGAGCTCCTCGGAAATGAAGTTCTGGAGCTCCTGGCGGACGATGGAGCCGTTGGGCTTCCAGAGGACCAACCCCTGGCCTACGGCGTCGTCGATGAGGAACAGGTCGAGCTCCTTGCCAAGCTTGCGGTGGTCACGCTTCTTGGCCTCCTCGATCTGGGCGAGGTACGTATCGAGCTCCTTCTGCGTCGGGAAAGCGGTCCCGTAGATGCGCTGGAGCTGCTTGTTGCGCTCGTCGCCACGGTGGTACGCGCCTGCGATGGACAGGAGCTTGAACGCCTTGATCTCGCCGGTGGCCTTCAGGTGCGTGCCGGCGCAAAGGTCGGTGAATTCGCCGTTGCGGTAGAACGTCACCGCTTCGCCCTCGGGAATGTCGCCCAAGCGGCTGATCTTGTAGGGCTGGTTGCGCTCCTTGAAAAACTTTTCGGCCTCGGCACGGGAGACTTCGATGCGCTCGAACTTCTGGTTCTCCTTCGCCACCTTGCGCATCTCGCCCTCAAGCTTTTCGAGGTCCTCGACCGTGAACTTATGGTCGAGGTCGAAATCGTAATAAAAGCCCGTGTCGGTGGGCGGGCCGATATCGAGACGGGCCTCGGGGAAGAGGCGCAATACGGCCGTGGCGAGCACGTGCGAACAGGAGTGACGGAGTTCCTCTAACGGTGTCATGTCTTTTACCTTTGTGTTATCCGCCCCGGTTTGACGGCGGGCCACCTGGAGCACAAACCCAGGCCCACGCCGCCGCTTCAGGGCAGCCAACCGCGCCAGAGGGCGCGGAAACCGGGGATCGAAGGCCCGACGCGGGGCCGCGTCAAGGGCGAAGGCGCTGCCGCGTGAGCGACGGGTGCAGGTGCGCAGGCGTTGGACTGCGGCGCCGGTGTGCCGGTGGGCCCGAAACGGGGCGGCGCTTGCGCCCGTCTTGCGCAGAGCCGCTAAAACGGGTTGCAAGAAGGGGGACTGGTCAAGACACTGACCGTTTTTCAGACGCAAGACGCCATGGCTCACACAAAGAAGATGAAGGTTTTGGTGATCGGTTCCGGCGGGCGCGAACATGCGCTCGTGAAGGCTTGCCTTGCGAGCCCGCTCGTGGGCTCCGTGGTGTGCGCACCGGGCAATGGCGGCATCGCGGCTGAAGTCCCCTGCCGTCCGCTGAATGTCTCGGACGTTCCGGCGATCGTGGCGCTCGCAAAAGCGGAAGCCGCGGATTTCGTGATCGTGGGCCCGGAAGACCCGCTCAGCCTCGGTGCCGTCGATGCGCTTGAGCAGGTGGGCATCCCGGCCTATGGGCCGAACAAGAGCGCGGCGCGTCTGGAGGCGAGCAAGGTTTTCACGAAGGACTTTTTGGTAAAATACCGCATTCCCACCGCGCGGGGAGCGAAGTTCACGGCCGTCGCGCCGGCGCTGGAGTATCTCGCCAGCCAGCCCTACCCAATCGTGATCAAGGCAAGCGGGCTTGCTGCGGGCAAGGGCGTGATCATCGCCCAGAACCGCCAGGAGGCCGAGACGGCCGTCCGCGACATGCTGGAAAAGAAGGTTTTCGGGGCGAGCGGTTGCGAAATCCTGATTGAGGAATTCATGGAAGGCGAGGAAGCCTCCATCATGCTCATGGTGTGCGGCGACCGTTTTGTCATGCTGCCGGCCAGCCAGGACCACAAGCGCGTGGGAGAAAACGATACCGGCCCGAACACGGGGGGCATGGGTGCCTATGCGCCCGCGGCCGTCGTCACGCCCGCAATCAGCGCCCAGGTGATCACCGAGATCGTCAGGCCCACGCTCGCGGGTCTCATCCACGAGGGCATCGACTACCGCGGCACGCTTTATATCGGCATCATGATCACGCGGGAGGGCCCGAAGGTGGTCGAATTCAACGTCCGCTTCGGCGACCCCGAATGCCAGGTGCTGCTGCCGCTGCTCGACACCGACCCGGTGGAGCTGATGCTGGCCTGCGCGAACGGCACCCTTGAACCCGCTCAGGTGAAGATCAAAGACGCGTTCGCGATCATCATCGTGCTCGCGGCCCAAGGCTACCCGGGCTCTTACCCGAAAGGCGACCCCATCTCTTTCCCGAAGACGCCGCCAGCCGGAACGGCCATCGTGCACGCCGGGACGACGCTTAAACCCGATGGCACGGTCGTCACGAACGGCGGCCGCGTGCTCGGGGTGACGGCTTTTGGGCCGACGCTGGCGGAGGCCGCCAAGACCGCGTATGGTGTGGTCGAGCAGGTGAAGTTCAGTACGCGGTATTTCCGGCGCGACATCGGCGCACGCGAGCTCAACCGGAAGCGCGGCTAACACAGCCTTACGAGACCCATGGCCCACAGGATTTCACGGATCGGCCTCATGCTGGCGGCGTACGCGCTGGCCACTGGGGCTGCGTCCGGCGTCCCGGCCATCACGGAAGCGCCCTCCCCTGCCCTTACGGAGCGCCTTGCGCCGCCGTTTTTCCCGGAGCTCGACCGCAAGAGCGCCGAGGACGTGTACCTCGCCGGGCTTGCGGCGCTTTACCCGGGGCGCCTGGTGACGGAGCTTCCCGCGGAACCCGTACCTTCCGGCCGTGCGCCGCTGGTCGAGGACCTGCCGCGGAATATCCGCTACCTCCGCGTGTATGATCTGGCCGCCGCTACACCTGAGCTAACGAAGAACCTCGGGCAGGCCGCGCTGATTGTGGACCTGCGGTTCGTCGGAAGCACCCCCGCAGCCGCGGCGGCGTTTTCCCGGGCTCTCGCGGATGGCCGCGATGACGGGCTTGTGGAGCTTCTCGGCACGTACCCTTCGGACACGCACGACAGCGTCAGGGGCGAACGGGTGCAGCGCACCTCGCCCGTGTTCGTCCTCGTTAACGCAAAGACCTCGGGGCCCGTGGAAGCGTGGCTCGCGGGGCTTCAGGCGCGGGGCGCCGCCCTGCTGGTGGGCACGAGGACGGCCGGGGAAACGGGCGCGTATGAACGCCTTTCCCCAACGTCCCCCTACTACGTGATCACGGGCGAGATCCGTCCGCGGGGCGGTCCGTCCCTGCTCGCCAGGGGCGCGACGCCGGATTTTCGCGTGGAGGTGAGCCCGCCTGAAGATTACCGGGCGTATTTTGCGCATGAGACAGGGCTGGCGCTTGAATCCCTCCTGCGTGTGGGCCTGCCCAAGAAGAACGGCGCGCCCACGCCGGATGACAAAAACCATAGGCCCCCGAAGGACGAGACCCCGACGGCCGACCCGGTGCTCCAGCGGGCGGTGGACTTGGTTGTCGCTTTACAGGTCCTCGGCAAACTTCCAAACTCCAGCCAGCCGCGATGAGCGATTCCCGCGACACCGTTGTCTTTGTCTGCACTGCAAACATCTGCCGAAGCCCGTTGGCGGAAAAACTCCTCGCGCACGCCCTTGCCGCCGAACCCGCGCCGCTGAAGGACCTCAAGGTGGTGTCCGCCGGGGTGAGCGCATTCGGCGGGGAACCGGCCTCCAACAATTCCGTCAAAGCCCTGAAGCCCGTGGGCCTGGACCTCTCGCAACACCGCAGCCGGCCCCTTTCCCAGTCGCTCATTGACCGTGCCGTTGCCGTGTTCTGCATGACGCAGACGCACCGGGCGCTTGTGGAGATGCAGTTCAACCTCACCACGCCGCACCTGTACCTGATGCGCGACCTGATGCCCGAATGCGACAACCGCGAGATTCCCGACCCGTATGGGCAGGACATCCGGGCCTATGAGGCCTGCCGGGACAGCATGGTTGAGGCCATCCCGTCTATCGTCGAATTTCTTAGAAAGACTGTTTCATGAAGATCAGCATTGGCTCGGACCATGCGGGCGTGGACCTCAAAGGGGCCCTCGCGGAACACCTGCGCAAGGCGGGACACGAGGTGCTCGACCGCGGCACCCACACGCATGACTCCTGCGACTACCCCGATTTTGCCCGCGCCGTGGGCGAAGACATCCTGGATGGCCGGGCGGAGCGCGGCGTGCTGGTGTGCTCGACAGGAATTGGTATCAGCATGGCTGCAAACAAGATGCGGGGCATTCGCGCCGCCCTCATCCACAACGAAGATGCCGCGCAGTTTTGCCGCCTGCACAACGACGCCAATGTGATCTGCCTGGGCGCGAAATACATCACGCCCTTCATGGGCTCAAAGCTCGTGGACATCTTCCTGTCCATGCCCTTTGAAGGCGGACGCCATCAGCGCCGGGTTGACAAGATCGCCGCCGCCGGGGAAAACGCAGGCTGCTGCGGGCAACCGTAACCGACGCCTGAACTCAAGCAGACGCTCCGGAAACTCTCCCACGCCCGACGCGGCACACTTCCACATTTTCGTTCCACCGTTCGACATGACGACCACTCAGCCTACGCTCAACGCCGAAAAACTCCGGCAGCTCGATCCCGAGATCTTTGCCGCCATTGCCCAGGAGAAGCAGCGGCAGCAGAACCACATCGAGCTGATCGCCTCCGAAAACTTCACGCTCCCTGCGATCATGGAAGCGGCCGGCAGCGTGCTGACGAACAAGTACGCGGAAGGCTACCCCGGCAAGCGCTACTACGGCGGCTGCGAGTATGTGGACGTCGCGGAACAGCTCGCCATTGATCGCGCGAAGAAGCTTTTCGGCGCGGAGCACGCCAACGTGCAGCCGCACTCCGGCAGCCAGGCGAACGCCGCGGTCTATCAGGCGTCCATCCAGCCGGGTGACAAGATCCTGACGATGAAGCTGGAGCACGGCGGCCACCTGACCCACGGCAACCCGAAGAATTTCTCGGGCATGCTGTACAAAGTTGTGCATTACGGGGTGGACGCCACGACCGGCCGCATCAATTACGACGAGCTGGCGAAAGTCGCCCGCGAGGAACGCCCGAAGATGATCACGGTGGGCGCGTCCGCCTACGCCCGCATCATCGACTTTGCGCGCATGGGCGAGATCGCCCGCGAATGCGGGGCGCTCCTGCTCGCAGACATTGCCCACATCGCCGGTCTCGTGGCGACGGGCCTGCATCCCTCGCCCGTTGAGCACGCGGACTTTGTCACGACCACCACGCACAAGACGCTTCGCGGTCCCCGCGGCGGCCTGATCATGTGCAAGGAAAAGTGGGCGAAGGCCATCGACTCCGCGGTATTCCCGGGGCAGCAGGGCGGCCCGCTCATGCACATCATCGCGGCCAAGGCCGTGTGCTTCGGCCAGGCGCTCAAGCCGGAATTCAAGGATTACCAGAGCCAGATCGTGAAGAACGCGCAGGCGCTCGCGAAGAGCCTGCTCGACCAAGGCTTCCACCTCGTCAGCGGCGGCACGGACAACCACCTTATGCTCGTGGACCTGCGCCCGAGCCATCCGGACCTCACCGGCAAGGTCGCCCAGCACGCCCTCGACCAGGCGCACATCACCACGAACAAGAACACCGTGCCGAACGAAACCCGCAGCCCCTTCCAGGCCAGCGGCGTCCGCCTTGGCACGCCGGCGGTGACCTCCCGCGGCATGATGGAGCCCGAGATGGCGGTCATCGGCAAGGCCATCGGCAAGGTCCTGTCGGCCCCGACGGACGAGTCCGCGATCGACGAGGCCCGGAGCATGGCACTGGAGCTTTGCCAGCGCTTCCCGTTGCCCTACGAGTAAACCGCGTCAGCCAGAACCGGCTGAAGCGACAGAACCCCGTGCGCCTTCGCAGGCCGCGGGGTTTTTCTTTACCCCAGCACGGATGTGCCGGGCGTGACGCCTTCCGCCTGGGGCAGAACCTCCACGCCGCACTTTTTCCTTTCCGAGGGCGGGAACCGCTTGTAAAAAGGTTGCTGCATTACCCTTTGCGAATGAAACACCGTCCCATCTCCCGTCGCCGGGGCTTCACCCTGGTCGAACTCCTCACCGTGATCGCGATCATCGGCATTCTGGCCGGTGTTCTCGTTCCTGCCGTCAGCTACGCGCAGACGATTGCGCGCCGTATGGCCGCGCAGAACAGCGTGGGCCAGATCGCCAAGTCCTACGCGATCTTCTCACGCGGCGGAGCCAAGACGCGCAACATCAAGGTGGGGACGAACCCGGACAAGTTCGAAGCCAACTCCCCCGCCCTTTTTGCCCAGATCCTCGCCCGTGCGGCGGACCTGAACGACGCCGGCCTTTGGTACATTGGGACCGACGACGAACTCGCAGCCGTCACCCTCCCGCGCCAGGTCATGGCGGGCACGGTAAACAACCTGCTCACGGCCAAGCCCGTAAGCTGGGCGGTCGTCTGCGGCGCCAGCGCCAGCGCGCCGGACAGCACCACGCCGCTCCTGTGGACGCGTGGCCTCGGCGAAGACGGCCGGTGGATCACGCGCTCCCCCTGGAAGGGCAGGGGCGGCCACATCGCCTATCTTGACGGCCACGTGGAATGGGTGGAAAGCCTCGTCGAGGCGGAAGGCGGCACGCCGCTCGTGGTCTACCAGACCCTTCCCAATTCCGGCCAGCCGACTGCCAATTACCGGGAGGCCTTGAACCCGGGCGCCCGCGCGTTTGAGGACACCCTGGAAGGCGAAGTCGCCCCGGATTCCGTCCCGACGACGACGAAGTAAACGCGGCCACGCAGCCGTTTTCAAAGAGCCGGCAGGGGAACATCCTCGCCGGCTCTTTCGTTTTCACGGCACGATAACTCCCTCAGGCTTTGTCTTACGGGCCCGCTTGACTCTAACGCCCGACGGGCATCATTTTGCAGACAGCTCCCCCATCCCACTCCGAATTACCGGATTCATTAAACTCCTTCCCGACGCCACCCGATTCTCTGGCAGGCGCCCTGCATGGAAAATCCCATTTACATCATAGGCCACAAGAACCCGGATTCCGACGCGATCTGCTCGGCCATCGCTTACGCGGCCTTCAAGGAAGCAAACGGGCTGACGGGCTACGTGCCTGCGCGCTGCGGCAATTCAAACGCGCGCATTGACAGCATCCTTGAGCAGTTCCGCACGCCCCTTCCCGTGTTCATCGGCGACGTTACGCCGCGCGTGCGGGACATCATGGTTCCCGATGTGCGTATCGCAAAGCTGGACTCCACCTGCGCCGAGGCGCTGGAGATCATCGACCAGTACGACGTGCGGGCCCTACCGGTGGTGGATGCGGACAACCGGGTACGCGGCCAGATCACCGTCTTCCACCTCGGTGAGTTCTTCATCCCGAAGCCCCGTGAACCCCGCCAGATGCGGCATGTCTACACGAGCATCGGGGCCATCGTGAAGGCGCTCCACGCCACCCCGCTCTGCGTGTTCGACGAAAACCGGACGCAGGACTTTTACGTGCGCATCGGCGCCATGGACATCCGCTCCTTCGGCAAGTTTTCCCAACAGGAAAATGTGTCGCCGGACCAGAGCATCATCGTCGTCGGCGACCGCTGGGACATCCAACAGCGCGCCATCCAGATGGGCGTGCGCCTGCTCGTCGTAACGGGCGGGCTCGAAGTTGACCCGGAAGTGCTCGAACTGTCGCGGGAACGCAAAATCTCGCTCGTCGTAAGCCCCTTCGACTCCGCCACGACCTCGTGGATCATCCGCACGGCCACGCTCGTCGCGCCGCTAATGGATCGCTCCGTGCCGACATGGACGCCAGAGGAAAAGCTTAACAACGTGCGGCGACGCGCCGGGAACAACCTCGCGCCCATCAATTGTGTGGTGAACGAAGACGGCAAGCTCATCGGCGTCTTCACCAAGACGGACATCCTGAAGCCCATCCGCACCAAGATCGTCCTGGTTGACCACAACGAGCTTTCGCAGGCCGTAAACGGTGCCGCGGACGTGAATATCGTGGAAGTGATCGACCATCACCGCCTCGGCAACCAGCACACAAACCAGCCCATCTTCTTCCGCAACGAGCCCGTCGGCTCCACCTGCACGATTATCGCGGACATGTTCCGCAAGGCGAACCTCCCGCCTGAACCGCAGATGGCGGGCATCATGATGAGCGGGCTCATCGCGGACACGCTCAATCTACAGAGCCCAACCGCGACCGAGAAGGACGCCGAAATCCTGCCCTGGCTATCCAAGATCGCCGGTGTGTCGGCGGACGCCCTTGCGGAGCGCATCTTCTCCTCCGGCTCGGTCATCCTGAGCATGACTCCTGAACAGGTCATCCGCAGCGACTGCAAAACCTACGAAGAAGGTCGCGTGCGCTATTCGGTGTCCCAGATCGAGGAGCTCGGCTTCAACAATTTCTGGGCGAATGCCGATGCGCTGCTTGAGGCGCTCGAACAGCAACGGGCAAAAGATAACCTGTATTTCGCGTCGCTGCTGGTGACGGACATCAACTCGCAAAACTCACTCCTGCTCGTGCAGGGGGACGAGGATTTCAAGGCTTCCATCTCCTACCCGTCCGTGGACCGCGACGAAATTTTCGATCTCCCGGGCATTGTCAGCCGCAAGAAGCAGTTGATTCCGTTTATCACGAGCATCCTGCAATCGCTCGGCCTGGCCGCGCAGGGCACCGCGAACGTCCAGAACACGTAGCGCATTTTTACTAACGTCGCCGCTTGCGCCGACGCCTGCAACGGCGCGAACGGCATCGTGGGGGAAATTGCGCCAGACGGGTAGTCCGGAAGGAAGCATCCCCGCGTAGCGAAACGGCAATGCGGGCTCCGAATCTGGCGCCCTGTGCCAAGGTGCCCGCTTACAGGAGCTCCCTGTAGAGCGTCTCGTAGGAAGTGGCCGCGTCGTCCCACGTCACGCTCATACCCAAGCCCCGCTGCCGCACGGCACCAAAGGCATCCCGGCGACTAAAGAGTTCGGAGGCCCGGGCAAGGCCATCCCGCACGCCCGCTTCAGAGCGCTCAAAGATGATGCCGTTGCCGTGGCCTGGGCGCTTGGTCTCGTCAACGACGACGTCCAGCAGACCGCCGGTCGCCGACACGATGGGGACCGTGCCGTAGCGCATTGCCCGGAGCGCCTTGAACGGGCTCGGCTCCACGCGTTCCGGCACCAGGAAAAAGTCCGCACCACCAAGGACCTGGTGCACGGTGTGGGCGTCCGGGTTTTCGAGGACAATCAGACGCCCGCGCTGGAGATCCCCCAGTCTCCGCCAATGTTTCACACGGTCCACTGGACCGTTGGCGAGGACCACAAGGAAGCCGCCTTCGGGGATGAGCTTGGTGTCGCGCATGTCCGGCAGCGGCAGCTCATTGGTCTCAATGAGGGAGGTTTCCATGGCCACGAACGGGCCGGGAAGGTTATCGTCAAGCCCCACGCGCGTGAGCAGGCCTGTGCGGCACTGGCGCTTGCCCTGCGGGTCCGTCGGACTGAAAAACGCGGGGAGCAGCGGGTCGGTGGCGGGATTCCAAAGGTCGGTCTCTATTCCCCCGGTTATCCCACGGAGGTCCCGACGGCGCGTGTTCATCACGCCATCGAGGCCAAAGGAAAACTCGGGCTTGAGCATTTCCTTGGCGTACTGCGGGGAAGTCGTCGTGATGTAGTCCGAAAACAGGATGCCGCCCTTCAGGAAGTTCACCTGCCCGTAGAATTCCAGACCGTCCTGCGCGTAAAACTCAGCGGGGAGGTTGGTGAGCGCGAAAGACCGCCGGGGGTAAACGCCTTGGAAACTGGCGTGATGGATCGTCAGGACCGTGCGGGAAACCACGCTCAGTGCGCGGCGACGCTCCTCCACGCGCAGGAAAACCGGCACCATGGCTGCGGGCCAGTCGTGGCACTGCAACACATCCCAAGGCAAATCAAGGCGCAGCAAGGCGTCCACAACCACTTTGTTGAAGACGATGAAGCGCGTGTCGCTGTCCTCATATTCGCCCCCCGGAGGGCCGTAGGGGAACGAGCGGTCGAAAGATTCGTCGCGCTTAACGAGGAACAGCGTGATGTTCTCCTCAAGCGGCACCTGGAGCGTCTGGGCGGTGAACATGCCGTCGCCCATTTCCAGCGTGTGATCGAAAAGGGGCTGGGCCGCCCGCACCAACGGGTGTTCCATGACCTGCCGGTAGGCGGGCAGGAAGACGCCAACCTGATGGCCGCGGCGCGCCAAGGCCCGGGTCAGGCCCGTGACCGAATCCGCCAGACTGCCAACACGAACAAGGGGAGAGAATTCGCTGGCTACTTGAACGATCCTCATCGTCAGGTGAGTTAGGGAGAGGGAGGAACGCAACTACAGGAGAACGGAGGGGTAAATCCGGAGGAAACCAACACTGCCGGACGCGGGAAAGCCACTGGGTCCGGCGGAAATTGAGAATACAATATCCAACTTTTTAAACCAGTAAACCTAAAATGCGCAGACATCGAAACGAAAGGCCCGGAAGGGCATCAGGGTAAGCGCTGAGGGCGCGTGAAAAAATTGTGGGGTGCGCGGTGCAAGCCAATGCTTCGTTTGCAATGGCCGGAAAAATGGGATAAGGAATCGGGCATCGTGGAGCTAAGCCAAGAGCTGATGAGACTTCTGAGCGCGCCGGAATATGTCCCCCTGCGGCTCGAAGAAATTGCGGAGCGTTTGCAGCTCAAGGGCGCAGAGGCCCGGAAGCTGAGGCACCTGGTGAGTGAGTGGGTGCGCCGCGGCAAGATCGCACAGGTCAAGGCCGAGCGCTACTGTCTGCCGCGCGATGCGGATCTGGTTACGGGGACGATCCGGTTCCGCCAAAGCGGTTCAGCGGTGGTCATCCCGGAAACCGCTCCAGGTGAGGCTCCAGGAGAAACGCTGGTCGTGCGTGCGGAGGACACGGGGGTCGCGCTGCACGGGGACCGCGTGCTCGTGCGTCTGGTCCACAAAAACCGGCCGCGACGGCACCGACGGGAGGAGCGGCCGGAGGAACAGCAGGCCCGCGTGGTGGAAGTCCTCGACCGAGTAAACAAGACGCTGACGGGGACGCTGCAACACGCGCGGCTCATTTGGTACGTGGTGCCGGATGACCCACGGATTGTCCAGGACATCCTCGTGCCAGACCCGAGCAAGTCCCTCGCATTCCCGCCCCCACGCGAGGGCGACAAGGTTGTGGTGCAGCTTCTGGAGTGGAAGCAGCGCCACCTGAACCCGGTCGGCGAGATCCAGGAAGTCCTCGGCAAATCCCACACGCCCTTCGCCGAATACAAGGCCATCCTCCACAAGTACCACCTTTCGCCCGACTTTCCCGACGATGTCCTGAAGGAGGTCTCCGACCTGCCGGACGAAGTGCGCCCCAAGGACAGCAAGGGCCGCGAAGACTGCCGCGAGCTGTTCACGTTCACCATCGACCCGGATGACGCAAAAGACTTTGACGACGCTCTGTCGCTCGAGGTCCTGCCAACCGGGGAGGTCCGCGTGGGCATACACATCGCCGATGTCGGCTACTACGTGAAACCGGGCACGGCGCTCGACCGTGAAGCCCGGGAACGCGGCAATTCCACGTACCTCGTCGGGACGGTCATCCCGATGCTCCCGCACGCGCTGTCCAACGGGCTCTGCAGCCTGGTGGAAGCCAAGGACCGCCTCACCAAGTCCGTCTTCCTCACCTTTGCGGCAGACGGCCAGATCACCAAGACCCGCTTTGCAAACACCGTCATCCGCAGCGCCAAACGCCTGACCTACCGCCAGGCCTACGCGCTGCTCAAGAAGGAGACGCTGGAGGAGATCCGGGCCACCCCCACCCCACCCGCCCACCAGACGGGCCTCACGGGCCGGGCGCTCGCGGAGCTTTCCGACGCCGAACTGAAGAACCTCCAGCAGGCCGTGCGCACGTTGTGGAACTTCGCCCTGCGCATGCGCACCGCCCGCATGGCCAAGGGCAGCCTCGACCTCGACGCGCCGGAAGTGAAAATCTTCGTCGACAAGGAAGGTTACGCCGACCGCATCGAGACCATTGAGAACGACGAAAGCCACCAGCTGATCGAGGAATACATGCTGGCCGCGAATGAGGCCGTCGCCCGCGCCTTCCACGAGGCGAACCTCCCGTTCATCTCGCGCGTCCACGACGAACCGGACCCCGAAAAGCTCAAGGAGCTCCGGGAATACCTCATCCTGTTCGGCATCCAGACGGGCGACCTTACCAACCGGAAGGAAGTGGTGAAGCTCCTCCAGAAGCTGCAGGAGCACCCTCAGGCTTACGCCCTGCGCATCCAGTTCCTCCGCAGCCTCAAGCAGGCCTGTTACCGGGCGTCCACAGACGGCCACTACGGGCTCGCGAAGACCTACTACGCGCACTTCACCTCCCCCATCCGGCGCTACAGCGACCTCGTCGTCCACCGCATCTTCGATTTCTACGCATCGAAGCACCGCAACGTCGCCGGAGCCCCCGCCCGTCCGCCCCAGGCCTACAAGAAGGACGAACTGGAGCAGGTCAGCGAGCACCTGAGCATGACCGAACGCAACAGCGCCGAGGCGGAGCGCGACTCCGTGAAGGTGAAGCTGCTGGAATACTTTGAGCGCGAGGTCGACCGCGAGCCCAAGTCGCACTTCGGGGCCATCATCACCGAAGTCCGCAACCACGGCATTTTCATCGAACTCGCCGAGTCCTTTGCCTTCGGCATGGTCCCCATGTCGTCGCTACAGGACGACCTGTATTTCCTCACCGATGACGGCACCGCACTCGTCGGCCGCCGCACCAAACGCCGCTTCCAGGTTGGCGAAAAGGTTGAAGTCGTTATCCGCCGCGTGGACCGCTTCAAGCGCCAGATGGATTTTGACATCGTGAAGGAAGTGGGCGTCGTTCCCGGGAGGATCCAGCCGACACGCAGGCCTGACGCGCCGCAGAAAAAAGGGCGCGGCACCGAGGGGCCGTTCTACAAGGGCGTGCGCGAACACAAGCACAAACCGGGGAAGGAAGGGCGCAAGGGGCGCCGCCGCTAAGCCGCCATGCACTACGAGTACACGCAGGAACTGCGCAGGATCTGGGAACACGCCGTCCACCTGTACGAACGCGGCAAGCGTGGCGCCGAAGGGTTTCTGGAGGCCGGCGAGCAGCGGTTCCTTGCCGGGATCGGCGTGACGGTGCAGGAGATATACGACTTTGCCGAAGACTTTTCCTCCCGCGGTGAACCCGACTTCGTCACCGTGGCCCTGATTCAGGACGTGCGCCGCGCCTACTTCTTCGAAGTCCAGCAGACGCAGCCTTCAGCCGCCCGATTGGACCCAGCCTCGCTCCCGGCGCGCGATGCCGCCCTCAACGGCATCGTCTGGCTTCCGCGCATCATCGTGAAGGCGAAGGCTAAACTGCGGGGCGAATTGCACCCGGACGTCATGTACTGCTGCGGCGGAGACCGGCGGTTCTTCCGGGAAAACGACATCCACCCCGCGGAGTTCCTGAGGCTCGTCTGGCAACACGAGAGCCACGACCAAAGCATCGTCAACTGGGTCGTCGCCCGCCGGGGCATCAAAAAGCGCGCCGCCAGCGCGACCGGCTTGTAAGCGGCTCCGGGAACCGCAGGCCGCCGCAAGGTGCTCTAGGGCCAATCGACATTTTAGACTGTACAGATTGTGACCGAGCTGTTTG
>CAZQIE010000016.1:0-47622 GCA_964593675.1 uncultured Opitutales bacterium
TTCAAACAGCTCGGTCACAATCTGTACAGTCTAAAATGTCGATTGGCCCTAGGGAGAGTTTAGGCGCGCAATGCCCGAAGCTGCCAGCCCATTTAACACAAACTGCACGGCCAGTGCGGCAAGCACGAGGCCCGTTAGTCGCTCCGTCAGGCGCAAGGCAAGTGGGCTCAGCCAGCGCGCACCGGTCGCGGAAATGCGCAGGACGGCGTAGCTGATGATGAAGATGACTGGCACACTGGCGTAGAGGACGAGTTTTTCCCCAAACGTGTCGGCCTGGCTTTCCAGAAGGACCGTCGCGGAGATGGCGCCGGGGCCGGCCAGGAGGGGGACGGCAAGGGGGCTGATGGCGATGTCGGCGCGATCCTTGCCGGCCTCGTGTTCCGCGTTGGTGAGGCGGTTTTCCGGTTGGCGGGCATAGAGCATGTCCAGCCCGATGAAAAACAGGAGCACGCCCCCGGCGATCTGGAAGGCGGGTATGCTGATGCCGAGGATCTGGAACAGGAGCTTCCCGCTCAGCGCGAAAAAGAGCAGGACACATGTGGCCACAATGCAGGCCGTCCGGGCCATTTGGATCCGCCGCTCAGGGGTGTCACGCGGCGTCATGCTCAAAAAGATCGGGACCGTGGTGATCGGGTCTACGATCACGAACAGTGACACGGGCGCCATAATAACAAAGTTCCAGTCCCAGTCGGCCATGGTAAGGAAAGGGGTTGGAGTCCGCCGGGCGGACAGCGTAACGGGGAATGAGCAAGCCTACGCACCCGCACGGCAGAGTCAAAGCCAACAGGCAACGGGAGCGCGGGCGGACCTGAATTTCGTAACCGTTTAATGGAAAAGGAATGGCCCCCACGGCTGAAAACAGGTTTCCTGCAAAAGTGTCCCGCTGGGGCGAAATGCGCACCTAGGCAGAGCGGTTCAGGGCCGCATGTCCCCCTCTTTTTCTCCCATGGAAACTAGCACTTGTCTTGAATGGACCTTCCCGCTTCCGCGTTGCACGGCTGGCATCCTGATCGGAAACAGCGTGCAGGGCTTGATGGTATGGGGCGATGGCAAGGTTTGTGTGACCGTTGCCCGAAATGGGTTCTGGGACCACCGGGGTGGGCGGTCTTTTGACAAGCGCCATACCTTCGGGGCCATCCGGCGCCTTCTGGAAGCGGACGACGACGCGGGTATGAAGGCGCTGTTTGCCGCGGAAGATCAGCCCGGCAGACCGGCCAGACCGATTCAGATCGGGGGCGGGACTCTCGAACTGACCTTCCCGCGCGGCTTCGTGCCGACGAAGGGGATTTTGCATTTGGCAACCGGTGCGCTCCTGATCTGCCTCCGGGCTCCCGATGGCCGCACGGCCGAGATTACGCTCCGGCAGTCGATGACCTCCGAGGTCTGCTGGCTTGAACTGGATGAACTGGCGCATGGGCCTGTAACGGTCAAGCTCTTGCCCACGTGGGAGAATACCCAGGCTGAATTGTCGACGAGGGGAATCAAGCCTCCGACGACGTGGGCCGAGTGTAAGAGTGGCGGCTTTTGCCAGACGTTGCCCGAAGACCTGCCGCTTGCCGCAGTATGGGTGGGCGGGCGCACGACCGTGACGCTCGCCACGGCGCTGGGACCCGACGAGGCCGGTGCAATCGCCGCGGCCCGGGACCTCGCGAGCCATATTGACCTCGCCCGCGCACGTGAGGCCACGGAGGCCTGGTGGTCAAATTACTGGGCGGACGTTCCGACCGTGCGGCTCCCGGACGCCGTGCTCCAGCGGGCGTGGTACTACGGGCTGTTCATGCAGGCCGGCCTTACGACCCCGGGGGGCATCGCGGCGACCCTCCAAGGACCGTGGATGGAAGACTACAAGGTCCCGCCCTGGAGCAACGACTACCATCTGAACATCAACTTGCAGCTCATTTACTGGCCCGCGCTCGCAACGAACCGGCTCTCGCACTTCGCGCCGCTCTGGGAACTGGTGAAGACATGGCTGCCCAAGTTGCGCGAAAACGCGAAACAGCTTTTTGGCGTGCCGGATGCCCTGATGGTGCCCCACGCCGTCGATGACCGCTGCCAGTTCATTGGCTCCTATTGGGCGGGCACGCTTGACCACGCCTGCACGGCTTGGCTCGCGCTCATGGGCTGGCTGCACTACCGCTACAGCCTCGACCGCAAGGTGCTGGAAGAGGTGGCGTGGCCGCTCCTTGAAGGCGCGTTCAACGGCTTCTGGGCGATGATGGAAGAAGTGGACGACGGCAAGGGCGGAAAGCGGCTCTCCCTGCCCGTGTCCGTAAGCCCTGAATACGCCCAGGCTGGCCGGCGCCAGTGGGGGCGTGACTCCAGCTTCCAGCTCGCCGCAGCCCACAGCGTCGCGAAGATCCTTCCTGAAGCTGCGAAGGCCCTGGGCAAGTCCGTTGACCCGCGTTGGGAGCGTCTGAGCCGCGAGCTTCCGCAATACTGCGTGCAGAAGGCGACAGCGCACTACAACCCGAAGCTGAAGGTCGACAAGATCATGCTTTGGGAAGGGCAGGATCTAGAAGAATCCCACCGCCATCACAGCCACCTTGGCGGGATTTACCCGTTCTGCACCATCGACCCGACCGAAGAGCACCACCGCGAAATGCTCGACCGCACCCTCGGCTGGTGGGCATCGCGGGGCGCCGGCCAGTGGACGGGCTGGTGCACCGTCTGGGCGGCCATGATCTGCCTGCGCTGCAACAACGCCGACGCCGCGGTCGCCTGGCTCCAGTATTGGAATCAGGTGTACACGAACATCGGGTTCAACTCGGTGCACAACTCCGATTGCCCGGGCTTCGGGTTTTCCAATACCGCCTGGGAATTTCCACAGGGACCGCGGACGGTGCGAGGGGAGATCTTTCAGGCCGACGGCGCGATGGGCTTTCTGACCGCCATCACCGAGCTCTGCCTCCAGTCCCGCAAGGGCCGGATCGTGGTCGTCCCGGCCTGGCCGGAGAAATGGTCCGACCTGGATTTCGACGGCATCCGAACCGAGGGGGCCTTCCTCCTGGGTGGCAGTGTCCGCGAACGGCGTGTGCAGGAAGTCCGTGTCAAGAGCCTCGCCGGTGGCCGGCTGGTGCTCGAACACAACCTCGGCGCCAAATGGACGCTCGACGGCAAGCCGGGCGAGGGCGCCGTGCTGGACGTTGCGACGCAGCCGGGCCAGGGGCTTGTCCTGAAACGCGCTTAGGCAAGGAACCTGCCGTTAAAAAAGGCGTACCCGAATTCCGGGTACGCCTTTTTTCGCGCCCATGAACGGGCTTCAGCAGATCCGAGGCAACTGCTCGCCCGTGAGCATGTGGAGCAGCCGGGGCACTCCTGCGGGTCCAACGGCGGCCACGTCTCCCGCACGTCCCTTTTCGCGCACGCGGCCAATGCAGGCTGCGCCGGCGGAAACGTCGAGACCACGCAGGATTTCAAGCGCCTTGGCAGCCTCGGCTTCGGGCACGAAGGCCACGAACCGCCCCTCATTCGCGACGTAGAGCGGGTCCAGGCCCAGAAGCTCGCAGGCCCCGCGCACCTCATCCAGCACGGGCACCTTCGTTTCGTGGAACTCCAGGGAGCATTGCGCGCTTTCGGCAAGCTCGATCAGGCACGTCGCCAGGCCGCCGCGGGTGAGGTCCCGCAGACAGTGGACGTCCACCCCGGCTTCCAGAAGGGCGAGCACGGGCGCGGCAAGTGGGGCGCAGTCGCTCTCAATCGTGGTCTCAAACTCGAGGCCTTCGCGGCAGGACAGGACAGCCACGCCGTGGCGGCCTATGTCGCCGCTGATCAAAATGGCATCGCCCGGACGGATCAGGCCGGGGCCTACCCGGCGGACGACGTGACCGATGCCCGAGGTGGCCAGGTAAACACCGTCACCCTTGCCGTTCTCCACGACCTTGGTGTCACCCGTGACCACGGTTACGCCTGCCGTCTGTGCCGCCTTCGCAATGCTCTCGGCAAGGCGCCGGAGCGTTTCCTGCGAAAAACCTTCCTCGATGATGAACGCGAGGCTCAACGACAAGGGACGTGCGCCGCACATGGCCAGGTCGTTCACGGTGCCGCAGACGGCGAGCTTCCCAATATCGCCGCCGGGAAAAAAGAGCGGCTGCACGACATGGGCGTCCGTCGTGAAGGCGAGGGAGCCCGCCGGGAGGTTCAGGATGGCGCCGTCGTGGCGTTCCTGTGCGGCTTCGTTCGCGCCGAAGGCTTTCAGGAAAATATCCTCAACGAGGCGCCGGGTGAGGGTGCCTCCGCCGCCGTGGGCGAGGGTGATGACGTCCTTGGCCGGAACCGGGACGGGACAGCTTGTCCAGGTGGCGGGATTGCCGAGGTCTGGGTTAGGCATGAGGAGAGGGCTGGCGATAGCGATAGTAGGCGGAACACGCGCCTTCCGACGAGACCATGGTCGCGCCAAGCGGGTGCTCCGGCGTGCAGCGGGTACCGAAGGCGGGGCACTCAAAAGGCTTCTTTACGCCCTGCAGGATGAGGCCGCTCAGGCACTCGCCCGCGAGTTCCGGTTTTCCGGGCGGCAGCGCGAATTTCTTCTCAGCATCAAAGGCCGCGTAGGCTGCGGTGAACGCCAGCCCGCTTCGGGGAATGTTTCCTATGCCGCGCCATTCCCGGTCCGCGACTTCGAAGACTTCCCGCACAACGCCCTGGGCCGCGGGATTACCTTCTGGCCGGACCACCCGGCTATAGGCGTTTTCCACCTGCGCCCGGCCCGCTTCGAGCTGGGACACGCAACGCAGCACGCCTTCCAGAATGTCGATGGGCTCAAAGCCGGTGACGACAATCGGCACGCGGAACCGCTCCACCAGCGGCTCATATTCATGCACGCCCGTAACGGTGCAGACGTGGCCTGCGGCAAGGAACGCCTGCACGCGGTTTGTCGGGGCGCTCAGGATCGCGGAAATCGCCGGTGGGACGAGCACATGCGACACAAGGAGCGAGAAATTCGAAATGCCTTGCCGCTTCGCCTGGTAGGCGGCCATCGCATTGGCAGGCGCGGTCGTCTCAAAGCCAACGGCAAAAAAGACGACTTCCTTGGACGGGTTTTCGCGGGCAATTTTCAGCGCGTCCAGCGGCGAATACACCATACGGACGTCTCCGCCCTTCGCCTTCACGCGGAGCAGGTCGCTCTCGGTGCCCGGCACGCGGAGCATGTCGCCGAACGACGTGAAAATCACATCGGGGCGCTCTGCAAGCGCAAGCGCCTGGTCGATGATGCCGATGGGTGTGACGCAGACAGGGCAGCCGGGGCCATGGACGAGCGTGACCTGCGGGGGAAGGAGGCTGTCGAGCCCGAAGCGCACGATGGCGTGCGTCTGCCCGCCGCAGACTTCCATGATCGTCCACGGGCGCGTAACGATACGTTTGAGTTTCTCGGCAAGCCTCTGAACGGCCGCGGGGTCCCGGTATTCGTCAACGTACTTCATGGCGTTCGGGTCAGGAGGCGGGCGAGGTGGGCCGGTTTTCGGTTTCAGCAAGTTCCGCCAGTTCGTCGATCTTCTCGAGATAGTCGAACGTGGCCTTTGCTTCCGCCTCATCCACGATTTGCAACGCGAAGCCCACATGCACGATCACATACTGGCCTTCCCGGGCCTCCGGCACATACGCGAGACACACTTCCTTGATGATCCCGCCGAAGCTTACCTTGGCGGTGCGGGTCATGGGATCATCACCACTGACTTTTAAGATCTTTCCGGGAACAGCGAGGCACATGGTTGCGATTGTTTTTCGGGTGGTTCGTTCTGTCCACTTTGAAAGCGGCTCCGTTCCTTTGGTTCCCAGGTCACGGCGTGTCGCCCTTGTCGGGTCTAATCCTCGGGGCTCCAGCCTTGTGCATAGGCGGCCGCGATGACCTGTCCCGCGGCTATCCCGCCGTCGTTCGGCGGGAATACGCCCGGAAATACGGCCGGGACTTGCGAAGCCTTCAGCGCGGCCACCGTCGTCTCCAAAAGCGTTATGTTTTGAAAACACCCACCGGTGAGCGCGACGAGCGGCGCGTTCAGCGTCCCGGCCACCTCGCGGATAACGTGGGCCAGGGCCAAGTGGAAGCTCAGGGCAATCGCGCCGCGGCAACGCCCGGCCGCCAGATCCGAAACCACACTTCGGACGAGCGGGCGCCAGTCCACGACAAGCGTGCCGTTCGCTGGTAAGACCTCAAAGCGGTAGCGAGTAACTTCTTCCCGACTCGTGAGCGCGGCGTTTTCTAGCGCCATCGCCGCCTGGCCTTCAAAGCCCTGCGGGCCGTGATCAAGAACGAGCGCGGCTAGGGCGTCGAAAAGGCGTCCCATGCTCGTGGTCGTTGGGGGGCCGCTGCGGTGGGTGAGCAACTTCCCGAAAAGGTCCAGCTCCGCGGGCTTGAAATGCCGGTTCAGCCACGCGCACACCGTGGGTTCGCCGTGGAGCGCCGTCAGTCCACCATAGGCGTCTGCCAGGACCGCCAACCCGCACCGGCGGGGGTCCTGGGCCGCGGCATCGGCCCCGAGGAGCGCGAACGGGCGCACGTGCGCGACCCGGCACCAGCGTGCGCCTTCGATCCAAAGAAATTCTCCGCCCCAGGCGGTTCCGTCCGTCCCGTAACCAACGCCATCCCAGGTCACTGCCAGGGCGGGCTCGCGGAGTTTTCCGTGTTCCGCCAGGCACGCGAGCGCATGCGCGTGGTGGTGCTGGACTTTGTGGCACGGCAGGCCAGCGGACTCGGCATAGCGGGTGGAGTCGTAGTCCGGGTGCGCGTCGCAGGCGATGCTCTTGGCCGAAAAGTGGTGGACCTGTGACAAGGTGGCGATGGCCTCGCGGAACGCCGCGAATGCGGGTTCAGAGGAAAGGTCCCCGAGGTGTTGCCCTAGCACCAGCCGCGTGCCCGCACCCAAGGCGACCGCGCCCTTCCACTGTGCACCGACAGCAAGAATGGGGGGCAGGGCGGGGGAGACGGGAATTGGTGCCGGCGCATACCCGCGCGCCCGTCGGAGCACCATGGGGCGCCCGGCCGCAACGCAGGCGACCGAGTCGTCAATCGGCCTCGCAATGGGCCGGTCATGCATCAGGAAGACGTCCGCGATCCCTGAGAGTCTCTCAAGCGCCTCGGCGTTATCCGTGCAGAGGGGTTCCTCGCTGCGGTTTCCGCTCGTTGCGATCAGGGGGAATGGGCAGAGCTCCGCAAGCAGGTGATGGAGCGGCGTCGTCGGAAGCATCAGCCCCAGCCGTGGGCAGCCGGGAGCAACGCCTTCCGCCAGTGCGCCGTTCCCGTGTTGGCGCTCAAGCAGCACGATCGGATTCTCGGGAGAGCAAAGCAGGGCTTCCTCCACTGCGGCGAGCCGGCACAGCGCACGCGCCTCGGCCACGTCAGTCACCATGAGGGCGAACGGTTTCGCTCCGCGTCCCTTTCGGCGTCGCAGTTCAGACACCGCGGTGGCGCTGGTGGCGTCGCATACAAGCTGAAACCCGCCGAGACCTTTCAGCGCGAGTATCCTTCCTGCACGCACGGCCGCCGCCGCTTCAGCCAGCGCGGTATCGCCGTTGGCCGTGCTTTGCCCGGAGTCATCGGTCAGCCACAGGCGTGGTCCGCACGCGGGGCAGGCGATGGGCTGGGCGTGGAAGCGCCGGTCTTCGGGCGTCTCGTATTCGATGCGGCAGCTCTCGCAGAGCGGGAAGTCCCGCATCGTTGTTCGCGGCCGATCATAGGGGAGATCCAGGATGATGGAGTAGCGTGGGCCGCAATGGGTGCAATTGGTGAAGGGATACCGGTAGCGGCGGTCCGTGGGGTCGCGCACCTCCCGCAGGCAGTCGGGGCACGTTGCAAGGTCGGTTGGAACCCACGCTTCGGCTTCGCCGTCTGTCGTGCTTTCCTGGATACAGAACTCCCGGCCTCTTGCATTCCGGGGCGTTGGGCGCAGGGAGAGCAACCGGACGGCGTGGACGCGGGCCGGTGGCGGCGTGGAAGCCACTTTTTCCGCAAATGCCCGGACCTGTTCAAGGTTGCCTGAAACTTCAACAGTCACACCGCGCGGGTCATTGCGGACCCAGCCTCCGAGGCCCAGCTCGCGGGTCAGCCGGTGCAGGTGCGGGCGGAAGCCGACTCCTTGCACCAGCCCTTCGACGCGGTACGTTGCGGCAAATTCAGCTTCGGGCGGGGCGTGCATCGCTGGATGCGATCAGCCGTGGGCAATGAGTCCCTTCAGGTAGCCATACCACGCGTCCAGACCGGCGCCGGTTCGTGCGGAAACTTCGAAAAGCTGGGCTTCCGGTGCGGCGTGGCGCAGGTTATCGAGCGCCAGGGGGCGGTTGAAGCCTGCGGCGTCCGCGATATCGGCCTTGCTGATGACGACGGCGTTGGCTGCCGCGAAAATCGGCGGGTATTTCAGGGGTTTATCTTCGCCTTCCGTGCAGGAGAACACCACGACGCGGGCGTTTTCCCCAAGGTCGAAGGCGGCGGGGCAGACGAGGTTTCCGACGTTCTCGATGAGCAGAAGTTTTAGGCCGTCCAGCGTCATGTGTTCAAGTGCCCGTGCGACCATCTCGGCGTCGAGGTGGCAGACCGTGCCCGTCGTCACCTGGAGCACTTCCGCTCCTTTCTCGCGGAGGCGACGCGCATCGTTGTCCGTGGCGAGGTCACCCACGATGACGCCCATACGCAGGCTGGGAGCGAGGTCCGCGAGCGTGCGTGCCAGGAGCGTCGTCTTGCCCGCGCCGGGAGACGACACCACGTTTACCGCGACGATCCCCTTTGCCTTCAGGAAACCGCGGGTGCGCTCGGCGATGCGGTCGTTCTTGGCGAGGATTGGCGCGTTGAGGGAAAGGGTTCTCAGGTTTTCAGCTTCGCCCGCCTGGTAGTGCACGTGGGGCCCGTGCCCGTGGTCATGCGCGTGCGCGTGCGCGTGACCGTGTCCGTGGGCGTGATCGTGCGAATGACCATGGTGCCCGTGGCTTTGGTCCGCCGGGTGGCCGTGCTCATGGTGGTGGTGGCCGGTATCCAAAATTTCATTACGCCCGTGCCGCGAACCTTTGTCGAGGTGCACCGCGAACCCCTGGACGTCTCCGCAACCGCAGTCCTTGCACATAGAAATTCCTTCTGTTCGTGCGTCGGACGTCAGGCGACGTCGACGCTGGCGATTTCGAGTTCGCGGCCGCTCTGTAATTTCCGGCAGGCGGTTCCGCACGTCGGGCAGATGGCCAAAGGTGTCTCCGCCTCAAAACCCGTTCCGCAGGAGGGACATTGTGCGCGGGCGGGGACAAGTTCAATCTCAAGTCGCGCCGTTCTGGCCATTGTGCCGTCACGCAATGCCCCAAAGGCGAATTGGAGTGCTTCCGGCACAACACCGGAAAGGGTTCCGATGCGCAGGCGGATTTCCGTAATCTTGCTTGCGCCGTTTTCCTTCGCGTGCGCGCAGGCGGCTTCAAGCGCAGACCGCATGATGTCGGTTTCGTGCACGCGGCCGCGCTGCTACTGCGAAAACCGGGCGGCGTTCTCCTGCGTGACCTGGCTGACGACGTCCACGGCGCGGTTCAGTTCGTCGATGGCCGTGGTCTTCTCCGCCATGGCTGAGGCGATGGCGGAAACGGCACCTTGCGCTTCCATAGCCTTCGACGCGATCTCCTGGAAACCGGCGGCCACTTCCCTGTTCTTCGCCGTAACGGCTTCCATTTCGCTGCAGACCTTTTCCGCGGTCGCTGCACCGAGATCCGTCTTGGCGATGCTTTCCTGAATGATTGCCGCGGTCTCGCGGGAGGCTTCCGCGCTGCGGCGCGCGAGGTTGCGGACTTCCTCGGCCACAACCGCGAAGCCGGCGCCGGCCTCGCCGGAGCGTGCGGCCTCGACGGCGGCGTTCAAGGCGAGGATGTTGGTTTGGAACGCGATTTCGTCGATGGCCTTGACGATGGCCGAGATGCGGCCGCTGGACGCCTTGAGGTCCTGAAGAGCGGCGTTCATCTGCTGCCCGTAATTTGTCGTGGTGTCGAGGGCTTCGCTCATCGACAGCACCGTCTCCAGGTGGGACGACGCCGTAACCTGCACGTCCGTGCAGATCTGGTCAGCGAGCTTGGCGTTCTCAGAGTCAGAGTGGATGCTGGCGCCGAGGGAGTGCAGGGACGCGCTGGCTTCTTCTACGGCGGCCGCTTGCTGGCTCCACACGTCCATGAGCTTACCGCCGGAGGCAATGATGAGGTCCGGGTCCCCTTCATGCGTGCCCGCGCAGAAGGGCGGCAGTTTGACTTTGGCAACCTGTCTGCGGGCGGTGAGACCCAGCACCAACGTAAGGCAGGCCCCGCCAATCAGTGCGATCTGAGCATTGCCCTGGACCATCGCAGCGACGGCTCCTTGGCACGCCGTGCCAACGAGAGTGACCGCCGTCACCCAACCGCGACCGGGAATATCCCGATGGTGGCTGTGCTCCTGGGGAGGCGGCATGTTTGCCTGCGGCGCCTCAGGTTGCTCGTCGAAGGATAGATCGTCCTGTTTTGCAGGAATCAGCTTTGTGGTGCTGGACATGGCGGAGTGCCGGAAACCGAGGTTTTAGGATACTTTCTGCGGGCGAGCCAGGAGACGGTGGGCGAAGACTGCGAGCGTGAACACGGCCGCCAAGCCCAGGGCTCCGGCCAGCACCATCGAGGTCTCAGGGGACAGAAGCCCGGGGAACGTGTAGCCGGCAAATGGCGCAAGCGACGGGGGCGCCGCGAGGTTGTCTGCCTGCAGCGAGAGAAGCGCCGCTTCCAGACCGTCAGGCAGACTGGAGGCCAAGGGGCTCGCCACCACGGCCACCAGGGCCATCAGGGCTGCCGCCCGTCCCGTCCTCCGCTGAGAAGTTGAAAGCGCTACCAGGAGGCCAGCCGTCAGCGCACCTTCAGCCAGGCCGATAAGCAGGTGGCCGCCCACTACGGACTGGACGGCTGCGCCCAAGGGGGCACTCCCGCTCAACGCCAACTGGAACGCCGCAGCCAATGACGCGGCCAAGACGGACGCCCAGCCCGCGGCCAGTGCCGCGACCGGAGCGTGTCCGGAGGCGCTGGCGCGCAGTTTCTGATACAGCCAGCCTCCCATGCCCGCTCCAATGAGCGCCATGTTCAACAGGTTGCACCCGAGGGCCGCCAAGCCGCCGTCACCGAAAAGGGCGGCTTGCGCTGTAACGACGATGGCGAGCGACACGACAGCCCACGCGGGGCCAAGCAGCGCTCCCGCCAACACCCCGCCGACCAGGTGGCCGGAGGTTCCACCGGAGACGGGGAAGTTCAGCATCTGTGCCGCAAAAACCAGACCCGTTATGGCCGCGAAACTTGACGGCACCGTTTTCGGCGCGGCCCGGCGCAGCATGGCGGCCGCTCCGGCGCAGCCCGCTATGCTTGCCGCGGCGGACACCCAGCAAACGGAGGTCCCCAATACGCTCGAAGGCAGATGCATGGTGAAATCAGATTTGAACGGTTACTTTCTTGGCGGTTCCCTCCGTCGTCGTGCGCACAAGCACTTTCTTCCACTGGGCGCACCACTTCTTCACGTCATCTTCGTACGTCGGGCAGTCCGCCATCACTTCGAGGACGTCGCCAGGATTCACTTCCTTCTTAACGAGGCAGTTCGTCATCTTGAGCGTCGGGACCGGGCACTTCAGGCCGCGGAAGTCGCGTGTAACAGTAGCCATTGTTTTTTCCTGTAGTTGGTAGGTTTGGAGGGATTATGTGAGATTGTTTTAATGGGCAGACCGGGTCTCGGCCTGCACGTTATGATTAAGAGGACCGAGAGCGCGGATGGCCTCCACAGTCTCCGTGATCACCCGGGCGAATTTCTCGCCTTCAGCGGCGGACACGAAGTCCAGGCGGCAACGTTCCTCGGGGATGCCAAGCTGTTCGAGGAACTTCACCGTCAGGCGGTGCCTTTGGATCATCCGGTAATTCTGCTCCTTGTAATGGCAATCGCCCGGATGACAAGCTAGAACAACGACGCCGTCCGCGCCTTGTTCAAAAGCCTTGAGGACGAACTGCGGGTCTATCCGTCCCGTGCACATCACACGAACTGTGCGCACGTTTGGAGGATACGTGAGCTGGGCGGCTCCGGCTTTGTCCGCACCGGCGTAAGAACACCAGTTGCAGAGGAAGCCGACAATTTTGGGTTCGAACGTGGAATCGGTGTTCATCGCAGCAGGGCCTCGATTTCGGCGAAGATTTCGTCGTTGGTGAAGTGGTTGCCTTTGATGGAGCCAGCCGGGCAGGCGGCAACGCAGGTGCCGCAACCGACGCAGAGCACCGGGTTGACTTTGGCCACGCCTTCATCCGGCACATGCTCGATCGCCTTGTAGGGGCAAACAGGGATGCACGTGCGGCATCCGGAACAGCGCGCGGCGTCAACCTCCGCAGTCACCGGCTCAATCGCCATCTGCCGGCCTTCCACGAGCGCCGAGAGCGCGTGGCCGGCCGCGGCGACGCCTTGCATCATGGACCGCGCGATGTCGCCCGGTGCCTGACAGATGCCGGCCAGATAGATGCCACGCTTCTTGGCGCGGGACGGGTCCGCCCGGCCGTTGAGTTCCTCGAAAAAGCCCGCCTGGCCTTGGGAAACTTCAAGCATCTTGGAGAGCTGCGCGGCGCCGTCAGAGGCTTCCAGCCCGCCCATGAGCACGACGATATCGCACGCCAGCTCCTTGGCGTCGGCGTCAGCCGTGGCGCAGGTCACGCGCATCGGCGCGCCCTCGCCACCGGACTCCACCTGGAGGTCGTCGAGATTCCCGTATTGGATAAAGCGCGCATGCTCGTTCGCCTTGGCGTGTTCGTAGCACGCATGCTCTTCTTTGCCCGGCGCGACGATTGTCTTGAAGTAATGGATGATCTCGGCCTCGTGCTCCTTGTGCCCGATGATGTGATTGAACTTGAAGGCGTTGAGGCAGCACACCGCCGAGCAATGCGGCAGGTGGCGCTCATCGAGGCTGCCGGCGCAGTGAACGATGGCGATGCGCTTGGGAGAGCGCCCGTCTTTCGTCACAATCTGGCCGCCCGTGGGGCCGTTGCCGGCGATGATGCGCTCGAACTCAAAGCTGCTGTAGACGTCCGGCAGACGCCCGTAACCGAGGTTCGGGATGCGCGAAACATCGTAGAGCTTCGCGCCAATGGCCACGATGATGCCGCCGATGCGCTTTTCGACGATCTCCTCCTTGTCATCGAAATTGATGACGCCTTCCACCGGGCACGTGTCGCGGCACTTCGCACAGTCTTCGCCCTTGAAGCGCACACAGGCGTTCGGGTCGATGAAGGGCACGTTCGGCAGGCCGCCGAAGAACTCGAAGTCGATGGCCTTGCGCGTGGAGCGGTTCAGGTTGACGGGGGAGGGGATCTCCACCGGGCATTCGGGCATGCAGATGCCACACCCGATGCAGCTCGAAAGGGACACAAAGCGCGGGCGCTTGCGGATCTTTGCGATGAAGTTGCCGAAGAACCCGTTTACCTCGACCACCTCCGATTGCAGGCAGATGTCGATGTTGTCCGACACGTCGCTGTGGAGCACCTGGCCGAGGAACGGCTCAAGCAGGCAGGGGCCGCACTCCATCTTCGGGAAAATGTCTTCGTAGCGCACCGGCAGGCCGCCCAGGATCGGGCTGCGGTCCACAAGCGTCACCTTGCGGCCGGCTTCGGCGAGGCTCAGGGCGGCCTTCAGGCCGGCGGGGCCCCCGCCTATCACCAGGACGTCCGGGCAAACATCGAGCATGCGCTTTTCAAGCGGTTCATGCAGCCGCACACGCCGCGCTGCCGCCAACACATACGCAATCGCCTTCTTTGTGGCCTTTCCCCGGTCCTCCGTCACCCACGCGACATGCTCGCGCACGTTCACGAGGTGCATCAGATACGGGTTCTTGCCCGCCCGGATCATCACCCGCCGGAACGTCTCCTCATGCTCGCGCGGTGAACACGCGGCGATGACCACGCGGTCCGGGTTGCGCGTGCGGATATCGTTCTCCAGCCACGTCTGCCCGTCTTCCGAGCACGCGAGGTTGATGGTCTCGTAGTAGGCGATGTCCGCTTTCCCGAGGACCGCCTTGCCGACCTCCTCGACGTCGATCTTGGAGGAAACGTTGCCAGTGTTGTCGGAACCGCAACGGCAGAAGTATACGCCGATGTTCATGCGAGGACTGCGATGTTCGGGGCGTGTGCGCGCGGGCGCCCCTGGGGTTCATCCAAGTCGTTGAGCACGCGCTGGAGGAGTTGGGGAAGCGCCGCGGCCACCGCGGGCGTGAGCGTTTCCGTGAAAATGTCGGTCGAGGTCGCCTCGACGCCGTAAACGATGATCTCGCGGGGCAGGTGCATCCCGAGCGTCCGGCCAAAGTCGAGCGCCGTGCCCAAGTGCGCGTCGTGCAGGCAGGCCAGGTTCTTGGTGACGGGGAGCTTTTCGATGGGCCAGACGCTGATCGTCCCAGGCGGGTGTTCCCCCGTGACCATGGCGTCGAGGATGAACGCGCGGTCCGCGCCCTCAAGCGTCTCCATCAGCCGCAGCCCACCCAGCCCAAGCTCCACCACCTCAATGTCGCGGCGGTGGGCAAGCTTTTCGGCGAGCTCCGACGCAGCTTTGGGGCCAATGCCGTCGTCGCCGAGGTAGGGGTTTCCGAGACCTATGATGCGGGTCAACACGCGGGGGGATCAGAGAGCCAGAAGGACCGGAGTGGGGGGGCGGAAAGCGAGCTCTAGTCTCTCCGGATGACGTCGCGCACCTGGCCGTCGGCACCGCGGATCGTGACGATCAGCGGCGTTTCGCCGGGCAGGCTGTGCGTCGCGCAGGAGAGGCACGGGTCGTAAAGTCGGAAAGCCATTTCAACGCGGTTGAGCAGGCCCTGTTCGACCTTGCCCTTGCGGATGAACTTTTCCGCCGCGCGGCGGACGGACATGGCCATGCACGCGTTGTTGTTTGTCGTGCCCACCACGAGGTTCACCTTCGTGATGATGCCCTTTTCGTCCGCTTCGTAGTGGTGCGTCAGCGTGCCGCGGGGGGCCTCGACGCTGCCAACACCGCCGGCAGGGTTGATCTTGCCGCTCGGGATCGTCCGCGTGTTAGGCGATGTCACTTCCGGGTCGCGGGAGAGCTCCAGCATCCGCTCCGCGGCATAGAGGAGCTCAATCAGGCGCGCCCAGTGCGTGGCCAGGCGGTGGTGTACCGGCGTGCGCCGACCATTGACGACTTTCGAACCAAAAGTGGCGTAGAACTTTTCGAACTGCTCCTGCGCCTTAGGCGTGGCCATGCGGTCCGATACGTTCAGGCGGGAAAGCGGGCTGGCGCAGTAAACGCCGCTGTCCGCGCCGTCCACGAAGCCCTTCCAGCCGACTTTCTTCAGATACGGGAACTTCATGTAGGACCACGTCTCGACGCGCTCCTCGATGTGGTCCCTGTATTCAATAGACGGATACTTGAGGATTTCACGGCCTTCCGGGTCAACGACCCGGATCTTGCCGTCGTAGAAATTCACGCGGTTCTGCTCGTCCACCGTCCCCATCCCATACGTGCGGTGCAGGTAGGTGTCGGACGTCACGAGGTCCAGATACGCCGGGTTCTTCAGGACGATTTGCTCGAACGCCTGGAGGCTGAAGAGGCCGAACTCGATGTTCTTCAGCGCGGCATCCTCGATCTGCTTGCGCTCTTCCTCGTTGATGGACTTGCTCCAGCCGCCCGGCAGGCCTGCGGCGGGGTGGATGCCGCGTCCACCGAGCATCTTTATGATGTCGTGGTTGCGACGGCGGGTCTCGATGACCTTCGTCCCCGCGTCGAGGCCAACCTTGCGGACGACACCCAGAAGGTTGCGCTCCGTCGGCGGGGCGTCCGGCCCCACTATGAAATCGGGGCCGCCAAGGGCGTAAAAGTGCGTGGTGTGGTCGGCTACGTAGAACGCGCTGTAGATGATCTCGCGCAGGAGCTTCGCCGCACGCGGCGGCTCCGTCATGAACAGGGCGTCCAGCGCCTTTGTGGCCGCCATGTGGTGCGCTTCCGGACACACCCCGCAGATGCGGTTTGTGATGACCGGCATGTCCTCGGCAGGCCGCCCGACGCAGAACTGCTCGAAGCCGCGGAGCTCCGGCACCTGAAGGTACGCGTTGGCTACATCGCCTTCGTCGTTCAGGAAAATCTCGATGCGGCCGTGGCCCTCGAGGCGCGTGATCGGATCGATCGAAATACGCTTGCTCATCGCTTGACCTCCGTGGTCGCGGTCACCCGGCGCTGCAGGAGCGAACCGGGCAGGGAGAACTTGTAAATCGTGCCCGCAAGGTCCGGTATCTTTGCCAGACACGCATCCACATGCGCGTCGATCTCGGCTTCCGGCAGGTTCTTGAGCGGCTCAATATCGAGCATCGACCCCAAGGCGCCCACCATCTTCGCGCCCTGGTCTATCACCCCTTCCGGCGGCCCATAGCAGCCGATGCAGGGCATGTTCACGCGCGGGCAAAGGCCGCCGCAGCCGTCGCGCGTTGCAACGCCCATGCAGATCACGCCCTGTTCCAGCAGGCAAATCTGCGGGTCCGGGATGAATTCCCACACGCGGCGGAATTCCGATACCTTCTTGTCACTTCGCAGCCGCGGGCACTCGTCACATACAGTCGAACGACCGGCGCCAAGGATGCTTCCCTTGGGCGGCAGCGGCTTGCCGTCAATGACCGTCTTGATGACGTTCCAGATCTGGTGCGGCTCCGGGGGGCAGCCTGGGATATAATAATCCACCGGCACAACCTGGTCCAACGTCCTTACCCGGTCGAAAAACTTCGGCAACGGCAGCGTGCCTTCCGGCACAACCGTTTCTTCCTGAGGAACCTTCCCTTCGGGATTTCGGGTCGCCGCGCTGTTCAGATACACGGCCTTGAAATGGGCTTCCCGGTCTGGCGTGAAATTGGAGAGGCCGGGAATGCAGCCTTCATAAGAACACGAGCCGAACGCGATGAGGATCTTGGATTTTTTCCGCAGCAGGTGCGCCATTTCCTCATTCTCTTCCGTACGGATGGCTCCGTTGAAAAGGGTTAGGAAAATCCCGCCATCCGGGAGGGCTTCCACGTCCTTTTTCTTTGTGTCCAACAGGCAGGGACAGAAGAAAAAGTCGAAGGCGGCGTCGACGTCGAGGAGCTTCTCGTGAAGGTTTGTCAGGGCAATCTCGCAGCCACCGCACGCGGCAGCCCAATACATGCTCAAGCGGGGTTTCTCGGCCATGGTTTGAGAGATGGGGGATTTACCGGCCAGAAGACTTAACGGGGGGTGCGCCGATACTCACGCTCTCGAGCCTGTGAGTCAATGGTTTTAGTAATGGGAGATCGAAAATTATAAAACCCCTTCCATATGGCTTAATTAACGTGCCTTAAAATAGTGATTTCCCCTCTGGAAATGGGAAATTGTGAAAAAGCCATGAACCCACTTTGGGTGTCTCAAAACCGGCCGTTCGTAACGGCTGAGAGAAACCCTTCGCCTCCCGTCTTCGAGGCTCGCCGTTAGTGCCAAAAGGTCCCCGACGCTGGATACAATGGATCTTTCCGTCTGAGGAAAAGCGGGCCTACTCTGGCAGAGACAACTGATCAATGAAGGTGTCTTCGAAATCGGGGTCGAGATTCAGCTCGACGATCTCGATCCGGCGCCGGATGCCCTCCATTTCCTCCAGGGCGTTACGGTCGAGGAGCGACAGATACGCGCCGCCGAGCGCCGTGTTTCCGACCACTTCGATCTGTTCGCACGTAAAGCCGGGCAGGAGACCGCAATCAATGGCGTTGGGCAGGTTGAGGTGCATCCCGAACCCGCCGGCCAGATACAGCGTTTTGACGTCCTTCGCCTCCATGCCGGCGCGCTTCAGGAGCGTCACGATCCCCGCGGCCACGGCCCCTTTGGCCTGCAGCAGCTGGGCAACGTCGCTTTCGGTTACCGTCACGGGACGGCGCGTCGCCAGAGACTCAACCACCAGCGAGCGGCCTGCTGCGGCTTTTCCTTTGTATTTGTCGGGGAGCTGGCTCCAGAAGGCACTCTCAAAGCGCCCTGAGGTCTGCAAGATGCCCTTGCGGCGGCCTTCGGCGAGGAAATCGACGTAGGCGGACCCGCAGAGCCCAATGGCCTTCTCCGGGATGACGTCCCCGATCGTCTTCGCGGTCACGGAAAACGGCGGGTTCTGGAACGTGATCTCGCTGATCGCGCCTTCCACGGCGCGCATGCCGCTGCTCAAGCCGGACCCTTCAAAGGCCGGGCCCGCGGCGGTCGCACAGCCAAACAGCCTGTCACCGGCTTTGAGCACGATCTCGCCATTGGTGCCCACATCCACGAGGAGCGACGGGGCCTCGTCGTAGAGCATGCCGCTTGCATATACGCCCGCCGACAGGTCCGCCCCGACGTAGCTGGAGAGGCTCGGTAACAGATGAAGCTGGAGGTGCCCGAGTTCCGCGCCGAACCCGACCTCCGTGCCGCGCAGCACGCGGTGCTCAAGGAATTGCGGTTTGAACGGGTAGACGCCGAGCGGCCGGGGGTCGGCCCCCGCCAGCAGGTGCAGCATGGTCGTGTTTCCAGCAAGGGAGGCGCACCCTACGCGGGAAGGCTCCACACCCGCCGTCTTGCAGCACTCCAGGATGAGCGGCTCGAGCGTGCGCTTGACCACCGCCTGCTGCAGCACGGCAAGCTGGGAAATGTCCGAGCTGCAGAGCTCAATGCGTGTGAGCACGTTGTCGCCGTAATGGATCTGCCCGTTGAAGTCGCTTGCCTGCGCCACCATCTCGCCGTCCGACAAGTCCACCAGCCAGACCGCCACCGTGGTCGTGCCGATGTCAATGGCGAGCCCGAGATCCTGCGTGGCCGTCGGCGGCAGCAGGGGCTGGTTGGCGAAGGGCACGTTGATCTTGAAGTCAGCCGTCACCTCCGGCTTGTGCGCAAGCAGGGAGCGTGAAGGTATGTCCAGCGTTGCCGCCGTGCGCGGGACCTCGCACAAGCACGCCTTGGCGCGGTTCGGTGCGGGCTTCGCCGCGCCGCTTTCAATCAGCGTTCCCGCGACAATATCGACTTCGCAGCCTTTGCAGAGCCCGCGTTGCCCGCAGCGCGTGTTGAGCTGCAAGCCCTGGTTCGCCAGGAAATCGGCAAGCGTATGGTTGCTGCGGGTCGAGCCATCGAGCAGCACGTCCGTCTGCCCTTTCGGTGTCTGGAGCTTGAGAATGCGGGGATGCACAGGAGAAGCGTTTTTGAACTTTGAAAAGCGGTGCCGAGGCTCGGCGGTTCGCGAATCCTTACCCGGGACCCGCAAGCGATCCGGAACTCATTCGGCCCGGATGATCGCGTCGTCAGCCGAGACGCCGATCGTCTTGCTCGGTTGCACGATCAGGAACTGTTCCGGGTTCGTCCAGCGCCCTTCCAGAAGCGCCTTCAGCAGGCCCGGGTCGCCTTGTTGCGGGTCGAATTTCCACCCCAGCCACGCCGCACAGCGCGCGGTGAAGGAAGACTCCGCCACCGTGTCGCCCACGCCCAGGTCCAGGTACGTGGCGCGGTCGTTGTGCTTAAGCGCATCAAGCTCGCTTTGGACGAGGAACTCCGCTTCTTCCTCGTCGAAACGCTCCGCATACTGTGCGCGAAGCTCTGCGTATTTTTCGGGACACGGAACGCGCCGGCGGCGATTCCATCCGGGCGTGTAAAAGTAGGCACCCGGGCATGACTTCTTATACGCCGCATAGCGTTCCTTGGACCCCATGAAGAGGGTGATGCAGTCATGGGCGCGAGGCACAATCAGCGGGCAGCGCCGCGTCTTCAGGCCGGCAAGAGCCGTTCCGCACAGGCCGTACACCAAGGCAATCGCCTCGACCTGAGGGTCTGCCTCGCAGTCGTCAATCGCCCCCTGCAGGAGCTTCCGGAGCTTATCCGGCGTGTCGTGCAGGCCCATCTCAAAAAACCGCATCAACACCAGGTGCTGAAGCCCTTGCGCAAACTGCTTGACCTCTTTTTCGAGGACGTCGCACGCAATCAGGGCTGTGGCTGGCAGAGGGGAACGGTCGGGCGACCCGGGGGTGCTCATGGCGCCATTTTCCTCATCGGGACGCGCCGAGGAAAGGCATTTTTCGCGAGCCCGCTCTCACGCCCATTGCACCGGTATTGGGAAAATCGTGGGGGCGGTCGCTTACTAAGTTTTACTGATGACATAATTCCTGTTGTCTGGCCGTAATATTTGGCAACAATGTTGATACCGTTGGACCTCCCCCTCCCTATGAAACCTCTCACCCTCAGCCGGAGGATCACACTCGGCTTCGGCACGATTCTGCTTTTTCTCGTCTTACTTGGCGCCCTCGTCCTTACAAATGTCACTTCCCTCAGGAGGGAAAGCGTCAAGCTGGCCACCACTTACGTCCCGGGTGTTGAGCTGGCGACCACGCTATCGGAATCCGCCCTTCTCGCCACATCGGATCTCAGGGCCTACACGTTGACCGCCGATACCACGTACCTGGCGGCAGGACGTCGCCATCTGGACGAAACCGAGCACGTGCTGGAGCGCGCTGCCCGTCAGGCCAAGTCATGCCCGGATCTTGCGGAAGTGGCACAGGGCGTGGCCGCCGCGCACGAGCGTTTCCTCGCCTACAGGGGGCTTGTCGACGAGCAGGTCGTGCTCGTCGAGGAGCTTGAGGCCGTCCGGAAGAAACTGGCCACATGCGCGGACGCTTTCTCCACGGCCGCCGAGCAGGCGGAAGGGCTCCATGTCTATCGCCTGCAAGTTCAGCTCGCAGCCAACGGGGATGATCTCACCCTCAATGAAAGCATCACCAAGGCCTCCCTCTTTGACCGCATCACTATCGCGGGCAGCCGTGCCCGCGCAGCAATTCTTACCGCGCAGGCAACCCGCGACACGGCACACCTGCAACCTGCCCTGCGTGAGCTCGACGCCGCCGGCGGTCTGATCGCAAACCTGCGTACGCACATGCGCTCCGAGGCCGACCTGAAGCTGTTGGACGGGCTCGAAGCAGCCTCCCGAACCTTCCGGGCAAGCCTGTCCGAGTGGCAAGATGCCTGGACGAGGCTTCAGACCTTGGCACAAAAGCAGGAAACGGTAGGAAAAGAGCTTCTCGCCTCCGTAAGTGCGATTGCGGACACCGGTGTCGCGGAGGCTCGGCAGCTTTCGGAAGGCAGCGCCTCGCAGGCTACCGGAGCCAGCATGTTCCTTGGCATTGCGTGCCTCGGGGCCTTCGCAGTCGGGGGCGTCGTCTTCTTCTGGATCAGTTTTGGGATCGGCGGCGCGATTCGCACCGCTGTCTTCGGCTTGGGGTCAACCTCCGAACGGGTTTCGTGTTCCGCGCTTCAGCTCTCCACCACAAGTCAGGAGCTCGCTGAGCGCGCTTCCGAACAAGTAGCCAACGTCCACCAAACCACGGCCTCCATTGAGCAGATTTCAGCCCTCGCGCTCCGCACCAACCAGAACGCCGATCGGGCCAAGGCGATCATGGACGAGACCTCCAACACCCTCGCCTCTGTCAGCGCCGCGATGAACCGTCTGACGAAGCAGATGAAAGAAATATCGGCGGCCAGCGAAGAGACCCAAAAGATCCTCAAAACAATCGACGATATCGCCTTCCAAACACACCTGCTCGCCCTCAACGCGATGGTCGAAGCCGCCCGGGCGGGCGAAGCCGGAGCGGGGTTTTCGGTCGTTGCCGAGGAAGTCCGTATGCTCGCAGATCGGGCCGCTGAAGCGGCACGGTCAACCTATGAGCTCCTTGAGGACTCTGCGGAGAAGGTCCTGGAGGGCGGGGACCTGATGCGCTCCACAAACCTGGCATTCTCGCAGCTTACTGAAGGCGCGGAAACAGTGGGAGAACTCGTGACCGAAATTTCCTCCGCTTCGAACGAGCAAATACGTGGCGTCGAGCAGATTTCCCGCATCTCCCGAAACCTGGAGACCATGACGCAAGAGAATGCGTCTTGTGCGCAGGAGTCTGCCGCTGTCCTGGAGGAGATGGCCGCTCATACCCGGCAATTGCAGGCCGTCGTCGCCTCCCTTACAGAATTCGTGGACGGTCGCCGGGACGTCGCCGCACTGGAAGAGGTGGAAGGTGAGGCAACCGTATCCACGCTCCGCATATCGGCCAGTTCCGCCTCGTCGCGCGGTGCTCTGGCGGCGGCGGACGCGGCAGCCGAGCCTGCAGTGCCCGCAGACAGCGACAGGCTCCGCGTCTAGAACTCTGGAGCGCATTTTCCCAAGTCGCCGCACCGTTGACGTCGCTCGTTTCCACACGCCGACGCGAGATGGGGCGTCCATACTGCCGAGAGCCGCATTCCGAGCCGTCCTGCCGAACAAAACGGCCCACGCCGTGCGTGGTCGCCGCGGCGTTGCGGTAAACGACAGCTTAACGTAGAAGCGCTCTAGCCGCAGCGTTGGTGCAGGCGGCAACCAACGCGGAAACGGCTCTGGACCTGATCAGCCTGTGCGCAGGGGAAGGGCGTCGGCGCAATGTATGAAAATCTCCGCCGAGGCTTTCGAAAGCGGGCGCAAGCAGACTCTGCTATCCTTGTGCCACGTTCAACAACGCCTTCGCACATGTCTACTTCCCTTCGTTTCGCAATGGTTGGAACCGGCAGCATCAGCCGGGCACACGGGCAGGCCTTCCTGCGCCATCCCGACCACCTCAAGCTCACCGCGGCCTGTGACCCCGTGGAGCCCGCCGCACGCAAGTTCGCGGCCGAATTCGGGCCCGACGCGGTGGTGACGACCGACCACAAGGAGCTCATCCGACGGGGCGGGTTTGACGCCGCCATCCTCACGCTCCCGCATTTCCTCCACTACGCGATTGCGCGGGATTTCGTCGAAGCGGGCATTCCCGTCCTCGTCGAAAAGCCCCTTGTCTGCACGCTTGAGGAAATCCGTGCGCTGCGCGACCTCGCCACCGCGCGAAACGTTTCCCTCATGGCCGGTCAGACGCGCCGGTTCGACGCTGGTGTGTTGAGCGTGAAAGCCTGGCGCGACAGCGGCCCCGAGGCTTTCGGCGAACTCCGTACGTTCGACCTCGTCGCGCAGCAGAACATCTACAGTTACCTCGGCGGCAAGGAAAAGCTCGGCCACTGGATCCTGGACGGCGCAAAGGCGGGTGGGGGAGTGATCATCAGCCTCGCCATTCACCGCCTCGACCTCGTCCGCTTCCTTGGCGGCGCGGACTACGCTGAGGTTTCCGCCATGGGCCGCTTCGACGCGCCTTTCCACAACGGGGCCGAATCCCAGGCTACCGTGTTGCTGAAGATGTCGAACGGGGCCTCGGGCGTCCTTCACGCCAACTACCTCGCGCCCCGCATCCGGTTCATGGAAAGCATGTGCCTGCACGGCACACACGGCACGATTTCCGAAATCGGCGGCCCCCTCCAATACGCCACCCAGACCGGCCGCCGCACGGAGCAGTGGAACGACCAGTTCGACGGCTTTACCGACGCCACAAAGTCCGGCGCCTGGGAGGACTCGTTTGTGAACCAGCTCGTGCATTTCACAGACTGCGTCCGTGCAGGGCGTCTGGAGTTCACCAACAGCGTCTACGACAACTTCAATACGATCGCCTGCATCGACGCCATCGCCCGCAGCCTGAAGACCGGCCAGCCCGTGCGCGTCGAACAAAGTTAGACCACATTCCCTTCACGTTGCCGCCTGCCCGCCAGGAGCCTTTCGCCATGATGCACCTTACAATCGCCGACTCCCATGTGACGTTCGCCAACGCCGAAGCCGTGGCAGGTCGCTACAATCACCGGGACAGCCACAAGCCCTTCGTACACCCGCTCTGCACGCCCGCCGGGCACTGCGTGAGCCTTGCCTCTCCGCACGACCACAAGCACCACAAGGCGCTCATGTACGCCCTGCGCGCCAGCGATGTTAATTTCTGGGAGGAGTTCCCAACCCTCCCGGGTGAACGCGTTGGGCGTCAGCGCCACATTGCCTTCGAGGACGTCGTGGCTTCAGGGGGAACCGTCGGTTTCGCGGAACGCCTCGAGTGGTGGGACGAGGCCGGGGCCGACCACGTCTTCGGCGAACGGCGTGAAATCCGGTGCCGCTTCGAGCCCGCTAAAAACGCCTTCGTGTGGGCCTGGCAAACACGCATAACGGCCCAGCGGGACGTCACCCTCATCCAAAGCCAGTGGAGCCATGGGCTTCCTTCCGGCGGCAAGGTCAACTACCATGGCCTGGCCGTGCGCCTGCGGCGCGACTTTGGCGGCTCGACCCGTAACCACACCCTTACAGTCGACGGCGCGACGCGCGACACGGACTTCAAGGACTTGATGGGCGCGCGCCCCACCGAGGTCTCCTTCGTGGGCAGCATCGACGGCACGTGGCCTGTCCAGCGCGCCGGTGTGGCGTTCCGCCAGCGTCAGCACAACCCGCTCTACGTTATGGAGGACCACCTCGCGTTCATGGCACTTGGCCCGAGTAACCTGGGTGCCGTGGAACTGAAAAAAGGCGCCGTGCTCGAAGAAGCCTACGAAGTGGAGGTCTTCGACGTCCGGTAGTCCGGCTCTGGCGACGTAGTACACGTTCCCATTCTACGCCCGTGCGCGGAGACCTCGCGCGGCGCGGAGCAGGAGTCACGGACGGCGGCAACTCGAACGGAGCGTGCCCCTTGTCTCAGAACGCAGTCCCGCAAGCTCCGCGCGGTCCGCAGGGGAAACAAAAAAGCCCGGCCAAAAATGACCGGGCTTTTTTCGCGTCACGACTTTGAGCTTTACGCCTTTGCGGCTTCGGCAGCGGCCTCTTCCTGCTGGGCGCCGGCGTAGCCTTCAAGCAGGCGGCGCTCCTTGACCTTGCTGGCCTTCTTGCCAACGCGCTGGCGGAGGTAGTAGAGGCGGGCCTTCATCGGCACGCTCTCGCGGTCCACCTCGATCTTCACGACGTTCGGCGAATGCACCGGGAAGACGCGCTCCACGCCCTCGCCATACGAGATGCGGCGGACGGTGAACGTCTCATGGATGCCGGTGCCCTTGCGCGCGATCACAATGCCAGCGAAAATCTGGACACGCTCCTTGTCGCCCTCGCGCACCTTCGTGTGTACGCGCACGCCGTCGCCCACCTTGAAATTACGGCGGTCGGCCTGGAGCTGCTGTTGAGTGATTTCTCGAATGACGGGCTTCATGACTATGTTTGACTTTCTGAAAGGAGATCGGGCCGCCGTGCCTGGGTTCTCTCTACCTGTCGCTCGCGTCGCCACCGGGCTATCGCCTGATGATCGCCGCCGAGGAGCACCTCTGGCACAGCCATCCCCCGATACACGGCTGGGCGCGTGTATTGGGGAAAAGAGAGCAAGTTGTTGACGAAGGAATCTTGCGTCAAGGACATTTCTTCACCCAAAACACCGGGAACTTGCCGGGCCATGCAATCAATCATGACGGCGGCAGGCAGTGTGCCGTTGGTGAGGACGTAGTCGCCAATGGAAACCTCGCGGTCCACCAGCGTATCGCGCACGCGTTCGTCAATGCCCTCGTAGTGACCGCTGACAACGAGCAGCCGCTTCTGGCCCAAGAGCTCGCGGGCGAGGGGAGTGGTCAGCGGCTCGCCGTCCGGGCACATATAAACAACCGTGGTCTCGGGCGTCTTCAGGGCCTCAATAGCCGCGAACAGCGGTTCGGGCTTGAGCACCATGCCGGCACCACCGCCGAACGGGCGGTCATCCGTCGTCCGGTGCTTGTCCGTTGCCCAGTCACGCAGGTTGTGGACGCGCACGTCGAGCAGACCGCGTTCAATCGCGCGCCCTACCATGCTCTCCTTCAAAAACCCTTCCACCATCGCGGGGAAAAGCGTCAGGAGGTCTACGACCAGTTCCGGCATTGTTTCAAAACGGTGCGTTCGGGATAAAACAAAAGAACACAGAGGAATCCCCTGTGTCCTTTTGAAGCGGCTTTCCGGCCGCATTCGTGGCCAAGGCGTGGCGCCCGGCGCAGTGCGTTAGGCCGTGGCCGGAGCGGCAGCGGCCTTCTGGGCGCGCTTGATCAGCTCGGCGGCGGTTTCGCTGGGCTTGGCGCCCACGCTCATCCAGTAGCCGACGCGCTCCATGTTAAAGGAGACTTCGACATCCTTGCCGCGAGCCTTCGGCTTGTAGGTGCCGAGAATCTCGACGAATCGACCGTCGCGACGGTTTGCGGACTCACACACGACGAGGCGGAACACCGGGGCGTGGACGGCCCCGTGGCGTTGGAGGCGGATCTTCAGTGCCATGTTTTCTTCTCTGTAAGGAAAGGGTTGATCGCGTCGCCTTCTCGCGGTTTTGCGAAAGGTCTGATGCGGGACGCACCCGACCGGGCGAGCGGAAAAGTGCAGAAGAAAAGGCACCCTCGCCCTGGCTGTCAAGCCTCACTTGCGGCAAAAAAGCGCGTAATCGGGTCCTCCCCCTTGCTTCCCTTCACTTCAAAACACATTCAGATCAAGTTGTCGCACCTGTTCGATCTCCCTCGTCCGTCCGCGCCGTCGCGAGGATGGGGCGCCCACGCTCCCACGCCCGTCGCAGCGTCGGCGCACGCGGCAACTTTAGGTGAACCCCTTTAGCCGTGCGGCAACAGCTCGTTTGGGCAGTGGCTTTACACCCGTTGACCAGACCGTCCATTAAAGACAGGGCGTGAGGAGAAAGCCAATCCTCCATCCTGTAAAGCGCCTCGCGGACGTACCCCGTCACCACTGCAGGCTGGCCGGGGGGCGAAATGCCTGTGTGTGTGGGGGGGGGGCTAGGCTCCGAGGCCAAGACTCGCGGTGAGCGTGCAAAAAACGACCCGCCTCGAGCCGGCGTTTCGCGGAAGCTTCGCCCATCCCTGGTCACGTCTGAACCGCCGTGAACTTGTTGGAGAGATTTTTAATCTTCCTTTACATGGGCCTTGGCCTCGCAGTTTGGCTCGGCAAGTTCTGGAAGATATTGATATATAATTGCAAGAAACCGTCACCGAAACTGGAGCGTTTCTGCTGAACGTTTGAGCGGAGTGATCCATTCCTGACTTGCCATGCCAAAGGGGAACGGCGAAACTTGTGGGGTTAACCAAGCTAGGCCCGCAGCGGCTTGACGACATCCTACTGGCGCGCCATGATCTGGCCCGTCATTGCCGGAATGCCCCTGCGGTCCCGCCTGAGACCCCTTATTCAGTTACCCCAATGAAGAAGACACTCCTTGCCCTCGGCCTTCTTGCTCTCCCGAGCGTGACGTTTGCTGCCGAAGCCGTAACGCGCCCTGTCGGCGGTATGGTTTACACCATTCCGACTGGCAGCTATCGCGCCATCGCCATTCCCCTGAGTGACTCGGCCTCCATCACGGGCGCCGCCACCGGTATCATCACGGAAGTCGGTGCGGACTACATCGACAATTCCAGCGCCGGCTGGAGCGCAGGCGAGCTTTCCAACGCTTCTTCCCCGTATTTCATTCGTATTACCAAAGGCTCTGCAGAAGGTCGCACCTTCCAGATCACGACCACCGCGAACACGTCTACCCGCGTCAACGTCAACAATGAGGGCACGGACCTGACGACGCTTGGCATCGTCACCGGCACGGACACCTACGAGATTATCCCGGGCGACACACTGCTTTCCCTGTTTGGCACCCCGGGTTCCTCCGGCATCCTGGGCGGAACAAGCGCCAGTGCCTCGGATAAAGTGTGCATCTGGACGGGAACATCGTGGCTTATTTTTTACTACAATACGGATCGTAGCCGGTGGGAACGTGACTCCGATACGGCGGGCAGCCCGACGCGTGACAATTACGTTCTCCGCCCCGACCGTGGCATCTTCTTCAACCGTGTTGGCGCGACGGACCTGACCTTCACAATGACGGGCAACGTTCCCGATGTGAAGTCCTCGGTCAAGCTCACCCAGCCTGGCACGACCTTTGTTTCTACCGGGTTCCCGAAAGACGTGACACTTGGCGCCCTCAGCCTGCAGACTCGCGTTCCGAGTTGGACCTCGTGGAATAGCTACTCGACGGCCAGCGCAAACGCGGACCTGCTTCAGGTATGGAGCGGCACAACCTGGTTGTCTTTCTATTTCGATTCCGTCAACAACCGCTGGCAGCGCGAGGGCGATGCGGCCCAGACTGACCGCACCTCCTACAATATTCCTGCCGGCAGGCCAATTATGGTCCGGTTGCTGGGCTCGGGTACGGGAGTAGCCACCATTCCCCTCCCATATACTCTGCCTTAAGTATCTCCCCATTAACTGACAGTTCGGATTTCTCAAAAAGCGCTCAATGAATAAAGTCACAACGACCCTCGCAATCTTCGCCATGGCTGTGGCGTCCGCCTCGGCTGCGGCGATCTCGCTTGGCAATCTCAACGCCCAAGGCACGGCCACCCTGACCTCACCGTGGGCTGCCGGTTCGACCGTGACGTGGTCTGGTGGTGCGATGACCGTCAACTCAACGGATATCAGCGGCTACCAATACTTCCAGGCCATCAACGCGACTGGCTATAATTACCTGGTCGTTACGGCAAGCCGCGGCGGGAGCAACACGACGCAGTATTTCAAGCTTCAGTTCATTAACAATGACCTGGATACTGCGACGATCCAGATTCAGACCAGCTCCTTCGCGGTAGGCACGCCGACCACGGTGTACGTGCCGATCACCTGGGGTGCGTTCAACAAGACCAACATCACGGACTTCAATCTTGGTGGTGGCAATCCTGCCGGTAGCGCGACCTTTAACATGACCATTTCGCAGCTCGAACTGAACACGGTTCCTGAGCCGTCCACCTATGCCGCGATCTTCGGGCTCGGTGCGCTCGGTTTCGCGATGGTCCGCCGGTTCCGCGCGAAGAAGTAGTCCTTAGGACTGCACCTCTTTAGCCCTCGTGGTATGCGCCACGGGGGCTTTTTTTTGCCTGCAAAAGTCGGGGGCGTTCGAACAGGTGTGTCGGGTTCCCCATTCGCGGCACGGCAACTCCCCCAGGGACAGAGAAAAGGCTTGGCGGGCTGCCGGGAATCTCAAAATCTGACTCGTGGTGAAACCCCTTCGGCCCCTTATCCCAACCGTTGCGGTTGCTCTCGTTGCAGTGGCATTTGGCGTGGCCTCCGCCCAAGCCCAAGGCGTCGCTTCAGAACCTGCCAGACAAGGCGCTGCTGCGCAGCCCGTGCCCGCGCCTGCGGCATCGCCTGCAGCACCTGCGCACGCAGGCCAACCGGCGGCTGCACCCGCAAGTGGGGCCGTTGCTCCTGTCGCGCCGGATGCCCCAAGAGAGCTCACCCTGCAGGAAATCCTTTCGAAGCACTTCGAAGCGCAAGGCGGTGCGCTTACCATGCGCTCGACGCACGTTGTGCGCATTATCGGGAAAACAACGTTTGAAGACGGCTCTCAGGCGCCGTTCCTCATGCTGAAGAAGGCGCCCCGTTATGTGCTCCTGAAGGTGCCCACCGTGGCCGGTAGCTACGTGCAGTGGCACGACGGGGCGAAGACCTGGAAGCGGTTGCCCGGCCAAGCGCTGGATGAAGCCGAAGCCATGGCGCCCGAAGAAGCGATGAGTTTCGCCCGCGATGCAGTGATTTTTGACGCGCTGATGTACTGGGGAGAGCGCGGGTATGCCTACGAGCTGCTTGAGCCCGTGCGCGTGCTGAGAAAGAAGCTCCACCAGATTCGGGCAACCGTGCCCGGCGGCGAGCAAATCACATATCAACTCGACCCCGATACCTTCGACATCTTGCGGCAGGAGGCCAGGGAGTTCTACAAAGGCCAGTGGGTGACAATGCAGGTGCGCTTCCAACGTTACCGCCGCACCGAGGCCGGCCCCTTCGCCTACCGCAGCGAAAGCTACGTTGACGGCAAACTGGTAAACGTCACCGAGATCGAGGAAGTGACCGTCAACCCCGGCGTCCTGCGTTTCGTTTTCGCGCCGCCGCCAAAGAAGGGGGAGATTTTGGGACCGCTTTCGGCCCAGCCCCTTATTTTGGACACCCCCCTGTCGGAGCAACTCCCCGGCGTTGTGGAGTCTTTCGGTTTCATGTCCGGCACCGGCCAATCCTTCCTCCCGGGCAGCACGGTCAGCCATTATGCCCGCCAGATCCAACGTGCTGATCTTGAGGAGGCCGAGGCCCAGCTCGGTCTGGAGCCCGAACAGCCTGCACCCGGCGCGCCTGCGTCGAAGTGATGCCGTCACGGTGGGGTGGGCGGCCCCGGAGCCGCAAGCTTACAGCCGCGCAAAGGCCCGAGCATTTCTACTTTAAGTTTGTCGCGTGCACGGCACTGTGGCCACGCAAGCCTTGAGCCGCCTACGTTGAAAAGCTGCACGGGCGGGTCTGCCGCCGCGCTGGCGGGGTATGGGACGCCCCAACCTCGCGTCGGCGCGAGTCTTGGAACGCCGTGAACGAGAGCGACAACTTGGAGTGGAACCGCTCTATATCTCTGGAACGGTCCCGCGTTTCCTGATTTGCCTCAACGCGGGGGATCGTTGAAATCCGTGCTTCCCTTAAGGCCGCCGGGGTGTTAAATCCGCTCCCCTTTAAGTTCAGCCTCCAAACGAGGCTTTATAGAGCTTCGAATTGGGGCTCTCGCAAGTTGTTGATTGAGAATATTTTTAACCAATTAGTAGAAAGAAACCCTTATCCTGCGAAGAATAACCTTGAAGCAGGAGTGTCCAGAATTAGACAATTTAATCACGATGGACGTCGCGCATCATCACTACTTATTGCTGGCGCTATTCGCCCTGATCGCCGTGGTGTTCGCCTTGGCACCGCTCGGGATCGCCTGGGTGTTGGCGCCGCGCAAGCCGGGTGCCGAGAAGGGTGCCATCTACGAGTGCGGTTTGGAATCACAAGGGGACCCTTGGGTGCCTTTCAAAGTCCAATACTACCTCTACGCCCTTGTCTTTGTCATTTTTGATATCGAGGCCGTCATCCTCTACCCGTGGGCCGTTGCGTTCACGGGCATCGGGCTAGGCGGTTTCGTCGTCATGTGCCTGTTCATGGTCATTCTGGCGGAAAGTCTCGTGTATTTGTGGCTGAAGGGAGCCCTTGATTGGAAATGAGTGCCGATAGCAGCAATTCAGCGGCGGGCGCGGCTTTCCCGGATGCCTCGGACGAGGCCACCCGGCGTGAGCTCGAGAAGTCCGGCGTGGTGTTCACGACGGTGGACTGGCTCTACAATTGGGGGCGCAAGAGCTCGATTTGGCCGTTGCAGTTCGGTTTGGCCTGCTGCGCAATCGAGATGATCGCCGCCGCCGGAGCCCGGTATGACATTTCGCGCTTCGGCGCGGAAGTGTTCCGCCCGTCCCCGCGCCAGGCAGACCTGATGATCGTTTCCGGAACGGTGACCAAGAAGATGGCGCCGCAGGTCGTGCGCCTGTTCAACCAGATGCCGGAGCCCAAGTACGTGATCGCAATGGGGGCGTGTGCCATCTCGGGTGGTCCGTTCCGCGCCGGCTACAACGTGCTCCAGGGCATAGACCGCTACATCCCGGTGGACGTCTATATTCCCGGTTGCCCGCCGCGCCCGGAAGCGCTCCTGCATGGCTTGATCCAGCTTCAGGAAGTCATCAAGAAGCAGCGCACCGTCGGCCCGCAGGCGCGCCGGACGAATCCCGCGTACATGGCGGGTGAACGCGAATTTCCGGTGCCGGAGTGCGGCGCCCACGGGCTGGTTCCCCCGTATAACCCGGCTGTCTTCCAGCCCCAGAAACCGGAGGCTGCCCAGTGAAGCCCGAAACCGTGATTTCCCGTTTCCCGCGGGTAACGCTTGAGGCCTCGACCGGGGCCCTCATCGTCCCCTCGGACCTTGCCGTGGACGTCGCCTCGTTCCTCCACGGGGACGAAGCATTCAAGCTCGATTACTGCAGCAACGTCACGGGCGTGGACTACCTCGCCAAGACGGTGACGGAGACGCAGACGGCTGCCGATGGCACCAAGACGGAGACCAAACGCGAAGTCCCCGGCCGCATCGAGGTTGTTTATCACCTGTATTCGATGGCCCTGAAGCAGGGGCCCCTCGTGCTGAAGCAGGTCACCAACCGCGAAGCCGCCCGCATGGCCTCGCTCACGCCCGTCTGGCGCGCCTGCGAACTCCAGGAGCGTGAAGTGTTCGACCTTTACGGGGTACACTTTGACGGGCACCCGGACCTGCGCCGCATCCTCATGTGGGACGGTTTCCAGGACTACCCGATGCGTAGGGACTACACTGCGCCGGACCAGGACGTCCTCACCAAAGCCGAATAGCCGCCGTCATGATCGCCTTTCCAGAAAACGACGCTCCCGGCACCGCAACGCCGGCCATTCCCCCCCGCGAGTACACGGTGCGTGAGGACGACGCCCTCGGCACGATCCTCGAGGTCGCCATGGGCCCCCACCATCCGAGCACGCACGGCGTGTTCCGCATGGACGTCAAACTCGACGGCGAGACCGTCGTGGACCTCAAGCCGGTGTTCGGCTACCTGCACCGCAACCACGAGAAGATTGCGGAAGGCCTGCCCTACCTCGGCTCGATGCCGTACACCGACCGGCTGGATTACTTCTGTTCGATGACGAACAACTGGGCCTACGCGCTGGCTGTCGAAAAGCTCGCGGGGCTCCAGGTGCCGGAACGCGCGGAATATATCCGCGTGATCATGGGCGAACTCACCCGCCTCGTGAACCACGCCTCGCTCGTCGGCTTCTTTGCAAACGACCTCGGCGCCCTCGGCACACCGCTGCTCTACGCCCTGCGCGAACGCGAGAAGATCCTCGACCTGTTTGAATGGGCGAGCGGCGCGCGCATGATGTGCAATTACATGCGCTTCGGCGGCGTCCGCCAGGACGTGAACGACGCGTGGCTGAAGAAGTGCTCGGAAGTCGTGGAAAGCATGCCTGCGTTCCTGGACGAGTATGAGCAGCTCCTTTGTGAGAATGAGATCCTGATCAGCCGCACGCAGGGCATCGGCGTCCTCACGCCGGAACTCGCCGTGAATGCCGGCATCACCGGCCCCATGCTGCGCGCCAGCGGCGTGAATTACGACCTGCGCAAGGTCGACAAATACGGGATCTACGACCGTTTCTCGTTCCGCGTGCCGCTCGGCAAGCATGGCGACTGTTACGACCGCTTCATGCTGCGCCTTCTCGAAATGCGCGAGAGCGTGGAGATCCTGCGTCAGGCGCTGCGGGACATCCCGAAGGGCCCGATCATGGGCGCCGCGAGCCGCGTGTTCAAACCCAAGGCCGGCGAAGCCTACGGCCGCATCGAAGCGCCCAAGGGCGAGCTCGGTTTCTATCTTGTCAGCGACGGCACCACAAACCCGTACCGCTACCGCGTGCGGCCGCCGTCCTTTGTAAACCTGACTGTCCTCAGGGATCTGTGCGTGGGGCACAAGATCGCGGACGTCATCGTCATCTTCGGCTCCGTGGACATCGTCCTCGGCGAAGTGGACCGCTAACGCAAAGGGAGGGCCTGCACGATGCTCGGCTTCGGTCTTATTAAAGGTATGGCGGTTACCGCCAGGAACTTCTTCGGCAGCTACGTCAGCAAAGAGCGCCTGCCGACCGTCCAATATCCTGAGGGCGGCAACACGGTGACGCCGTATTCCCGGAACTTCCCGTTCCTCGTATATGATGGCGAAGATGCCTCAGCCGGCCTGCGCTGTGTGGCGTGCCTGACGTGTGAGAAGGCATGCCCCCCTCAGGCGATCGCCATCGTCAAGGACGTGGACGAAAAGGGCAAACCGGCCAAGCGCCCGAAGGTGTTCGACATCGACGCGACGCTTTGCATGGGCTGCCAGATCTGCGTTGAGGTCTGTCCGTTTGACGCGATCAAGATGGACAGCGAGTTCGAGATCACGGCTCCCGTGCGGACCTGATCGTCGGCCTTGCGCGCCTGCGCAAGTCCAACGCCTACTTCCAGAAGATTCATCCTGAGGAAGCGGCGGAAGTGGACGCCCGCCTTGCGGCCAAGAAGAAGCCCGCGGCTGCCGCCCCCGCCGCCAAGCCCGCGGCCGCACCTGCGGCTGCCAAACCCGCCGCACCGGCCGCTGCGGAGGCCCCCAAGCCCGCGGCCGCGCCCAAAGCCGATGTCGCGGCAACCCAAGCGGCGCCTGCCGAGAAGCCCATGCCGGTGGAGGCTCCCAAACCCACCACAGCTCCGGTAATGACCGCCAAGCCCGCGGCCACCGAGGCCCCCAAGCCCGCTGCGACGCCAGCCCAGCCTGGCACCGTCGCCGCGCCGAAGGCAGAGACGCCGTCTGAGACGAAGAAAGAAGTTTTGTCATGATCCTGAGCAATCCGGACCAGGTCCTCGTGCGCCTCGCCGAGGTCGTTGAGCAGGCGCTCGCCGCGCACCCGGTGTTGGCGACCCTTGTCGGCATGCTTTTGTCGAGCGTGCCGCTTGTGCTCGTTTTCGCCGCCTGCTTTGCCATCGCCACGTGGCTTGAGCGCAAAGGGCTTGCCCGCGTGCAGAACCGCATCGGCCCGAACCGCACCGGCCCCTTCGGGCTCCTGCAGCCCGCTGCGGACGGTGTGAAGATGCTCACGAAGGAAGACATCGTGCCGCGCTCGGCGGACCGTTTCGCCCATTTCTTCGCGCCCGTCCTCGTCGTCATACCGGCGATGATGGTGCTGGCCTTTGTGCCCGTCGGCCGGAACATGACTGCCGCTCCCATTGAGTCGGCCGTCGTGATGTTCTTCGGCCTTGGCGCGATTGGAAGCATCTCCGTGTTCCTCGCGGGCTGGTCTTCGCGCAACAAGTACTCGCTCGTCGGCGCGATGCGTTCCATTGCGCAGATGGTCTCCTACGAGATTCCGCTGGTGATGGCGGCGATCGTCCCGGTCATGATGACGGGCACGCTCAACACGGCCAAGATCGTCACGCAGCAGCAGGAGCTCCAGTGGATCACGAGCGACAACATGGGCCTCCAGTTCCTCGGGCAGATTGTCGGCTGGAACGTCTTCACGCCCTGGGGCTTTGTCGGGTTCCTCCTTTTCTTCGTCGCCTCCATTGCGGAGGTGAACCGCTCGCCCTTTGACCTTCCGGAAGCGGATTCCGAGATCATCGCGGGCCACCTCACCGAATACAGCGGTTTCAAATACGCGCTGTTCTTCCTGGCTGAGTATATCTGCCTGTTCGCGATCTCCGGCCTCGCAGTCACCCTCTTCCTGGGTGGCTGGAGCGGCCCGAATATCCGCCCGCCCTGGTCGGACGACCCGCACGCGCTGCTGATTCCGGGCTTCGTGTGGTTCTTCCTCAAGATCTTCCTGCTCCTCGCGGCCATGATCTGGGTGCGTGGCACGATGCCGCGCTTGCGCGTGGACCAGCTGATGGCGTTCGCGTGGAAGTTCCTGCTTCCGCTCAACCTCGTAAACATCTTCGCCTGCGGCCTCAGCTTCCACCTCGAACGGCAGCTCGGTCATTTCGCGGGCACGCTCGCCGGCTGGCTGGCAGCGGTCCTGGTGCTCGGCACCGCCTATTCCATGCTTGGGCGCATCACGCGCCGTAACGTCCAGCCGCGTCGCACCTACCAGTACGCCTCATGAACGTCGCCTTCTACATCCTTGCCGGGCTCGCGGTCGCGGGCGCCTCTCTGGCGCTTGCCTTCCGCAACCTCGTATACGCGGTGCTCGCGCTGATCCTGTTCTTCCTCGCGCAGGCCGGCCTCTACCTGATGCTGGCGGCGGAGTTCCTGGCCGCGGCGCAGGTGCTCGTTTATGTCGGCGGCCTGGGCATCCTCATCCTCTTCGCGGTCATGCTCACGCGGCGCGTGACGTCCGCCGAGGCCCGCACGGCTCCCGGCTGGATCTGGGGTCTGCTGTTCGCGGTGCTGCTGTTCGGCTCGATCCTGGCGCCCGTGGCGCTGACTTCTGAAGTGGTGGCCGGGCAGGTAACGGCCGGAATGACGGTCGCCGACCTCGGGAAGGCGATCGTGAACGAAGGCGCGCCGGCGCTGTGGGCGCTCGCGCTGTTGCTGACGGCTGCGGTGGTCGCCGCCATCTCAATCGCCATGCCGCCGGCACGGCAGGACAACAAGGCGCGCTAGCGCACAAACCCGCGAACGGACGTTCCAATGCCCACGCTTACCCATTTCCTGCTGGTTGCCGTCGTGCTCTTTTGCATCGGCTTGGCCGGCACGCTCGTGAAACGCCACGCGATCCTCGTGCTCATCGGCATTGAGATCATGATGAACGCCGCGAACCTCGCCGTCCTTTCCTTCTGGCACTTCGGGGCCGCGCCTACGGCTCCCCTGTCGGGCCCGCTATTCGTGCTCTTCGTGATCGGTGCGGGCGCGGCGGAAGCCGCTGTTGGTCTCGCGCTCTTCATCGCGGTGTACCGCCATTACCGGTCCGTGAACGTTGAGGACCTGCAAACCCTGCGCGGCTAACGTACAGCCGGCACCTGAATTTCTCCCTGAGACAATGACTTCTCCGCTTTTGATTGCCTTGATCCCGCTGGCCCCGCTGGCGGCCGCGGCGCTGTCCGCCATCCTTGGGCCGCGCAGTGGCCGGGCGTCCTCCGCACTGGCTGTGGGCGCGATGACCCTGTCGCTCGTCCTGGCGCTGCGGGCGCTCGGTATCGCGTGGGACGCCGACGAGCCGCAGGTTTACAACTTCGTGTGGTTCTCGTTCAACGGCCTGCCGGTGGAGTTCGGCCTTGTGCTGGACCGCCTGTCCGCCCCGATGGTCGCGATGGTCACGTTTGTCGGCCTGCTGATCTTTATCTACGCGGGCTCCTACATGGCGCATGACCCGCGCAAGGGCCGGTTTTTCTGCTACCTGTCGCTCTTTGCGTCAGGGATGCTTGGGATGGTGCTTTCGAACAGCCTGCTGCTGTTCTTCATGTGCTGGGAAATCATCGGCCTCACGTCTTACCTGCTGATTGGTTTCTGGTATGAAAAGCCCTCCGCAGCGGCCGCGGCGAAGAAGGCGTTCATCACCACGCGCATCGGCGACCTCGGTTTCCTGCTCGGCCTGCTGCTGGCTTTCAAGGTCACCGGCACGCTCCTGTTCTTCGACAGCGGCAACGGGATGCTGGAAGACTCGGGTCTTCAGGCGTTCATTGAGACGCCGGCGCTGCTGCCGTTCCTCGGTGCCGCCGGTCTCACGGCCCTGCTGCTGTTTTCCGGTGCGGTCGGCAAGAGCGGCCAATTCCCGCTCCACGTCTGGCTTCCCGACGCGATGGAGGGCCCGACGCCCGTTTCCGCGCTCATCCACGCGGCCACAATGGTCGCCGCCGGCGTCTACCTTGTCGCCCGTGCGTTTCCGATCTTCACCCTCCAGCCCGACGTGCTCCAGGTCGTCGGTTGGGTGGGGGCGATCACAGCCCTCATGGCCGCGCTGATTGCGGTGGGCCAGTATGACATCAAGCGCATCCTCGCGTATTCCACGGTTTCGCAGCTTGGCCTGATGATGGTCGGCATCGCGGTGGGCGGTCCGGGGGCTGGCATGTTCCACCTCCTCACCCACGCGTTCTTCAAGGCGCTGCTCTTCCTTGGCGCGGGCTCCGTGATCCACGGTTGCGAAGACCGACAGGATATCCGGGAAATGGGCGGCGTCGGCAAGGCGATGCCGGTCACCGCCGGTGCTTACCTCGCGGGTGTTCTGGCGCTCTGCGCATTCCCGTTCACGGCAGGCTATTTCTCGAAGGACGAAATCCTTCTGCGTGCGCAGGACAATCCGGGCCTCTTCTGGGTCTGCGCGGTGGCGAGCTTCTTCACCGCCCTCTACATGGCGCGCCAGTGCTGCTACGTGTTCCTCGGCGGCTCCCGCTCGCACCTGCACATGCACGAGAGCCCCAAACAGATGACGCTGCCGCTCGTCGTGCTCGCCGTGTTCGCGCTCGCGGGTGGCGCGGTGGCCATGAAGCTCGGCTTGCTTGAGCGGCTGGACGGCGCTCCCGTGCACGTGAACCACTCGACCTTCGTGGTCGTCGTGGGCTGGACCGTGGCGCTGGGGGGCTTACTGGTAGGCTATCTCCTCTACGGGCTCAAGGGCATCAAGGCGGGTGAAACCGACATCGCGGGGCGGGCACTTCCCACCCTCTACCGCGCTTTTGAGAACCGTTTTTATCTGGACGAGATCTATGCGGCCACCGTCGGGCGGGTCTGGACATTCTGCGCCGCGGCGCTGGAGTTCCTCAACGACGCCTGGGCCGAGCTTGTTGACCACATGACGCGCTTTGTGCGCGCGCTTGGCACCTTCTGCGCCGAGGGCGACCGCAAGGGCATTGATTCCGCCGCGTTCGACGGCACCTGCTCCGCAATCCGCAGCGCCGGTGGCGTTGTGAGCGAAGGTCAGTCCGGCTTCCTCTCCCGTTATCTGCGCGTGATGGCACTCGGCCTCGCGTGCTTCGGGTTCCTTTGCGTGCGCGTATGGTTTTTTGCCTAGGACGTCACCTGTAACGCCATCTTCTTCACCCAATGATTTCCCTCCTCACCTTCGCGCCTGCCCTGGCGGCGCTGTTCATGCTGGCGTTGCCGCGGGACAAAGGCGGGCTCATGCGCGTCCTGGCCCTCCTGGCCACGCTTTTCTCGCTCGGGCTGACGCTCACGCTGCTCGCCGGGTTTGACCCGGATGCGGGCCTGCAATTCGAAGAACGCTACGCGTGGCTGCCGTCGCTTGGCGTGGAATACCGCCTCGGGCTCGACGGCTCAAATGCGCTGATCCTCCTGCTCGCCGCGCTCATGGGCCCGATTGCCGTGGTGGCCTCGTGGGACAGCCCGCGCCCGAAGCTGTGGTTCTCGCTCCTGTGCCTTCAGTTCACCGGCCTCTTCGGCGCTTTCACGGCCCTGAACTTCTTCCACTGGTTCGTGTTCTGGGAAGTCTGCCTCGTCCCCGCCTTCTTCCTCATCAAGCTTTTCGGCGGCCCGCGCCGGGACAATGCGGCCCTCGGGTTCTTCCTCTTCACCGTGGTTGGCAGCGTGCCGCTGCTCCTCGGGTTCCAGCTCCTGTTTGCGGCAACGGGCACCTTTGACCTTCTGGAGCTTTCCCTGCTCGCCCAGCAGGACGTCCTTCTCGCGGTGCTCGGGCCCCTTTACACCGTTGCCTTCCTGCTCGTGCTCGTGGGCCTGTGGGTGAAGATGCCGCTCATACCGCTGCACCTCTGGCAGCCCGCCGCCTACACGGAGGCTCCGCCCGTGGTCAGCATGCTCCTGTCCGCCCTCCTTTCAAAGATGGGCGTTTACGGGTTCATCCGTGTCGTGATGCCCATCTTCCCGGACGCCCTGACCGCCTGGGCGCCCGCGCTGCTCGCGGTCAGCGTCGGCACCGCTTTGCTGGGAGCGTTCCTCGCGCTTCGCCAGAAAGACCTGAAGACCTTGCTCGCGTATTCGTCGCTCAACCACGTCGCCTATTGCGCGCTCGGTCTCTCCGCTGTCGCCAACGGCTCGATTGCGGTGATGCAGGGACAGGGGCTCGCTTTTCAGGGCGCCATCTTGCAGATGTTCGCCCACGGGCTGAGTGTCGCCGGCCTCTTCTATGTCGCCGGCCTTCTGGAGTCTCGTCGCGGTTCGCGCGGGCTGGACGACTTTGGCGGAGTCGGCACGGAAGCCCCGCGGCTCACCTTCGCTTTCGGCGTGTTCGCCTTTGCTTCGCTCGGGCTGCCGTTCCTCGCCGGTTTTGCCGCGGAGTTCCCGCTTTTCATGGGCGTGTTCACGGTCGACCCCCTCTGGGCGCTCGCCGCCATCCCGGCGCTCCTCGCCACGGCGATTTTCCTCCTTTCAGCGATCCAGCGGATCTTCACCGGCCAGCGCCCGCCCTCCGTCGCAGGGTGGCAGGACCTCACTCTCCGTGAGGCCCTTGTCGTCGTGCCGCTCGCCGTACTGGTGGTGCTCGTCGGCGTCGTGCCTTCCGCGTTCCTGAACCTGAGCGAACCCGCCGTCCGCTCCCTCCTCACCCTTTACCGGTAGACTATGACTGCGCTCTTGCCCGTCCTGTTTTCGTTCGTTGGAGCGGTGCTCGTACTGTGCATGCCCGCCGCACGCCCGAATTTCGTGCGCGCCACCGCGTTGCTCACGAGCGTCCTGGGCCTCCTTGCCGCCCTGCAGCTCATGGTGTTTCACGACCCGAATGACCCTGGCTTCCAGCAGGTCTTCTCACAGACGTGGATTCATGAGGTCGGCATTTCCTTCAGCACGGGCGTGGACGGCATCAGCGTCGTCCTTGTCCTCCTGACCGGCATCGTCGCCGTTTGCGGCGTGCTCTTCTCCTGGGGTATCTCCTACCGGATCAAGGAGTTCTTCGCGCTCTACCTTGTGCTGATCGCCGGCGTTTACGGCGTGTTCATCTCCACCGACCTCTTCCTGCTCTTCGTGTTTTACGAGATCGCGATCGTGCCCAAGTACTTCCTGATCGCCATCTGGGGCAGCACGCGGCGCGAATACGCCGCCATGAAGCTCGTGCTCTTCTCGTTCGCCAGCAGCGCCGTCGCGCTCTTTGGCCTTCTGGCCCTCGGGCTCGGCGCGGAACAGGCGACCTTCAGCCTGACGGAACTCATGCGCCCGGGCGTGTTTGACGCGGATTTCCAGATCGCGCTCTTCCCGGCGCTCTTCCTCGGTTTCGCGGTGCTCGCCGGCATGTGGCCGTTCCACACGTGGGCGCCCACCGGCCACGTCGCCGCTCCGACGGCCGCTTCCATGCTGCTCGCGGGTGTCGTGATGAAGCTCGGCGCCTACGGCTGCCTGCGCGTCGCGATGGGCGTGCTCCCGATCGGTGCGCAGTTCTGGGCCCCCTTCGTAGCCGTGCTCGGCGTCGTCGGTATCGTGTACGGCGCGCTCGCGGCCTTGCGGCAGGACGACTTCAAGTTCGTTATCGGTTACTCCAGCGTGAGCCACATGGGTTTTGTGATCCTGGGCCTCGCGACCCTTGACGCCGTGGGCCTGAGCGGCGCCGTGCTCCAGATGTTCTCGCACGGCGTGATCGGAGCCCTGCTCTTCGCCATCGTCGGCACCATGGTCTACGAACGCACGCACACGCGCCAGCTGGCCGACTTCGACCGCCTGATTGACCGCATGCCCCCGATCGCGTGGCTCTTCATCGTGGCGGGCCTCGCCTCGATGGGCCTTCCCGGTTTCAGCGGGTTTGTCGCGGAACTCCACATCCTCATCGGCGTGTGGCGCCAGCCCGATCTTTCCGGCTGGTTCCTCGTTGGCGCGGGCTTTGGTGTCTTTGCGACCTTCGCCTACACCCTCGTCAAGGTGCACGAAGCTTTCTTCCGCAAGCGTCAGACCCCTGGTGCCGGCCACGACCCCGAGAAATACCCGGGGCCCATGTGGTATGAGACCGCCGGCTGCGCCCTCCTTATCGGCGCCTCGCTTCTTATGGGTATCGCACCGGGCCTGTTCACGCGCCTGATAGACCCAAGCCTCGCGCCCCTCGTGCGCCTCCTGAACAACTAGCCCTTTCGACCCAATGGACTACCTGACGCTTGCGCGCGTTTTCCTGCCGGACTGGCCGATCCTCCTCGCCGTCTTTGTCGCTCTCGGAGCCGACTACGCCAAGTTCCGCAACGCCGATATCCTCACGCGGAGCCGCCTCTCTGCGGACGTTCTCTTCACCGGCCTCGTTTTCAGCATGGTCGGCCTCCTCATGCAGGCCTTCTTGCGGGAGGACACGGTGTCGGAGATCTTCCCCCTCGCGAACGTGCCCTACGTCATCATGGTGAAGGGCGTGCTGAACATCCTTGCCGTTGGCACGTTGTTTTTCAGCCGCTCGCGCCCGGTCACGGAGCACGTCAGTGAATATTATGCACTGATAGGCCTGGGCCTGCTGGCGATGAACATGCTGGTCATGACCTATGACCTGCTGATCATCTTCCTCGCGCTTGAGACCCTCAGCATCACGCTCTACGCGCTCGTCTTCCTGCGCCGTGGCACGCCGGGCGCCGCCGAGGCAGCCCTGAAGTATTTCGCGTTTGGTGGCGTCTCGTCGGCCCTCCTGCTCCTGGGCATCGCGTTCCTTTACGGCGCGGCCGGCACGTTCGACATACGCTCGATCTTTGTGGCGATCGCCAATGGCGAAAACGCCCAGCCGCTTCCGCTTGCCGTTGCCGGTCTGCTCCTGGTGATCGGCGGCCTCGGCTTCAAGCTCGCCGCGGCACCGTTCCATTTCTGGGCGCCGGATGTTTACCAGAGCGCCCCCACGCCCATTTCGGGCTGGATCGCTTCCGCCTCCAAGATCGCAAGCGTCCTCGTGCTCATCTCGATTGCCCGCGTATCGCTCGGCTTCGACTACCTGCGCTTCGCGCCGTTGCTCGGCGTCATCGCGCTCACCAGCCTTACCGTCGGCAATCTCGGCGCGCTGCGCCAGAGCAACGTCAAGCGCCTGCTCGCCTACAGCGGCATCGGTCACGCAGGCTACATGCTGATTGGCCTGTGTGCGGGCTCGGGGCCGCAGTCGCTCCTGCTCGTTTACTACTATGTCATCGGTTACGCCGTGGCCACCCTCGGCGCCTTTGGTGCGATCACGGTGCTCGAAAAGCGGGTAGGGGGAGAAGGCGATCTCGCAGACCTCGCCGGCGCGTGGCGCCACTCTCCGATCGTGTGTGCTCTGTTCGGTATCTTCCTCCTGTCGCTGGCCGGGGTGCCGCCCCTTGCGGGCTTTACGGGTAAGTTCTTCCTCTTCTTCGGTGCGCTCCGGAATTTCGATTTTTCGTGGAGCAATCCCCTTTACCTGCTCGTGTTCATAGCCCTCGGGTTCAGCTCCGTAGCCCTTTACTACTACCTGAAGGTGCTCAAGGTCTTGCTTCTCCCGAAGGAGTCCGCCAGCGTGCCGGAATGCCGCGCCCAAGCCGTGGATTACGTTTATCTTGGCTTTCTAGGCGTAGCGACAATTCTATTGGGCCTGTTCCCTTCCTACGTGTTTCGTCTCTTCGTAGGGTCCTAACCTCCCAACCCGTCCACCCAGAAAATGCGAGAACTGCTTGAACGCATGCAGCAGTTGAAGGAGCGCCCCTCCGTCAGCTACAGCCTTACCATCCGCGTTACCTATCCTCACGTGATCGGCGCCCTTGCGCGGATCGCCCAGGTCTTCCAGGAACAGAACGCCTTCATCGGGGCCATTGAGATCCTACGCAGCACGCCCAAGGAAACCACGCGCGAAATCACCGTGCAGTGCCACAGCGAGCAGCACGAGGAAAGGATCGTGCAGGCGCTCCGGGAGCTTGAAGGGCTCCGCGTCGATAGCGTGGTTCCCCGCGTCTTCGCCGTCCACAGGGAAGGCAAGATCGCGATCCAGAACAAGATTGCCCTGACCTCCCGTGAGCAGCTTTCGCTCGCGTACACGCCCGGCGTTGCCCGCGTGTGCGAGGCCATTGCCGCGGACGTCCGCAAGGCCTACGCCTACACCATCAAGGCCAATTCCGTCGCCGTCGTTTCCGACGGTACCGCGGTCCTTGGCCTTGGCGACATCGGCCCGGAAGGCGCGATGCCCGTCATGGAAGGCAAGGCGATGCTCTTTAAGGAATTTGGCGGCGTTGACGCCTACCCGATCTGCCTCCGCACGAAGAATTCCGACGAAATCATCCGCACCGTCGCGAACTTCTCCGTTGGCTTCGGCGGCATCAACCTTGAGGACATTTCGGCCCCGCGCTGCTTCGACATCGAGGAACGTCTCCAGGCCGAGCTCGACATCCCCGTCTTCCACGACGACCAGCACGGCACGGCCATCGTTACTCTCGCCGGCTTGCAGAACTGCCTGCGCCTGACCGGCCGCCGCATGGAGGACCTCAAGATCGTGATCGCTGGCGCCGGTGCCGCAGGCGTGGCCATCACCAAGATCCTTCTCAGCTCCGGTGCGCGCGACATCGTCGTGTGCGACCGCGTCGGTGCAATCGGCAAGAAGCGCCTCGCCGAGCTCAATGACAGCAAGAAGTGGCTCGCTGCGCACACCAATCCCCGCGGCCTCAATGGCACGATTGAGCAGAGCCTCAGGGGCGCGGATGTGTTCATCGGCGTCTCTGGCCCCAACGTGATCAAGGGCGAAGCCCTGAACGCGATGGCGGATCAGCCTTTCGTCTTTGCGATGGCGAACCCGACGCCCGAAGTGCCGCCGGAAGAAGCCATGAAGAAGGCGTACGTCGTGGCCACGGGTCGTAGCGACTACCCGAACCAGATCAACAACGTCCTCGCGTTCCCCGGAATCTTCCGTGGCGCCCTGGATTGCCGTGCCAAGCGCATCACCGAGTCCATGAAGCTCGCGGCGGCCACCGCCATCGCGAACTGCGTTTCGGCTGAAGAGCTGTCGCCCGAGTACATCGTCCCGAGCGTCTTCAACCGCGACGTCGTCAAGCGTGTCTCGGCGGCCGTGCAGGAAGCCGCGAAGGCGAGCGGCGCCGTCTAAGGCGAGTCCGCACGAGTGCCCGTTTCGCGAGGGCGGCCGGATTGCTCCGGTCGCCCTCGTCGTTTTCAGGCAAGCTCGGTGATCGAACCGAAGGTCGGGTCGAACAGCAGGCGATACGTGCGCACGGCGAAAATATCGGTCATGCCGGCGATGTAATCGCAAAGCAACCGGGCGCGCCCTGCTTCCGATTCCTCGCGCTCAAGCCATGCTGCGAGCGTCCGCGGGAGGATCTTGAGCTGCCTGCGTCCCCGGGCGTGGCCGGTCACGTAATTCTCGGCAAAGGCGTTGAACAGGCGCTCCAGGATGAGACCGTTCTTGAACTCGATCTGCTGGATGCGTGGCGCCTGAAAGATCAGTTCAAAAGCCATCTTTTTATACAGGTGGCATTCCTTCTCGGCGTGGGCCTCCACATCGAGGTCGAACCCGTGCCGTGAGCGTCCCGAGCGGGTGCTCCTTGCGCTTCAGTCGGCAGGCCCGGATGAAATCCCCGACCTTTGACGCGAAAGCCGGCTCCGCGGTGCCCGCATGGATGCGGTCGATGAGCTTCCGTACAAGCGCCGTTTCCTCATCGTCAAGCTTCTGCGAGCTCGCCCAGCGCTCCACACGGTCTGGCGTCAGGAACCCCGCCTTGAAGCCGTCCAGGACGTCATGCAGGCAATAAGCGGCATCGTCGGCCCAGTCCATGATCTGGCACTCGATGCTCTTTTCCCGTGCGGCCTCGCAAGCCGGGTCCAGCGCCGTGCGGCCATCTCCTGTCACAAAGGCGCGCACCGGGGCCTGATCGTCATAAAGGAAATGGTTCGCCGGAGGCGCGCCCCTGGCGTCATGGGCTTCTGAATACAGACGCTTGTATTTCAGCACGCCGTCCGCAAATGCACGCGTGGGGCTCATGCCGCGCGGGCCGTCCGCCCGATCATAGAGCGCGTTGCAGAGCAGGCGCAGCGTCTGCGCGTTCCCCTCAAACCCACCATACGGCGCCATCAACGCGTTCAGCTTGCGTTCCCCCACGTGGCCAAAAGGCGGGTGGCCCAGGTCGTGCGCGAGGCCCACGGCTTCCACGAGGTCGGCGTCCACGAAAAAGTCCGGGGCAAGCGCCGGGTCCCTTTCCCGCAGGTATTCGCAGATGGATCGTCCGATCCGCGCCACCTCGATCGAGTGCGTCAGGCGCGTGCGGTAGAAGTCGTATTCGCCAAACTGGAACACCTGGGTCTTCGACTGGAGGCGCCGGAACGGGTATGAAAACACCACGCGGTCGCGGTCCACCTGAAACGCCGTGCGGTGGTCGCTCTCCGACGGGTGGCGGGGTTCAGGCCAGGTTGCGGTGTCGAAGTCTGAGTAGAAAGAATTCGGGCTCACTCGGGAAGGGTGGTGAAAAGCATTGAGAGCGTAGGCGGTGGCGGGAGCCTCGGCAATCCCCGTGCAGTGTAATCCCCGATGGCCGACGTCGGGGTTCCCAGGGGCCAGAAAAGCAAAAAGCCCGCCGGCGTTGACCGGGCGGGCTTTATTGGCGAGGTAACCTCGGGCCTTACTTGATGTGGCCGGAGACCAGCTTCGTCATTTCGAACATGCTGACGGAAGCCTTGCCGTTGAAAATGGCCTTGAGCTTGTCGTCCGCATTGATCTGGCGCTTGTTCTTCTTGTCCTGAAGGTCGTTAGCCTTGATGTAGTCCCAGAGCTTCTTGGTCAGCTCCGTGCGGGGCAGCGGAGCGGCACCGACGATAGCGGCGAGCTTTTCGTCCGGAGTAACCGGCTTCTGGAGCGCCGAATTGGGCTTGGAGGACTTAGAGGCAGAGTTCTTGGCCATGGAGCTTCTTGATAGTTGCGAGCCCGGCGAAATCAAGCGCGAAAAGAAACGGCGTGTTTCGGGCAAATCCTCCTAAGGCGCCGGAAATTGCGACCGTACGGGCACGCGTGCGCAAAACGCGGCACGGGATTTTCTCCCCCTGCGGCCCGGGACGTCGCAGCCTCGTGCCTCAGAATAATTGTTGGAGCACGACAACGCTGCCGCGCGGCCCCATGAGCACGTAAATCCTGCCCGAATCCGTCCACACGGAAATCGCGTAGTCTTCCGTCTGGCTGAAAACGGGCACCTGTGTCGGTGCGTCCTTCGGAAAGTCCTGGCGATTGAGGATGAACAGGTGCAGGGCCTCGCCGTTCACAAGCTGAACCACGCCAATCGAACGGCCCCGCCATTCGTAGGACCGGCACCCCGTGCTCCGGAGTTCCCGTAGCCGCACCGGAAGCGGGCCCGGTGACGGGGCGCGCTGCAACGTGAGCATGCGGGAAACTTCCTCCTGGGTCGCGGCGGGCCGCACGGTCGAGGGCTCGCGCACGCGCCGCGCCGCGTCGCGGTAGAACGACGGAAGCTCGGCTTCCAGCTTCTGCGGCCCCAGGAACAGCGCCGCGACGGCGAATAATACGAGGATCGAAGCCGCAAGGGACAGACCCACGGGCCTGCGGAACCACGCGAAGACAGGCCACCGCGTGAGCGGGGCCACCGGTTCCTGAGAATGGGCGCCTTGCTCCGCGAGCGCCTTCAAGAGGTCATCCTTCAATCCGGCCGGCACCGGGGCTTCCCCCAGCTTCGCGCTGAAGGCGCGGTCAAACGCCTCCTCCTCACGCCGCCATTGCGCCAGCGCCGGGTCACGCTCCAGTTCCGCGCGCGCGGCCTGCATTTCCGGCTCCGCGAGGTCGCGTTCGCCGGGACGGCAGGCTTGCAGGTGTTGGCGATGCGGGTTCATGGAGGGTTACGGGCTCGGCTTTTCCGCAAGGCTGCGTTTCAGCAGGGCCTTGCCGCGGGACAGGCGGGACATGACCGTGCCGATGGGCACGTTGAGAATCTCGGCAATTTCGCGATACGAAAGGTCCTGGAGATAAAACAGGGTAAGGGGTGCCCGGTAGCACTCGTCGAGTTCGTCCAGGGCCTCCAAAGCTTTTGTGTCGTCGAGCCTCTCGACGACCTCGGGCGCGACCGCCGGTGCCTCGGCCTCAAGCAGCGCCTCGTCATGGACCGCCGTATACCCGGCGCGGCGCCGCTGTCGCAGGAATTCCCGGTACAACGTGGTGAACAGCCAGCTCTTGGCCTTCGCCGGGTCGCGTAGCTCCGCGCCCTTCTTCGCCCAGACAAGAAAGGTCTGCTGAACCAGATCTGACGCCTCGTGCTCATCCCTCGCCAGACTGTACGCAAACCTATAGAGGCCCCGGTAATGGGTCTCCACGAGCGCGCTGAAATCCGGCAATTCCTGCTTCACGTAAGAGCGTTGAGGCCGCAGTCCTATTCCAGCCCCTTGTGGGCATTTTTTCCGGTGCTGCAACGGTCTGCCAGCTAGGGCTTTGTGTGCCCGATTTGCGGTGGGATTGCCAGCCTTTTGGGTAAAGCCCGGGCCGCGTCCGCGACTTTTGGTGACACCGGGCCTGCACGTTTGCTCCGGATATGCTAGGGCCAATCGACATATGGGTTACAGCCACAGGAGGGCGGAGGCGAGGT
>CAZQIE010000017.1:0-718 GCA_964593675.1 uncultured Opitutales bacterium
CAGTCTAAAATGTCGATTGGCCCTAGGGCAGTTTTACTTCAAGTTGTCGCGTGCGGCGCCACGCACGGCGTGGGCCGATTCTGGCGGGCTGACGGGCGAATCTGCCGCTTCGCTAAGTCGCCGGTGCCGGGCGCACGGCGTGGGCCGTTTCGTTCGGCTAAGGGCTGCACACGCCCGCAGCGTATTTGCGTTTTCACGAGAGCACGGTAGGCTAGGGAAGCACTCGTCGCACGAGTACGTCGTGCGGCGGGTCTGCGGGCGTTTCGGCCTGGCCGTCGCGCCCAAGAGCCCCGGTTCGCCCGCGCCACGCAATCCACCCTCCATGTTTCCAACCATGCCTTCTGCTCCGCTCACCCCTGACGAACTCGAAGCAGCCCTGAACGACCTCCCCGGCTGGTGTCTGGACGGCGACAAGCTCACGCGACCGTTCAAGTTCCGGAACTTCCGCGAGGCGATGGCGTTTGTCCTGCGCGTCTCTTACGAGGCCGAAGGCATGGACCACCACCCCGACATCTTCCTTTCGTATAACCGGCTCATTCTCACGCTCTCGACCCACGACGCCGGGGATCGCGTTACGGCAAAGGATGTGGAGCTCGCGCGACGCCTGAACAAGCTGGTGCAGAATGGCGCGGTGCCGGTCTAGCGCACTTCTCCTTTAAGTTGTCGCGTGCGCCGACCACGCACGGCGTGGGCCGATTCGTTCGGCTGCACGGGTAAA
>CAZQIE010000017.1:818-46613 GCA_964593675.1 uncultured Opitutales bacterium
TCTGCCGCTTCGCTAAGTCGCCGGTGCTGGACGCACGGCGTGGGCCGATTCGTTCGGCTGCACGGGTAAATCTGCCGCTTCGCTAAGTCGCCGGTGCTGGACGCACGGCGTGGGCCGATTCGTTCAGCTGCACGGGTAATCCGCCGCTTCGCTGAGTCGCCGGTGCTGGACGCACGGCGTGGGCCGATTCGTTCAGCTGCACGGGTCGAAATGCGGCTCTTGGGAGTATGGACGCCCCATCCTCGCGTTGGCGCGGACGGAAAAGCCAGGCCGCTTCGTGCGACAACCTGAAGCTAGAACTGCTTCAGGACACACGCCCTTCGCGGCAGGAAATGCGTCGGAACGCGGGCGCTAAGACAGCCCTTCCTTGAGGGACTGGCGGAACCGGTCCAGCAGGTCATTTGCCGCGGTCGACGGCGTTGCACGCCCGCGGGAAATGGCATCTTCGGCCCGCGGCAGGGCGTCCGCGATGCACGGGTTCTGGTAGAAAAGGTGGTCGAGGTAATCGCGGATCAGGCTGTGCATCCAGTGGATTGCCTGTTCGCGGCGCCGCCGTTCAAACACGCCGGACTCCCGCGTCGCCGCCAGAAATTCCTGGGCCGTCTTCCATACCTCGTCGATGTGCTCGCCGGTCGAGGCGGAACAGATGCCCGCGCGGCTTTTCCAGCCCTCTGTTGCCGGGTGCAGGAAGTGGAGCACGCCGGCCATTTCCGCCTGTTTGGCGAGCGCGCGGGGCCGGTTCGCGCCGTCACACTTGTTCACGAAAATCGCGTCCGCGATTTCCACGACGCCCTTCTTGATGCCCTGCAACTCGTCGCCCTGGCCCGCCAGCATGAGCAGCAGGAAGAAGTCGACGAGGAAGCGCACGGTGACTTCGCTTTGGCCCACGCCCACGGTTTCGACCAGGATGGTGTCGAACCCCGCGGCCTCGCAAAGCAGCAGGGTCTCCCGCGTTTTCCGAGCGACGCCGCCAAGCGTGGACCCGGCCGGTGAGGGCCGGATGAAAGCGTTCGGGTGGCGCGACAGCTTTTCCATGCGCGTCTTGTCCCCCAGCACGCTGCCCCCGGTGACCGCGCTGCTCGGGTCGATGGCCAGGACGGCGACCTGCCGGCCCTGGTCGCACAGCATGGACCCGAATGCCTCGATAAAGGTGCTCTTGCCCACGCCCGGCACCCCCGTGATGCCGATCCGGATGGAATTGCCCGTTTTCGGCAGCACGGCTTTCAGGACTTCCTGCGCCTGCGCCTGATGCGCGTCCGCCTGGCTCTCGATGAGCGTGATGGCGCGGGCCAGGATCGTGCGGTCGCCCGCCAGCACGCCCGCGATGTAGTCTTCGGTGGTCAGCTTGCGACGCGGTTTCACCACGGGGCGGGAGGGCGCGACGACCTGCCCTGGCAAGCCGTCATGTCCGCCGTCCACCCCCTTCATGACAAACGAGGTGAAGTGGTGGGGGTCGGCCCCGTCGGGTGCCCATTCGGGCCTCTGGCGTTCGTCGCTCATTTTTTCACGCACAGTAGCCCCCGCCCGTCCTTTTTTGCAAGCCGAACGCCAGCGCCCCCTCGTGTGGGCTTCGTCCTTGCCATTGCGGAAATGCCCCTTCTATGCTCCGCGTTCCCGGGCGCTCTCCACGACGCCCGCTTGGTCGGCTTGTTTCCGTCGCTCAGGACGGCGGTGGGATATCGGGGCCGTAACGAGCGGCGTTTGGCGAACCCCTCGCCCGGTAACGTGTTCATGGGGTCAACGGGCTTTTCTCTTCTGGAAGTTTTTGCCGTCGCCGCGCTGGTGGTCATCGCCTGCGCGGTGGTCATGCGCCTTTGGGCGCGCAGCCTCAACGAAAAGGCCCGCACCGCCGTCGACCTCAGCCGCAAGGAAGCGGACCTTGAGGCCCGTGAGCTTCGCGCACGGATGCAGTTGGAAATGGACCGTCAGCGCGTCGATATCCAGAAGACCCTCGACGAGCGCAAAGCCCAGCTCGACCAGCAGGAAGCCCGGGCCCGCGAGACCCGCGAGCTTCTCGACCGCGCCCTTGAGGACGCCCGCGCCCATGAAGACGCGCTCCGGCGCATGGAGGCGGACCTGGCATCGGGGAAGCGCGAGCAGGAGAACGTCGTCCAGTTTTACCGCAACCGTCTCAAGCAGCTCTCCAAGATGTCGGAAGACGAGCTGCGTGACGCGCTGCGCCGCGAGGTGGAAATGCAGTGCCAGGACGAAGTGCGCGCGCTGCGGACGGAGATCGTGGGGAAGGCGGAGCGCGAGTACCGCGACGAGGCCCGGCGTGTGCTTGTGGACACGATGCAGCGCCTGACCGCGAACATTGCGGCCGAGGCCGCGGCGACGCTCGTCCGCCTGCCCAACGACGAAATGAAGGGCCGCATCATCGGGCGCGAGGGCCGCAACATCAAAGCCTTTGAAAGCGCGACGGGCACCACCCTGATGATCGACGAGACGCCTGATTGCGTCCTCGTGTCCTCGTTCGACCCGGTGCGTCGTGAAATCGCACGTCTCGCGCTGGAGCGCCTGATTGCGGACGGCCGCATCCACCCGGCTTCGATTGAAGACGCCGTGGTCCGTGCCAAGGAGGAAGTGGAAGGCAACGTCGCGTCCCTCGGTGAGAAGGCTGTTGACCGCCTGCACCTGGCCCGCGTGCCGGGAGAGGTCTCCAGCCTGCTGGGCAAGCTCCATTACCGCCTTTCGAACAACCAGAACACGCTTGCGCACTCCGTGGAAGTCGCCGAACTCTGCGGGCTGATCGCCGCCGAGCTTGGGCTGGAGGTCGATCTTGCCCGCCGCGCCGGCCTGTTCCACGATATCGGCAAGGCGATAGACTCGGACGTCCCCGGGTCCCACGCTCTCGCCGGGGCATCGCTGCTGCGGCGTCTTGGGGAAGACCCCCGCGTGGTCAACGCCGTGGCCGCGCACCACAACGAAGTAGCGCCGGAAAGCGTGTATGCGGGCCTCGTCCTGATCGCCGACGGCCTGTCCGCCACCCGGCCCGGCGCGCGCTCGGAGTCACTCGACGGCTACATCCAGCGCCTGCGCCGCCTTGAGGAAATGGCGAAAGGCTTTGACGGGGTGCAGGAAGCCTACGCATTGCAGGCGGGCCGGGAAATCCGCATCATTGTTGCGCCCGACAAGGTGAACGACGGAGCCGCCCGAGCCCTTGCGCGCGACATGCGCCGCCGCATCGAGGAAGAGCTTCAGTACCCGGGCTCCATCCGCGTGACCGTGATCCGGGAACAGCGCTTCAGCGAAACCGCCAAGTAGCCAACCCGCGCCTTCCCTTTCCCTGTTGCTGACCCATGGCCCGCTCAAGCCTAAGCCGCCCCCACCTTGTGCTCGCGCTGGTGGCGGTCGTCGGCATGGGGCTGGCTTTCGCGTATCACGCCCATAGGAAGTCCGAAGAACGCGCACGCACGAGTCCTGACCGTTTTGCGGCGTACGCCTCCGCCGCGGAGACCCGCCTGCGCGACCGGTTCGAGACGTTCTTCCGCATGGCCCGCGTGCCCTATCCCCCGCACGACGCGGTGCTCGTGTGCTTCAAGGACGAAGCCCGCATCGAAGTCTGGGCCCGCGGCACGCAGTCTTCCCCTTACAAGCTCATCCGGACCTGGGCACTCGACGGCCCGAAGAGCCCCCTGGGCCCCAAGATCGTCATCGGCGACCAGCGCATCCCCGAGGGCATCTACGAGATCGCGCGGACGGAGTTCATCGAGGGCCGCCTGGCGCTGCGCCTCAACTACCCGAACCGGTTCGACATGGAGATGGCGTCGAAAGACAAACGCTACTTCCGCGTGTCCGAGCCCGTCTACATCCGCACGGGCGTCGCCAACATGTGCGACCTGCTCATCACCGCCGAAGCCCTGGATGAACTCAGCGTGCTCTACCGCCGCCTCGGCAAGGACGCCATCTCGGTGGTCATCGTGCCCCATGACCTGCGCAACCCGAACGTGCCCGTGCCCGACCTCGAGCAGATCCGCTGGGAAAGCGCCCTTTACCAGCGCCTCCGCGAGCGCCTGCAGCAGATCGACCCGCGCAATCCCCTCGATTACGACCTCCCGCCGGAGCCCCCGAAAGCGCCGGACAAGTCCCTGATCTTCGGCCCGCAACCCAAACGATGACACCGCTCGACGACCTCAAGCCCCTCCTGCCGGAAATTGACGCCCCCGCCTGGGAACGCCTGGCTCGCCTCTGCGAGCTCGTGCGCGCGTGGAACGAGCGCATCAACCTCATTTCGCGGAAAGACATTGAGAACTTCGAGCGCCACCACCTCGCGCCGTGCCTCGCCGCCGTGAAGTGGCTGAAGCCCGGTGCCGGCGCCCGCATCATGGACGGCGGCACGGGCGGCGGCATGCCGGGCCTGCCGCTGGCCGCATGTTTCCCGCAGGCCCAGTTCGTCCTCGTGGACTCCGTGGGCAAAAAGCTCCGGGCCGTCCAGGCGATGGCCGATGAACTTGGCCTGCGCAACCTCTCCGTGCTCCACGCCCGGATGGAGACCGTGCCCGGCCAGTTCGACTTCGTGCTGGGGCGTGCCGTGGCCACGCTGCCTGTATTCGCAGGATGGATACGCGGGCGCCTACGCCCTGGTCGTGCGCATGGCGTGCAAAACGGCCTCATTTACTGGAAGGGCGGCGACCTCGAAGCCGAGTATGCGGAACTCGGGGCTCGCCCTGCACAGGCATTTCGGCTGGAAGACCTGCTTCAGGATTCCTATTTTGCCGACAAATATATCCTGCATTTTCCAGCCGAAGCCTTACGGCGCGCACGACCTGCCGCGCCTGGCTCCGGCAGACCCACCCAAACGCCATGACGCTCGAAGAACGTTTCCAGCAGCACCTCGCCAAAGAGCCCTCCGTTGATCCCACCGCCTACGTTGCTAAGCAGGCGACCCTGATTGGCGACGTCCGTATCGGCCCCAAGGCCTCCGTCTGGCCCGCCACCGTCCTGCGCGGCGACATCAACTCCATTGAGATTGGCGAAGGCAGCAACGTTCAGGACGGCACGGTTGTCCACCTCGCGGACGACTACGGGGTCGTCGTGGGCCGCTACGTGACGATCGGCCACATGGCGATGATCCACGCCTGCACGATTGAGGACGAGTGCCTCATTGGCATGCACGCCACGATCCTCGACGGCGCCGTCATTGGTCGCCAGTCGATCATCGGCGCCGGCGCGCTCGTGACAAAAGGCACGATTATTCCCCCGGGCTCCGTGGTGATGGGCTCACCCGGCAGGATCGTGAAGACGCTCGACGACAAGGCGCGCTCGGAGCTCCGCTACTGGGCGGAGAAGTACACGAAGGTCGCCGCCGCGCACAAAGCCAAGTTCGGCGGTCAGTACGCGTAGCGCATTTACCACGGTCAACGGATTGTTACTACACCCCACCCAATACGATACCCCACGCGGCATATGTGCTACGAAAAGGCCCTGGAACAATATGCCCGTCTCGGCATAGACACCGAATCGGTTCTGCAGACTCTCGCGGCGACCCCCATTTCACTCCACTGCTGGCAAGGCGACGACGTTGCGGGCTTTGAAAAGAATACCGCGGGCCAGAACAGCGGCTGCCTCAGCACCGGCCAATATCGCGGAAAGGCTACGAGCCCCGATGAGCTCCGGCAGGATCTTGACCTCGCCGCTCGGCTGATTCCGGGCCCCAAGCGCCTCAACCTTCACGCCATTTATGCCGAAACCGCCGGCAAGCCTGTGCAACGCACAGAGCTCACCGTGGACCATTTCCGCAACTGGATTGATTGGGCGAAAGCAAAAGGCTGGGGGATCGACTTCAACCCCACCTGTTTTGGTCACCCGCTGGCCGCCACGGGCTTCACGCTTTCCGCGAAAGATCCCGCTATCCGCCAGTTTTGGATAGAGCATTGCATAGCCTGCAGGAAAATCGGTGCTGCCATAGGCGAGAGCCTGCAGAACCCGGTCGTCACCAATATTTGGATACCTGACGGCTACAAGGACCTGCCCTATGATCGCAAGGCCCCGCGCGCCCGACTTCAGGAAAGCCTCGACGCCATCTTCGCCACCCAGGTGTCGCGCACGTGGAATATCGACGCCGTTGAGAGCAAACTGTTCGGCATCGGCGTGGAAAGCTACACCACCGGCAGCCACGAATTTTACCTTGGGTATGCCGTAAAGAACCAGCTCTGCCTTTGCCTCGACGCCGGACATTTCCATCCAACCGAGTCGCTCGCGGACAAGATTTCCGGCGTCCTCCAGTTTGTCCCCGGTATCCTCACGCACGTGAGCCGCGGCGTCCGCTGGGATAGTGACCACGTCGTCATTCTCGACGACGCCACGCGCGCGATCTTCCAGGAAATCGTCCGGTGCGACGCCCTTGACCGCACCCATATCGGGCTGGACTTCTTTGACGCCAGCATCAACCGCATTGCCGCCTGGGTAATTGGCACCCGTGCAACGCAGAAGGCGCTCCTCCTCGCCCTGCTCGAGCCGCGCGCGCTCCTGCGCGAAGCCGAGGATGCGGGCGATTACACCACGCGCCTGGCCACCTTCGAAGCTCTCAAAACCCTACCTTGGGGTGCCGTGTGGGCAGAACATTGCAGACGCTGCGACGTTCCTTTCGAGACGGATTGGCTCCCCATCGTCCGCTCCTACGAGGCGGACGTCCTGAGTCGACGCCCCTCATAGCCAGAGGCCGCCGCCGTGGGCTGGAAGCCGGTTTTTCGAGGAAACCGGAATCGGACGTCTTGGCGCCTCCGACGTCAGTGCTCCTGCCGCGCGGCCGCGAATGTCGCCCTGATTGCGGGCGCTCTACACCCAACGGGCTTGAGCACACGCGGCCAATGGGCTAACAGGTAGCCCCGTATGGACGAGCCGCCGCAACCGCGCCGCTGGGGAGCCCCCGGCATCAGCCTGCCTGGGGCCTCGGCGAAGCCACGCCGCAAAGCCGCGGAAGTCCGCGAGGAAGCGCTCCGCGCCATCCCCGTCTGGGCCTGCCAGATCTGGGGGCTTCCGGAAGGGACGCCCATCGAGGTGCGGGAGGAAAACCACTGCATCGACCCCAGTTGCCCGATCAAACGCGTGGTCGTGGAGACGGGGCCGGGCGTGGAGCCCCGCCGCAGCCTCATGATGATCCGGCCGCTCGTCCTTGTGACGCGCCACCACGTGGAGGAAGCCGCCCGCGAAGCCCCAGAAGGGTAGTAGTGACAAAAAAATATAAAAACGTTCGGGTTCCTGTTCGACAGGGCGCCCTTACGGTCGCTAACTTTTCCCCGCCAGAGCTATGACGCAACCCCTCTGCCACGCCTGCGCAAATTGTGCTCATTTCGCAGGAGCCACGGGTGCCTGCCGTGCCTACGGGGTGGGACTCCTGCGGCCCGCTGAATCCCTTTGCAACACGTGGTCGGGCGGCGCCAACGGCCTCCCGGCTCCACTCGGGCCAGGGGAGCTGTTCGAGCGTTTTGAGGACAACGCACTCTACGGCGTAGGCGGCACGGCCAGCACCTCCGAGCGCTTTGTCTCACACCTGCGCGAACCAACGCCCGCGGACCTCATCAGCCGCATCAGCGTGGAGCGCGGGGACCTTACCCGGAAGTCCTGCGACGCCATCGTAAACGCCGCAAACACGACCCTCCTCGGTGGTGGGGGCGTTGACGGTGCCATTCACGCCGCGGCAGGGCCGCGCCTGCTTGAGGAATGTCGCCGGCTCGGCGGGTGCAAGACAGGCCTCGCCAAAGTCACCCGCGGGTATGAGCTCCCGTGCCCGTGGGTCATCCACACCGTCGGCCCCGTATGGCGCGGCGGGCGGGCAGGGGAGCCCCAGCTCCTGCGCCGCTGCTACCGGAGCTGCCTGCAGGCGGCGCGGCAAAACAAGGTCCGCACGCTCGCGTTTCCCTCCATCAGCACCGGCGCCTACCGCTTTCCCATCGCGCTCGCCAGCCGCATCGCCCTGAATACGACCCTCGTCCTGCTCCACAGTTACCGCGAAATCGAGCACGTCACCTTCGTTTGCTTTACCGAAGCCGACGAGGCCATCTACCTCGCCACCCTCGCCGAAGTCCAGGACGCCCACCGCCTCGGCCCCTGGGTCGCCTTCGCCACCCCGGCAAAAGCCGCCCCTCCGCCGTAAGCGCGCTTTCCAAAAGCCCAACAAAGTGAGCCGCGTAGACCTCCTCATCCTAGGCCTTACGGTCTTTTACTTCGCCGCGGTCAAAGTCACGAACCTGCTACTTCGCCGGTACGTGGACCGGGATACGGTGCGGAAGTGCAAATCCTTCAAACAAATAAGGCCGTTCTTGAAGGGGGATGGTTTGACGATAGCCCGCTACCGCAGGCATTTTCGGACCTGCGGCGTCATTTGGGCCGTCATTCTTTTCCTCAGGGTGGCATTTCCGTGTTGTTAGACGGTTTTCCAGACGCACCCGTCGACCGCTTTATAAAAGCGCGGGCCCTTTAGCAGGTTTCGGCCCCTCAGGCCTCCCTGCGAGAAAGCCTTGACACGCGGAAAGGGGCGCATAGGTTCGCACCCTTTACCACTTTAGCAATGGCCAACACGAAGTCCGCCCAGAAGAACATCCGTAAGACTGCCCGCGCCACCGCCCGCAACCGCATGGCGCGCAGCAAGCTCAAGACCCTTGCCAAGAACGCGCAGGCCGCCGCTGCGGATCCCGCGAAGGCCAAGGATGCCGCGAACGCTTACATTGCCGCCCTCGACAAGGCCGCGAAGACCGGGGTCATCCACCCGAACAAGGTCTCCCGTCACAAGGCTGCCGCCGCGAAGATCCTCTTCGCGAAGTAAGCCAGTCCTGAGCGGTCGCATACCCGCGGTCGCACAGCCCCCCTTTTGAGCCCGAAAGCCAGCCTTTCGGGCTCTTTTTGTTCACCCAGTCCTCAGCCCGAATCTGCGTCCCATGCCGTTTCCCACCCACCTTGGCTTTCCCGCCCCCCTCTTGGGCGACGCCCCGTTGCGCCTCCCTGTCCACGCGGTTGCGGACAACCTGATTGCGCTTGAAAAGCCTGCGGGCATCGCGGCCGACGCCCATCCGTGGAACCCGTCCCCCCTAAACATCATCGACGGCCTGCGGCACCAGCAGGGCAAGCCGGAGCTTCAGGCAGCCGGGGTGGGGGAGGCCCACCTTGTCAACCCGCTCGATGTTGAAGCCAGCGGCCTCATCCTCATCGCAACGGCGAAGGCCACCGAAGCCGCCTGGCGGGACCTCTTCGGGTCGCGGCTCCTGCGCTTCCGCTATGAACTGGTCGTCCGCCCCTGGGAGCCCCTTCCCGACACCTTCGATGTCGACCTGCCCGTCACAGCGCATGACGAGGCGCCCAAGCTGGTGATCACGCACCGGCGCGGCAAGAAAAGCAGCACGCTCTTTCGGCGCCTTGAACGCCATGGTGCCTATGAGCGCTGGGAGGCCCTCACCGATTTCCCGCGCCTCCATCAGGTCCGCATCCACGCAGCGGACTGCCGGCTTCCCATCCTCGGCGAGCACCTTTACGGCACCCAGCGCACGCCCCCCATCCTCCTTTCCGACCTCAAGCGCGGCTACCGCCCGCCCAAGGGCGACGTGGGCGAGGCCCCCTTGTATCCCCATCTGTGCCTGCATCTCGCGCAGATCTCGTGGGACGCCCAGCCGGGCCGCACGGAAGCTGGGTCCGTGTCCGCGCCGCTGCCGGACAAATGGAACGTCCTCTGGAAGAAGATCCTCGCCCACGCAAAACCCTGAGCCACGCACGGCATGGGCCGCTTCCGTTTTGCTGGACGGGTGCGACCTGTCGCTATGCTCCACGCGGACCCTTCGCGCACGACGTGGGCCGCTTCTGCCAACGGCACGGGGTCGGTTTGCCACTACGCTCCCAAGGGGGCTACTCGCGGCGGGAGGCGGGCGGTTTCGCGCCCTAAACCACGTTCAGACGCAAAAAAAGCCTTTACAGGAGAGGCGGAAATGCCATTTTGCCCTCTTTCCGTACCACAGTAATCCACGATTATGGGCAATCTTAAGAAGAAGCGCCGCCTGAAGATGAACAAGCACAAGCGCCGTAAGCGCTCGAAGCTTAACCGTCACAAGAAGCGTACCTGGGGTTGAGCCCGGTCGCGCATCAGCGCACCGCGCGGACCTACCGCGTTCCCCCACAACAGCAGGGCCCATTCGTCGAGGCCGTTCCCCATGGGAACGGCCTCTGCCGTTTCTGGCGTTCGCGCGATGCCTCGACGCGTTTGGCCGCCGCCCGCTCCCCCTCCGCCCCGGAGCCACGCTTTTGCTCCTGGGTTGCCGTTCCGGGGTGGCTAGGGACCGCTCAGTAGGTTTTTAGGGCCCTTTAGGGGCTTTACTGGGAGAGGTACTTTTTTTGCTTGAGGCATTGGAACTCAACAGCCTAAGGTTCGCCAACCTCCAAAGCCACTACCGCTTTGTTGCCCGCCTCACAAGCTCCAGCGCATACCCTATCTGTATCTGCGGTGCTCCCCAACCGCGGCACCCGCTCATGATGCTGAAAACGAAAAGCAAGGGCCTTTTCGTCGAGATCTCGGAATACGCGATCTTGGCGGCGAGAACCAGCGGGCTAAATCCCCCTTTTGTCATCGAAAAGCTGGCGGAAAGCCCCGTAGGCACGCCCGATGAAGTCAATGGGTTCCTGCGCAGCCTGATGGAAGCCAAGAAAGGCCTCTACATGCCGGCGCGCTGCGGCGTCTACACGCCCGGCCGCTTCGTGCGGCGCGCCGCGTTGGACAGCCCCGCGAAGGCGAAGGACCCCGCTTACCTGGCGGAGTTCCTGAACCAGCAGTTCCGCATCGACCCGGCGAAGACGACATTTGCCGCCCTGCACGCCGCGGGCGGTGCGGAGGTTGAGTTTGAGAAAGCCACGCCCAAGGACATCATCCTCTGCGGCGCGCCTTCGGCGGAGTTTGCACAGGCCCAGCAGACCGTTGTCGACTACGGCATCTTCCCGGAAAGCCTGGAAATTGGCAGTGTCGCCACGCTTGGCGCCCTGATGAGTTATTCGACGTTCGAGGGCATGAAGTCGCCCACGCTCCTCCTGGAGATTACGGCGGAGAACGCCCAGGTGTTCATTTTCCACGGTAACACCCTCGACGTCACGCGGCCCATCCCGCACGGCCTCAACACCATGTACCCGGTCGTCCAGGCCGAGCTTGGCCTCAAGGACGAGGAAAGCGCGCGTAAGTTGTTTTTCTCGAACACCTTCGATTTTACGGAAATGGGCCCTGCGCTCATGAAGAAGATGCTCAAGGAGCTCCAGGCGTCCACGGGCTTCTACGAAGTGCAGACGGGCCAGACCATCGGCCAGATTTTCCTGAGTCTCCTGCCCAAGAGCCTGAACTGGATGGGCGGCGCCCTTTCACGCTCCCTTGGCGTGGACCAGCTCACCGTCAATTACCCGAAGTGGCTCGCCTCACTCGGCATCACCCCAGGCGAAGGCGTGGAACTGGCCACCCTCGACAACCGCTGGTTCGGGCTTTTCGCCCTGATGGGCCAGTACAACGCCAACGCGGAGGCCAGCAATGAAAAGTAAGACCAAGAAGGTCATCGCCCCGCCCTGGCATCCCAATTTTCGCCTCGTCGAAGCGCTGCCGGACACCAAGGTCGTCCGCACGGATTTCATCGTAAACACCATCGCCGTCGCCATCGCCCTCTGGATGCTGTTTTTGATGGTCAGCAATGAGATGCGCGCGTTTGAGGCCGGGAACCGCGTCGCTGCCGCCCAGAAGTATATCGAAGAACACAAGAGCCAGAACGACAAGACCCTCAAACTCGGCAAAAAGTTCTCCGAAGAAGCGAAAAAAATCCAGGAACTCGGCACCTTCTACGAGACCCCCCCCTTCATCCCCGCGGAACTCGTTTCCGAACTCGGCAAGCTGCGCCCGGCCAAGATGTATTACGACCGCCTGACCCTGGGCGAAGTCGTGAAGACCGTGCAGCTCGGCAAGGGCAAGCAAAAGACCGTCACCGGCACCCAGCTCGTCGTCGCCGGCACGGTGCAGGGGGTTTCGCCGGAAGACCTCGCCCTGATCGAGAATTTCAAGCAGAAGCTCCTCGCGCACCCGCTCATCAAGCCTCTCGTAAAAAACCCCAAGGAAGTGGAAGTCTCCGTCCGGCGTGATGTAAACGCCGAAGCCTTCCGTTTCACCATCGCCTTCGTCCTCGGTTCCTAAGCCTTCCCCCCATGCCTTTGGACAGCCAGCAGCTACAAGCCAAGTTGAAAGCCTACCCGACCGCGGTGGGCTGCATCCTGGCGGCTATCGCCTTCTTCGCTGTTTACTGGTTCCGGCAGGACGTCGTGCCGGAGCTTGAGAAGGAGGCTCAGGCCCTGGACGAGCAGGTGGCCCTGATGGAGGACAATACGGCGGCGGCCGCCAACCTCGACACGCACATTGAACAGCTCCAGGCGCAGGTGACGAAGCTGGAGTCGCGCCTAATGGACTCGCAGGCGACCACGGCGAACCAGCAATACTTCTTCGGGATGGAGCGCGCGGCGGGCGTCACCATGGAAGACCCGCTCATGTCCAGCCGGCCTCCCGGCGGCACGCCCGGTATTTACCAGCTCCTGCGCTACCAGCTCGCCGTGCGTGGCACCTTCCCGCACCTGCTTGAGATGATGTACGCGCTCCAGTTTGGCGAGCGTTTCGTACGCATCCGGTCCTTCGAAATCACCCGGAGCGCGCCGACCGAACCTGAAAACCTGGCCCTGCGGATGGACGTGGAGGTCCTTGGAAAATGAGCAAAGCCGCGCATCTCCTTTTCGCCTTGCTCGCCTTGGCCGCGGTCTGCGCCCTTGCACCTGCCGCGTTTGCGGAAGACAAGAAGCCCGAAGATCTCCGGATCGTTTCCCCGAAGGACCGGGAACGCATTCTCGGTATCGGCAAAAAGTTTCTGGATCGGCAGGACCCGGCGCTCCTGGCGGTCCTGAAGAAAGGGGTGAACCCCTTCACGGCCCTCCAGATTCCCGACGCGCCGGCCCCCGTTACGCCAACCGCCCCCGTCCTGCCGACCACGCCTGCTGTGGTCACGGACCAGGCCGTGCTTGAGCTCATGGCGCAGACGATCCGGCCCACAGGCTCCTTCGCCAAGGGGGAGCGGCGCATGCTCCTTTCGCCAAAAGGCCTCCTTGAAGAAGGCCAGGTCCTGAAGACCACCGTCCAAGGCAAGATCTACTACGTGACGGTGCACGCCATCACGTCGCACACTTTCACCCTGAGGCTCAACGACACCACGCTAACCCGCCCCTTTATGGCAGGCTCTTCCGGCGGCGCACCCACCACGCGCCCGTCGCAGGCCCCCTAGCTTCTCCCTCACGATGATCTCGCTTTTGCCGCTCCTGTTCCTGCTTTTCGCGCTGTGCAGCAACCTGTTCGCCCAGGACCAGGCGACGACGGTGGTTCCGCCGCCCGAGCCCGTGATCCCCGTGGCACCGCCCACACCCACACCTCCGCCGCCCGCACCCGCACCGGCCCCGGCCCCGACGGTGGACGTCCCCTTCACACCCCTTCCCCTGCCGTCGCAGACCAGCACCTCCGTGGTGCCCGCGCCCACCAGTGGTCCCGGCACGACCTCTGTCCTTCCGCCCCCCAGCGTGGCCCTGCCGCCCTCCGGTCCGGCCAACGGCGCCGGCAACGTCTCCCTTGAGCTTCCCAAGCAGGCGGCTCCGGTCCCCGCGGCTGAAAGCAAGGAAGACCCCCGCGACAAGGAAACGATCTCCGTCGACTTCCCTGACGAAGACATCCGCACGATCATCCGCAACGTCGCGGACCTCTACGGCCTGAACGTCGTCATGCCCGACACCCTCGTCGGCCGCACCTCCATCAAGCTCAGCGACGTCACCTGGCGCCAGGTGTTCAAGGTCGTGCTCGAGCCCGTAAATTTCGGTTTCGTCGAGGAAGGCAACATCATCAAGATCAAGACGATCAGCCAGATTGAGCAGGAGCCCAGTTCGCCCAAAGTCTTCCTGATCAACTGGGCGCGCGCCAAAGACCTCATCGTGCCGATCAGCTCCCTTTTCGCCGGCCTGCGCATCCAGGCGGACGAGCGCACGAACGCGCTGATCATCGTCGCCCGCAATTCCCAGTTCAAAGAGATCGAATACCTGATCCGCGAGCTCGACCGCCGGACTCCGCAGGTCCTCATCGAGTCCCGGTTCATCGAAATCAACGACGGCGACATCAAGCGCCGCGGCGTTGATTACCCGAGCCTTGGTGAAAGCGGCTACCGCATGAACGCCGGTCCGTTCAACCGCAACTACTCCCAGAGCTCCAACGCCACCACCAGCAACACCAACAGCAACACGGTTGGCAACAGCACCACGGTCACCACCGGCAACAACTTCTCCCAGTCCACAAACCTGAGCACGGGCGCGCTCAGTGGCAGCAGTGGCTTCGACAACTCCGTCACGAACAGCAATACCAACGCCGTGGACACGGTGGCCAGCCTCACCAATGCGACCTCGGTTGGCCGCGTGGATACCGCCGTCTTCTCCGCCGACCAGTTCTCGGTCGTCTTGCGGTTCCTGGACTCGCTGTCGGACTCCAAGCTCATCGCCAACCCGACCGTCGTAACGCTCGATAACCAGCCGATCTACATCCACATCGGTCAGGATAACCCGGTCGTCCAGCCGTCCATCAATAACCAGACGGGCCTCACCTCGGTCGGCAGCGTCCGGAACGTTGAGACGGGTATCAAACTGTGGGTGACGCCGCAGGTCACCAATGGCGGCTTCATCAACCTGGCCGTCAACCCGGAAGTCAGCCGCATCCAGGAATACCAGAATTTCTTCGGCGGCCAGTACCCGGTCGTTGCCACCCGCAAGATCCGCAACCGCCCCGGCGACTCCTCCGCCGCAAGCGCGACCAGCACGCCCGCTGCGGGCGGTGCCGCGGACGTGCCCGGCGCGAAACTCCTGCTAAAAGACGGCTACACGCTGGCCATCGGCGGCTTGTCTGAAGACAACAGCATCAACGGCAAAACGAAGGTGCCCATCTTGGGCGACATCCCGCTCATCGGCCTGCTTTTCCAGAACAACCGCAACCAGCAGGAAAAGCGCAACCTCCTCATTTTCATCACGGCAAAGACGCTCGACGCGGACAAGGACACCTACCGCGACATCGTCGACCCGCGTATGCTCCACACGATGGGCATCACTCCCGACCAGCTTCCGGGCTACCACCAGAAGGGCGCGGAAATCCCCGGCGTGAAACGCATGTCCGAGACGGAACGCCGCAGCTACGAGCTGATTGAGGAAGAACGCACGGCCGTGGCAGACCAAAAGCGCCTCGCCCAGCTCCAGGCCGAAGTCGAAACCCTCAAGAAGGTCCAGGAAGAAGCGGCAAAAGATCGCGCCGAAAATGACGCGTCGACCTCGACTGCACCTGCCCGGAGGAGCCGTCGTTAAGCGCCTGTTAAAGGATCTACGCTTCCGCCAATACCCTTGCGTCTGGCCCACTCTAACGATAGAAATCCACCACCTTAAACGGCTCCCGGTCCTCTCGCCCGCCGGTCCGCGCATGCTATGCTGTCCTACCTTTCCCGCACCGCATTCTGGCTGACAGTTCTCACCCTTCTCGCGTTCGCAACGGCCCCCGTGGCGCGCGCGCAGAAAGTTGCAGCCGGCTCCAATTTCTCGATGGCGCTGACGTCCACCTCGGGTGGCTCGTTGTACACCTGGGGCGGCAATGTGGACGGCCAGCTTGGCCAGAACAGCTCCGCCGAGTATGTGGCGGGGCCAACAACCCTATCCGGCACCACGTGGAAGGACCTTTCCTGCGGCTACACATTTGCCGCCGCGATCAAGACGGACGGCAGTATCTGGGCGTGGGGTAACAACAGCAACGGCCAGCTGGGCGTGGACCCGTCATCCACCACGACCTCGGCCGTCCCTGTCCAGATCGTCACCAATACCCAGTTCAAGTCCGTTGCCACGGGCGCACACCACGTCCTTGCGCTCGATACCTCGAACAAGCTGTGGGCCTGGGGTTTCAACGCCTCCGGTCAACTTGGTATCGGCTCCGTGGCCACGAACAAGTACACGCCGACGCAGGTCGGCACTTCGACCTGGAGCGCCATTGCCTCGGGCGACTTCTTTTCGCTGGGCGTAAGGTCTGACGGCACCCTGTGGGTGTGGGGCCAGAATGTTTCCGGCATCTTTGGCAACGGGTCCGCACCGACGCTCGGCACCATGTATTCGACGACGCCCGTCCAGGTGGGCACGGCCAGTGACTGGCGTTCTGTTTCCGCGGGCTCGGGTCATGTGCTTGCCATCAAGACGGACGGCACCCTGTGGGCCTGGGGTAATAACCAGAATGGCGCCCTTGGCCTCGGCAGCGCCATCACCCTCCAATACAGCCCGGCTCGCGTCGGCTCGCGCTCGGACTGGGCGATGGTCGCGGCCGGCAGCAACCACTCGGTTGCCATAACGACCAGCGGCCAGCTTTTCGTCTGGGGCTCGAACACGCTCGGTCAGCTTGGCCTTGGCGGTGAGTCTAACACCAGCCCCATTTACACGCCCACGCAGGTCGGTGCCAGCCATACGTGGGTCCACGCGGCGGGGCATGTCGGCCACACGGTTGCCGTCAACAACCTGGGCGAAGTCTATGCGTGGGGCAACAATGCCAACGGGCAACTCGGTCTGGGTGACGTCTCGACCAACCCGATCTGGATCAACACGCCCCAGCAGTCCGTCATCGGACTGAACCTTGCCATTTCCGCGCCCACAATCCCCGCTGGTTCCATCGGTCTTGGCTCCACGCAGACCTTCTCCTACACCGTCAGCAACGTGGGGCAGGCCAACGCCAGTGGCGGGTTCAAGGTGCAGATGTATTTGTCCACGGACGCCACGCTCAGCACGACGACGGATCGGTTGGTGGACACCTACACCACGACGACAGCCCTCGCAAAGGGGACCTCATCCGCCATTTCCCGCTCGATCACGGTCCCCTCCGACTTAACGGCGGGGGACTACTGGGTTTTTATCACCGTTTCCTCCAACAACGGCATTCCGGACGCGGATACGAGCAACAACACCCAGAGCGCCAAAATCACCGTTGTCGCCGTAGACCTGAACGTCAAGGGGCTCTCGGTTCCCAACTTCGGGACCCTGGGCACCAACATCGACCTCGTCATCAGCTTCGATGTCGAAAACCTCGGTCTGGCCATAGCGACTGGCGGCTATAGCTGCGAACTCATCCTCTCTGTCGACAACGACATCAACACGACAAACGACAACACGGCCTGGGGCTCGACGATCACCGACACCAACCCGCTCGCCGCCGCCGGTACAAGCCACCAGGCTGTTACCCTTCAGGTTCCGACAACCCTGGCCTTCGGCAATTACACCCTTTTCGTCCGCGTCACGCCGATCGGTCTCCCCGACAACAGTTCCGTCAACAACGTCACCAGTGCGGCCGTTTCCCTCTCAGGCCCGAATCTGACACTCCCGGCCCTCACGTTCACCTCCACGACCGTGGCGGCGGGCGCAAACCTGGTCGGCAGCTTTGACATGAAGAACGCGGGTTCGGGCAAGGTTCCAGGGAACACGGGCATCCTCGTTCAATACTACCTGTCCCAAGACACGACGCTCACGGATTCAGATACGCTCCTTATAACGGAGACCTACACGACCGCCGCCGGCGGTATCGACCCCGGAATCACGGTGACCCATAACTTCAGCGTGCCGATCCCGAACACGGTAGTGGGCGGCACGTACCAGGTCATCGTGCGTGTGAATGGCAGCCAGGACCTAAAGGAAGGCTCCTATGCGGACAACACGTTCACGAAGGCGATCCCCGTTACTTCTCCGAATGCTCCGGGACCGGGGCTAGGGTGGGGGAACTACACCTTCGCCGCCGACGAGGGCGTGTGGTCCAGCGTTGCCGACGATTACGGCACGGAAAAGACGGTCTGGCGCACACCTGCCCTCAGCGCCACCAAGACGGCGACTTTGGCCACGCGGGTGGTGAACGCGGCGGCCAACACGACAATCTCCTTCAAGTGGAAGGGCGTGACCACTTCCGCGTTGGACAAAATGGAGTTTTACGTGGACGGCGTGGTCCAGAGCACGATCTCCGGCCTGACGGACTGGCAGTTCGTGTCTTACACGCTCACTCCGGGCACCCACACGCTCCAGTGGAAGTACACACAGACCACCGCGACGCCGGGCTACGTCCTGCTTGACCTCGACATCCCCACCTTCCTTGTGGGCGGCAACGCGGCCTGGACCATTGACGCCACCGGCACCGTCGCGCAATCCCCGACGCTCTCCACGGGGCAGACGGCCTACATGGAGACGACCGTCCTGGGGCCCGCGGAAATCTGGTTCACTTACAAGACCCTCACCTCCGGGAGCACCGATAACCTCACGTTCACCGTCAACGGCCAGACCGCGACCCTCCAGACGACCACCGTCGATGCCACCGCAGGTACCGCCGTTTTCTACGGCACCGGCACGGCGCTCCTGACCTCTGCCAACGGTACAGCCTGGACGACGCGGACCTCTGCCGTCGCGCAAAGCACGAACGCCCTTGCGTGGAACGGCGCCCTCCTCGCCGCCGTAGGCACGCGCGGCGCGATCCAGACTTCGCCGGACGGGATCACGTGGACGAGCCGGACCTCCGGCGTCACCGCCCACCTCAACGCCATCGCGTGGAACGGCGCGCAGTTCGCAGCCACCGGCGCGGGCGGCACCATCCTCACCTCGCCGGACGGCGCGACCTGGACGAACCGGTCAAATTCCGCCGTCACGACCGAGTTCACGGGCGTCGCCTGGAGCCCCGCGCTCGCCCGTTACGTCATCGTCGGCGCTTCCGGCAAAATCTACACATCCACCTCGGCGGACGGCACCACTTGGACCGCCCAGGCTTCCGGTATCACGAGCCTTCTCCGGTCCGTCATCTGGGACGCCACCAACGCCAAGTTCGTCGCCGTGGGCGACAGCGGCGTCATCCTGACCTCGGGCGACGGCCAAACCTGGACCGCACAGGTCTCCGGCGTCACCTCTGACCTTTACGGCGCGGTCTGGGACGGCACCCGCTACATCGTGGTCGGGTACCGCGGCACCGTCCTGACCTCGGCGAACGCCGTCGCGTGGACGGCCCAGACCTCGGGCACCACGGAGACCCTCACGAGCGTCACCCACAACGGCGCGGGCCTGATAGCCGCGGTCGGCACCGCGGGCACCGTCATCACCTCCCCCGATGGCGTGACGTGGACGAGCCGCACCTCCGGTTCCACCCTCGTGCTCACGGGCGTCATGTGGACAGGCACGCAGTTTGTCGTTGGCGGCTACAACGGCGCCCGCGTCGGCTTCATGCTTCCGGAAGGGCTGAATGCGATCCGCTGGATCTACACGCAGGCCACCACCACCGCGGGCACCGTCTGGGTGGACGACCTCCAGGTTTACAACCCGCCGCCCACACCGGACATGGAAATCTCGGGCGTCTCCTACACCCCTGGCACTTATATCCTGGGTGACAGCAATGGCACCGGGCGCCTGCCCCTCACCGTGACGGCGACCAACCGCGGCGCCAACTTCAACACGATCCCGACCTGGCTCCTGAATGATATGGAGGTCCACCTGTCGCTCGACCGCACGTTCGGAAATTCCGATGACGTCGCGCTCGGCCAGTTCGCGCAGGTCACGACGACGCCCACGGGCGACCGCGTCGTGTTCTCCGGAAACCTGAACCTTCCGTACTCCACGCCCGCCGGCACGTACTTCCTGATCGTCCGCTTCAAGTCCTACGAAAAGGTCACGGAGTTTACGCTCGCCAACAACACCGTCGTTAAGCCCAACGGCGACTTCGGGGATATCGAAATCAAGCGCCTCCCCGACCTCCTCATCGTCCCCGAATCCACCCTCAGCGCGGAGAAGATCTACCATCCGGAGGACATGACGGAGATCCGTTACAACATCCGCAACACGGGCCTCGGCAGCATCACCCCGGACATGCCCTTCACAAGTGACGTCAAACTTTTCGCCCGCTCCCGGAACCTCACGGGCGGCGTGGACCCGACCAGCGACTACCTGATCAAGACGCTCAGCTCCCATTCCGAGACACTCTTCCTGCCCGAGACCGGCTTCTACGGCAGCGGGTATTCCAGCGTGACGGTCCGCAACACCGTCACCATGCCGACCTTGCGTGATATCCTTGTTGCCCTCAGCGCCGTCACGGACGGCACACCTGAAGACGAGGTCTCCGTCTACCTCAACCAGGACGTCCTGCGGAACTACTACTTCTACATCGTTTACGACGCAGACTCCACGAACGCCATCCAGGAGCAGAGCGAAACGAACCGCACGACGATGGGCCAGCTCTTCCAGATACAGCCCACCCCCGCAAACATCTCCTACGGCACAAACATGCCGCTCTATGGCATCGCGCACGGCAACGACGTGTTCGTTACGGTCGGCGACGCCGGCACCATCCTCTACTGCCCGAATGCCAACACGAGCACCGGCAACTGGCGCAACTGGGTCCGCAGTGGCATCAACACCGACCCCACCATCCGCTCCAACATCACCAGCCGCACCCTGCGCGCGGTGACCTACGGAAACGGGCGCTTTGTGGCCGTCGGCGATACCGGACTCGTCGCGGTGAGCACCGACAACGGTGTGACGTGGAGCTCGTATTTCCTCGCCGGCACGCCGACCATGTTCGGCGTCACCTACCAGTCCAGTTCCAACACCTTCATCGCAGTCGGTGAAACCGGCAGCGTCTTCACATCCACGGACGGTGTGACGTGGACGGCGCGGGTATCTGGCACCACGAACCCGCTGGTCTCCGTCGCGTGCTCAAACACCCGTGTCGTTGCCGTGGGCTACAGCGGTACGGCCGTCACCTCGAGCAACGGCGGCACGTCCTGGAGCAACGGCAGCGGCGTCAGCGGTTACTCGCTCTCCGCAGTAGCCTACGGCAACAGCATCTTTGTCGCGGCGAACCCGACCCTGGACTCCAGCACGACGGTCGAGGAATTCTTCTACAGCACCACGGGTGGCACGCTCTGGCTCGGCTTTGACGCCGCGGTCAGCTACGGCCTTAACGGCATGGCCTACGGCGGGGGCAAGTTCTGGGCCGTCGGTCTCTCGGGTGGCGCCTACTACTCGGCGGACGGGCGCAGCAACTGGACTTCCATCAGCCTGCCCTACATCAACAGCCGCTCGCTCAATGCCGTGGCCACGAACTCGACGGGCTCCGTGGTGATCGCCGTGGGTGACCAGGGCACGATGGTCGAGCTCACGCGGCAGGAAATCATCGAGCTCTGGGCCTCCCATTATTCCGATACCACGATCAACGACCTCGACGCCGACACCGACAGCGACGGTCTCGCGAACCTCCTCGAATACGCCCTGGATACCAACCCGATCGTTTCGGACAACCGCTACCAGAGCATCCAGAACGGGATCTCCTCCCTGATCGTGCCGCCGGCCACCACGGCCGCCGACTACCTCACCGCCTCCTTCCCCTTCAACAACCGCTGCAGTGACCTCACCCTGAAGGTCCAGCGCTCCACGGACCTGCTCACGTGGACGGATGTGCTCCAGATCAAGCCGCCGTACACGAACATGCTGGGCACCTCGAGCCTTACGGGCTTCAACGGTCTGCGCAGCAACCCCTACGTCGTGAGCCTCGTTGGCACCGGGTTTGTGGCGGGCGACAACAGCTACTTCGGCGGCACCTATTCCGCGTCAATCACCGTCCGGGACAGCCAGTCGGCCAGTGGCGCCACCTACCTGCGTCTCACCGTCAGCTCGCCCTAATTCCAGCCATGCCATACAACAAGATCCTCTCGGTTCACCCCCTGCGGAGCCTGATGGTCTTCGCATACTTCCTGGCGGGCGTGGTCGGTCTGCACGCTGACGCAGCCTCCGGTCTGGACACCAGCTTCACCTCCACGATCACGGGCACGGGCATCACCGTTTACGCGATGGCCGTGCAGCCAGACAGCAAGATTGTCGTCGGCGGCGAATTCACGTCCACGGCCAGCGGCGCACGCACCCGCATAGCCCGCTTTGAAGAAACGGGCGCGCTGGACAACCTGTTCATTCCTCCCTCGATCACGGGCGGCTCGGTCTTCGCCGTCGCCCGGCAGGCGGACGGGCGCATTCTCGTCGGCGGCAGCTTCACCTCGCCCAGCACGGGCATCCTCCGCCTCAACGCCGACGGCACCCTCGACGGCACTTTCACCGCGCCCACCCTGAATGGCACAAGCGTGACCGTCAGCGCCATTGCGGTGGACGCCAACGGCAAGATTCTCATCGGCGGCAACTTCACCAACGTCACCACCGGCGACGGCAAGGTGCGCTCCCGCCTCGCGCGGCTGAACTCGGACGGCACCCTCGATACCACCTTCCAGGCCGTTTCCGCCGGCACGACCGCTGCCCTGCAAGACGGCGTGGTCTATGCCATAGTCGTGAATGGCACGGACGTCCTGGTCGGCGGCAGTTTCACCACGGCCGGGTCCTCCGTCCGCAATGCCTTTGCCTGCTTCAACAGCACCGGCACGGTGCAAGCCGCGGACATCCTTGCGAACTCCGGCTCCGCCGTCCGAACGATCCTCGTTGAAAGTGCCGGCACCGTCATTCTCGGTGGCAGCTTCAACAGCATCTACGGCAGCACCTATAACCGCATCGTGCGTTTGGCCGCGGACCTCGGCTCCGTCACCAACACCTCGATCGGCACGGGGCCTGACAACACCGTGCTCTCGATCATATCCGATGCTGGCACCCGCTTCTATGTGGTTGGCAATTTCACGAAAATCGACGGCACCCAGCGCAACCGCATCGCCCGCCTGACCTCGACCCTCGCGCGCGACGACACCTTCGCGCCGGCACAAGGCGCCAACAATACCGTCTTTACGGTCCAGATGCAGGGCTCCCGCGTCCTGCTTGGCGGGTCCTTCACGTCCTACAACCTCACGGCCGTCAATGCCCTCGCGCGGCTCGTGGGTGGCGCGACGACCGCACCGACGATTCCCACGCAACCGGCAAACATCTCCGCCGCGGCGGGTTCGCAAGCCACGTTTACGGTTACGGCGGCCGGCACGGCGCCGCTGACATACCAGTGGGCAAAGCTGGTGAATGGGATTTGGACGAACATCAGCGGGGCCACCTCCGCCACCTACTCCATCCCGGCTATTTCCATCTGGGACGCCTCCAGCTACCGCGTCACCGTCACGAACGACTTCGGCAATATCACGAGCAACGCCGGCACGCTCACCGTCACCGGCGTTGCGCCCATCATCACCGGGCAGCCCGCGTCGCTCTCCCTTGCCCTTAGTGCCACTGCAAATTTCAGTGCCACCGCGATTGGCTCGGGCAACCTCACCTACCAGTGGCGCAAGAACGGCGTGGCCATTGGGGGCGCCACGGCCTCCACCTACACCATCGCCGCAGTCGTTGCTGGCGACAGCGCGGACTACAGCGTGGTCGTCACGAACGCTGACGGCTCGGCCACCAGTTCCAACGCCACCCTCGTCGTCCAGGCCGCCCCCCAGATCATCACCCAGCCGCGGCCCCAGGATGCCGTCATCGGCCAGTCCGTGTCTTTCAGCGTGGTTGCAGCGGGCAGTCCTCCGCTTTCTTACCAATGGAAGAAGGACGGCGTAGCCATTGGCGGTGCTACGGGGTCGACGTACACCATCGCTTCGGTCGCGGAATCCCACATTGGCACCTATACGGTGGAGGTAACCGCAGGAGCGTTTGGAACCACGACCAGCGACGGCACCGCAACCCTGGCCGTTCGCAGTACACTGAGCCCGGCCACGGCGATCGGCCTGCCCATCACGGCGGACCCCAACAATGTGTGGCGCGTGGAAACCTTCACGACAGCCACGGAAGGCACGCTGGCACCGCTGCTGCGCGGGTTCGTTACGGCGGGCACAGGCCCGACTCTCGCCACGAGCCCGAACACCGCAGCCTGGACGGCTCAGGCCTCCACGGCTCCCGGCACCTTGCGCGCCTGCCTCTATAAGCTCGGCCGCCTTTATGCCGTGGGCGATGCCGGCACCATTGTCGCTTCAACGGATGGCGCAGCCTGGGCCGCGCAGACCTCGAACGCGGGCGCCAACAACCTGCACTTCATTTTTGCGAACGATAACACCTTCATCGCCGGCGGCGCAGCCAGCACGCTCGTCCTGTCCAGCGACGGCTACACGTGGAACACCCGCACAAGCCCCGTCCCCGGCGTCATCCTGCGCGCCGGCGCCTACGGCACGGTGAGCTATGCCGGCCAGACCCAGACCCGCTACGTGGTTGTCGGCGACAACGGCACGATCATCACCTCGAGCGACGGCGAAACCTGGACGAACAGGTCCCCGACCATCGCGGGCCTCAGCCACCTCTACGCCATCTGCTACCAGGTTACCAGCACCAGCCCGAGCGGCCGCTTCATCGCCGTCGGCGCCGGCGGCAAAGCCGTGACTTCCACGGACGGCTATAGCTGGAGCGCGCTGACCTCGGGCACCGCGCAGGACCTGAACGGCATTACGTTCTTCCAGTCCAAGTGGGTTGCGGTGGGCAATGGCGGCACCGTCCTTACCTCCGCCGATGACGGCGCAAACTGGAGCGCCCAGACCAGCAACACCGCGAACAACCTGCTGGCGGTGACCGTGGGCGGCGACCTTGGCAACAAGCTCGTGGCCGTTGGTGCAAACGGCACCTGCGTGGTCTCCACCGATGCCACCACCTGGGCCGCAAGCACGGCTGTCGCCGGCCAGACCCTCAACGCGGTCTGCTACGGCCGCAGCACTGTCTCGCGCACGCCGACGCTTGGGACCGGCGCGCAGTCCTACATGCAGGCGTCGGTGAACCTCAAGACGCCACAACTGCTCACCTTCTATTGGCGAGCGACGGGCACGACCAATTCCGACTTCATCAACGTTTCCGTGAACGGCGTCGTCCAAAACACGCCCGACTCCGCGAACTACGGCACGCCCACGCCCCTAATCTGCACCCCGGCCGCCGCGCCCAACCCGTGGCAGTCGGCGCAGGTCCTCCTCAAGGCCGGTCCCAACGTCATCCGGTGGACGTTTACTTGTGGGTCCGGCGACTTGAACGCGGCCGGCTACGTCGACCAGGTGCGGTTTGACCCGCTCCCCTCGGTGGACCTTGAGCTCACCGAAGTCTCCTTTACCCCCGGGACCTTCATGCTCCGCGATACCCAGGGCACCGGGCGTCTCAACTTTACCGCCACCGTCAACAACCTCGGCAAGGCCTTCACAAACGGCGCTTTCCAGAATGTCCACCTTTCGCTCCACCTGTCCCTCAACGGCACCTATGGCGACGGTGACGACATCCCGCTCGGCTACTACGACCCCATAAACGTCTACGGTCAGGGCGACATGATGGTCTTCGGCGCCATGATCGACCTGCCCGACAACATTCCTGCCGGAAACTACTTCCTCCTGATGCGCGTGGAGTCCACCGTGACCTCTCCCGGCACCACGCCGGTCACAGAGTTCACGCTGACAAACAACTCTTGGGCCAGCGGCTCCGGGAGCTCCGGCAACGTCACGATCGTGCGCGCTCCTGACCTGCAGGTGGGGACCATTTCCCGCAATTTCAGCCTCTTCCGGAATTACTACTGCCCCGGGGAGCGCATTCCGCTGACCTTTGATATCGAAAACGTCGGCCTTGGAACCGTCACGCCCCTCCAGCCGTTCAAGGTGAAGATCACCTTGCACTACGTGGATACCGATGTGAACGGAAACGTTACATGGAGCGCCGCGATGCCGAACGAGCTCGATACGTTTACGATCTCCGCCTACTTGCCCGAAGCCAGTGCCGACTTCCCAACCGGCTCGCGAATCCGCGTGAACTACATGCTCACGGTCCCGTCACTCCGCGACCTTGTCGTCTTCCTGATTCCCAGCCTGGAGGGCACGCCCGAGGACGCCGGATCCATTGGCGCAAACAAGGGCATCATCAACACCGGCACACGCGCCTGGGGCATCCGGATCACCGTCGATTCAGACAACGCGATCCAGGAGTACAGCGAAACAAACGTGTTCTCCGTCGGCACGCTGTTCAGGTTATCGGACCCCCCCGCATCAGAGACGTTCGCAGCTTACTCGACGAACATGTACGGTGCCGCTTATGTCTTCGCCAACGACCAGGACGGCGACGGTATGGCAAACGGCATGGAATACGCCTTGGGCACAGACGTGCGGACGAATGATTCCTATTCTCCGGCCGTTGGGTATGAAGCGACCATGCTCGGTGGCGTGGAAGCCCTCGTTGTGCCGCCTTCCGCCACGCCTACCAATTACCTGACGTATACGTTCGACTTCAACAACCGGGCTTCCGACATCACCATACGGGTGCAGTCCAGCCCAGACCTGGCAGCGTGGTCGGATGTCCTCGTCCTGACCCCCCCCTACTTGAGTAACTCGGGCGCAACGAGCCTGAGTGGCTTCGGCGGGTTGTCGTCGCAGGCGAACGTAATATCCGTAACCGGCCACCCCGGCTATGTGACCCACGGTGGCACCTACACCGCGCGCATCCACGTGCGCGACTCCGTGCCCGTGCCGGCCGTTGGGTCACGTTACATGCGGGTCCTCGTGACCTCCCCGTAGCGCGCACGCGCCCGACTCACACCCGTTTAGGGCGGTTCTACCCAGGTTGTCGCGCAAAGCGGCCTGGCTTTCCCTCCACGCCAACACTCGCCGCAGCGTCGGCGCACGCCGTCACCACCAGCCGACTACATGGCCTTGGGCGGCCTTGATGGCGAACACGCCGAGGTTGTTGGCAAGATGGGCCGCGAAGCAGGGCAAGAGGGACCGCGACGGGTTCAGTGGGTTGAAGCGTGCGGCGTAAAACAGCAGGGAGTGCAGGTACACCATTCCGAAGCTGAACAGCGCCTTCGGGCCAAATCGCCATTCCAGGGTGCCGCCGAGCAAGGCGGCCTCGTCCTTTTTCCATTCCCAGAGGAACGGGTGCAGGAGCGCAAAGAGCAGCGAAAAGCCCAGGATGCTCCAGACCAGCGCGGCCCGCCCCTTTGTCGCGACCACCAGATACCCGCGGAAAATCAGCTCCTCTATCCACGCCGCCGCAACCATCGACAACAAGAACAGCACCGTCACATTACGCTGTTCCCCGGACACGCCGAGGGCGATTTCCCCCCAGGTCTCTGCCGCAAGCAGCGCAAGCACCGCGGCTACCGCCACCCAGACTGCCACAGCAGGGCAGGGGACGGCGCCGGGAAACCCCCGGGGATTGGGCGTGCCCCGCCGCGCCGCGCAAAAGTCCTGGTACCACAGGCGGCCCACGTAAAGGCTGCCTCCGAAAAGGACGAGAATAAGGAACGGGTCGTCTCCAGTCATTTGGTTTTGCGGGTTTCCGGCGCAGGGGTCCCAAGGCTTTTCTCCGTCCAAAGCAGCGTTGGCTGACGGACACTTCAGCCGGTGCTTGCTTTTGCCCAGACCCCCTTTAGCCTGAATTTTAAACAATGCTCGCGCGCCAGCAGTCCATCCCGCCGGGCGGGAATCTGTCATCAGAGGACATCCTGTCCCCTGTCAAACCGCATCTGGACGCCTTGGGCCAATTTCTCGAGGGCCAAGTCGAGGCCTTTGAGCCCTCCGTGCGAGAACTGGTGCGTTACTGCCTCCAAGGCAAAGGCAAGCGCATCCGGTCGATGCTCATGTTCTACGCCGGCTGGAAAGAGGACGGCGCTGTGCTGCCGGACCTCGTGAAGGCGGCCGCTGTGATTGAGCTCGTCCACCTGGCCACCCTCGTCCACGACGACATCCTCGACGCCGCGCACATCCGCCACAACCTGCCCACCGTTTCGGAAAAACATGGGCCGGCGGTGGCCGTGCTCCTGGGCGACGCCCTGTTTGCGCAGGCCCTCAAGCTCGCGTCGGACTTCCCGACCGTTGAAGTCTGCCGTGCGGTTTCCCTTTCCACCCGGCGGGTCTGCTGCGGAGAGCTTCGCCAGACCTTTGAGCGCGGGAACGCGGCGTTCAGCGTCGAAGATTACTTCGAAGTCATACGCATGAAGACCGCGGAACTGTTCGAGGTCTCGTGTTACCTCGGCGGGATGCTCGCCGGGTTTCCGGAGGACTACTGCCGCGCCGCGGCATTGTTCGGGCGCCACCTCGGCATCGCCTACCAGCTCTACGACGACCTCGCGGATTTCCTTGGAGACGAAACGAAGATCGGCAAGACGCTCGGGACGGATATCGCCAGCGGAAAGTTTACGCTCCCGATGCTCCTGCTCTTCCAGCGCCTTCCCGAAAAAGAGCGGGACTCCCTCCTGTGCGACCTCTCCTCGCACCGCGTGGAACTGAAGCCGCTCCTCCAAACGCTCCGGTCCACGGGTGCCCTTGAGGAAACGCGCGCCGCGTTCTTCCGCGAGCTTGCGACGGCGGAGGCCGGCCTTGCCCCGCATACCGGTTATGCCGCAACGTGCCGGCTGCTGGCCCTGAGCGCTTACGTCCGCGCCCAGTTGGAACGCTTGCCCTCGTAAACGGCCAAGCCCTTGGGGGCAGAGGCCCACGTATCGGCGACGGCGCCTTCTTGCCCGCCAGGGCCTACTTTGCCTTCTCGGTAAGCCCGTGCAAGGCCGAGCCGAACGCGTGCAAGTCTTTCGCCAGGCTCCGCACCCGGCGACGGATCTCGCTGTCCTCCGGCAGGCGCCCATCCACAAACGCCTGACCCGTGGCGTACACGAAACGCGGCACGATGACGCAGCGGTAATCCAGCATCAGGCTGTTGGCGAAAGGCATGACCGACATGTAGCTGCCCGCGCCGCCCGCCGCGATCAGGAAGCCCACCACTTTCCCCGTCCATGCCTGCCCCGTCAGCTCCAGCAGGTTTTTCGCCGCGGCGTTGAGGTCGTAATTATAGACGGGCGCGGCCACGGCGATGGCGTCCGCGGAACGGATGCGGTCGCCAAGCGAGCGCACCTTCGGGTCGCCGTAGACGGAGGCACCGTCGCAGAGCGGCAGGTTCAGGGCCGCAACGTCGAGCCATTCCGTGTTAGGTTCAAACGCCCGCAGGTCCTCCATGAGCGTGCGTGCAAGCTCCGCGCTCCGGCTGTCGGGGTTGAGGCTGCAACTGATGACGAGGACTTTCATGGGGGTCTGTATTACGGAAGATATTTGCGCGGGCCCCCGCTGGCAAGCAAACGGTTTCAGGCTATGGAAGGGCGGGGGACTCCAGACACGGCAGCAGGACGGCCTCGCTCATGCCGTGTATGATCTTCTTGTCGGCAGGACAGAACGTGGCTAAAGCCCCCGAAAGCTCCGCCTGACCGCTGCGCACGACGTAGTAGGGGCACAGGCGCAGGCGCCCCTCCATCGGGATCAGGCCTCCGCGCCCGTCAAACACGGGGTGCGTCAGGCGCCTGGGTTTGTGGAATGCCTGTAGCACGTGGGGCGTCGTTCCGGCGAGGGCCACCGCGTTGCGCAAGGCCGCGAGCCAGGTGTCCCGGGAAACGTCGCTGCCAAGCACGACGCTGCGGGCGCCCCACGCGGTTTCGTGGAACCCGCTCGCCTTGAGGATCAGCCCGCGCTCCCGCTGGGAGGCGCGCGCCAGATCCTCCCAGCGCCGGATCGGTTTGCCGTCCACATACGGGGCGTCCAGCACGGCGTTGGGGGGAAGGTCGGCGGGCTCGACAACCCACGAACGCGGTACGATGCGCCTGAGCGTGGCGAGCGCGCCACGGGAAAGGTGTTCTTTCCAGAAAGTTTCGAGGATCGGGTGGTGCAGGAGCGCCAGGCTCAACTTTTCCTCGTGGTAAGCCTTCATCGGCGGCGTCAGGCAGAGCGTGCCGGCCTCCGCCGTGGCCATCAGCGCGTCCGCGTGGCGCAGATTGGCGAGGTCAAACAATTCGAAAAAGCGGTACAGGACGTCCAGGCGCTCGGGCTTGCCGTCCACCCGCACGCCCACCGCCTCACCGAGCGGCATCAGGTCGTCCGGGTGCGCGACAACAAACCGGCGGCCTTGCTCGCGGAGGCGTGCGGCGAGCCACTCGAACTCCGGGCGGTAGGTCTCGGCCTCATCGCTCACCACAAACGCCACGAGCGGCTGTTCCGTTGGGGCCTGCGCCTCCAGCGCGTCAGCCAGCGCGTTGAGGAGCGCGTCGCCTTCGCCGACGAGCCCGGGCCTGTCATAGAGCCTGTTCAGGAAGGCAAGCAGGCCGACGCCGCCCGGCACCGAGTCCATTTCCGTGAGCGCAAAGCCGTCGTCCGTCAAAAGCAGGTCCGGCCTCAGGACGGTGGGGATGCTGCTGCGGAGCCGGGGCGACTGCCCATGGCGCAACAGGCGTTCCGGTTTTCCGCGATCGAGGTATTCCGCCACCCACGGTGCCTCCAAGGTGCTGTTCCGCAGCACGTTTTTACCCTCGGCCGAGCGCAGGTAAAGCGTCTCCAGAGCGTGGTAAAACTCCACGCACGCCTGCCCGATTTTCCGCAACTCCGCCACCTGCGCGGCCGTCAGCGGCCAAGGTTCCGGCGAAAGCCGCCAGGTCTTGTCCTGGAACAGCGTGGTATCCTGGAACGCCGCGCTCAGGCTCTCGTAGGTGGCGGTGGTTGCGGTCATGCGGTGGGTGTGGGTCGCGGGAACTGCGTCGGGCTCGCTTCGGCAGGAAAAGGGCAACACCAAGTATTCGGCGTGTCCCGGTTTCGCCAAAGCCTGAACGTGGCCCCGAGCCCTGCTGAAGGCATCGTCTGAGCCGTCCGGGCGTCGCCGCGCCTCAGTCTTCCATCCGTATTTCCTTGTTGCGGTGCATCGGGCATCCCGCGCGCAGCCACGCGTTCACGAACCCGTCGATGTCGCCGTCGAGGACGGCGTTGACGTTGCTCGTCTCGTAACCCGTGCGCAGGTCCTTCACCATCTGGTAGGGTTGCAGGACGTAGCTGCGGATCTGGTTCCCCCAGCCGATTTCGCCCTTCTCCCCGTAAAACTTCTCCATCTCCGCCCGCTTTTCATCCTGCGTCTTCTCATACAGGCGACTCTTGAGCGTCTTCATCGCCAGCGCCTTGTTCTTGTGCTGGGAGCGCTCGGTCTGGCACGTCACCACGAGGCCCGAAGGCACGTGGGTGATGCGGATGGCCGATTCCGTCTTGTTCACGTGCTGGCCACCTTTGCCACTGGACCGGAACGTGTCGATGCGCAGGTCCTCCTCCTTTACCTCGACCCCCACGTCGTCCTCGATTTCAGCGATAACGTCCACCGAGGCGAACGAGGTATGGCGGCGCTTGTTGGCGTCGTAAGGGCTGATGCGCACCAGCCGGTGTACACCGCGTTCCGCCTTGGCGTAGCCGTAGGCGTTTGGGCCGATCACGCGGATCGTCGCCCGCGTCACGCCCGCCTCGTCGCCCGGCTGGATGTCCTGCACCTCCACCTGGTAACCGCGGCGCTCCGTCCAGCGCGTGTACAGGCGCAACAGCATGTCCGCCCAGTCGCAGCTTTCCGTGCCGCCGGCACCGGCGTGGATGGTCACGATCGCGTTGCTCTTGTCCAGCGGGCCGCTCAGGAAGCTCTCGATCTCCAGCGTGTCCAGCTCCGCAAACATCTGCGCAGACGTCGCCCCGGCTTCCTTTTCATAGTCGGAAACGTCCGCGGCGTCGCCTTCCTCGACGAGTTCCACGAGGACCTTCAGGTCGTCCAGCCTCTTGCGGAACGCGACGAGCCGCATGTACGTGTTTTTGAGCTGGTTGGCCTGCGCGATCACCTTCTGCGCCTCTTCCGGGCGATCCCAGAATGACGGCGCCGCCATCTTTTCTTCAAGCGCCGCGACCTGGCGCTGCCTGCCTTCTACGTCAAAGAAACCTCCACAAGTAGCCGGCGCGCTTGTTGATTTCCTCGATCTGCGAACGAATTTCCGGAGCGATAACCATGATCCCGGTACAACAAGCCAGCCGCGCCCGGATTTCAAGCCCGCGCTCGTTCCAGGCCACCCGGCGGCACCGTTGGCTTCCCGGGAGCCCATGATGCTGGGGCCGTTCGCACAGCGTGACTTGCGCAGCCTCAGGTTATTGCCTAAGCCGCTGCCAGAGCGGCCTGCGGGCCGCTTTTCCTTGCCAGCCCGCCCGTCTTTTGAAATCCTCCGCGATTCAAACCATGACTGGCGCAGCTACACAGACCTTCGGCGCGGAAACACGCACGTCCCAGCTCGACGAGGCTATCCGAGGCCTGCAGCAGTTCCTGATGAGCAAGCAAGACCCCCAGGGTTTCTGGGAGTGCGAGCTCGTCGTTGATAGCACGGTCGTTTCCGACTACGTGCTCTATTACCACTGGACCGGTCTGCCCGAGAAGGCGCAGAACGAGCGCTGCCGCAAGCACCTGCTCACCCGCCAGCTCAAGGACGGCGGCTGGCCGCAATACCCGGGTGGCCCGGCAGAGGTCAACGCGACCATCAAGGCCTACCATGCGCTGCGCCTGACGGGCATGGACAAGAACGCGCCGGAGCTTCGCAAAGCCCGTGACCGCGCGCTTGAACTCGGTGGCATCCCCAAGATGCACACCTACGGCAAGCATTACCTCGCCTGCCTCGGCCTCTTCCCCTGGAAGTATCTTCCGATCATCCCGGTGGAGACGATGCTCCTGCCGAACTGGTTCCCGTTCAACCTCTACGTCATGTCGAGCTGGACGCGTAACCTCTTCGTCCCCCTCGCCGTCATCAACGCCTACAAGCCCGTCCGCGTCCTCCCGCAGTGCCCGTCGCTTGACGAGCTTTACCCGAACGGCACCCAGGACGGCGACTGGTCCCTCCCGCGTGACCCCGAGTTCATCACCTGGCGCAATTTCTTCCTGACCGCTGACAAGTGCGCCAAAGCGCTCAACCACCTCCCGCGCGGGTTCGTCCGCAACCGTGCGCTCGAGAAGGCGAAGGAATGGATGTTCGAGCGCATCGGGCCTGGCTCCGACGGCATGGGCGCGATTTTCCCGGGCATGCTCAACACGCTGATGGCCCTTGAGCTCATGGGCGTACCCCGCGACCACCCCCTCTTTGCCAAGGAAGAACAGGACTTCCTCGACCTCGTCGTCGGCGATCCCGACGACATCCGCGTCGCCCCCTGCTTCTCCCCGGTTTGGGACACCGCGATCATCGCGCAGGCCCTCCACGAATCCGGCTTCCCGAAGGACGACGCACGCCTCGTGCGCAGCGCGGACTGGCTCCTCGACAAGGAAATCAAGATCCGCGGCGACTGGAAGGAGAACAACCCGTACCCCATCGCCAGCGGCTGGGCCTTCGAGTTCGAAAACCAGTATTACCCGGACGTTGACGACACCTTCCAGGTCATCCTCGGCCTGCGCGGCCTTCAGGCCAGCGACGAGGAACGCCGCCAGCAGGCCATCAAGCGTGGCATGGACTGGGCGCGCAGCTTCCAGTGCAAGGAAGGCGGCTTTGCGGCGTTCGACAAGGACATCACCAAGTTCTGGCTCGAAAAAGTTCCCTTCGCCGACCACAACGCGATCCTCGACCCCCCGTGCAGCGACATCACCGGGCGTGGCCTCGAAGTGATGGGCGCCCTCGGCTACCGGAAAGACGACCCGATCATCGCCCGCTGCGTGGAATACCTCAAGGGCACGCAGGAGCCCGATGGCTCCTGGTGGGGCCGCTGGGGCGTGAACTACGTCTACGGCACCTCTTACGTCATCCGTGGCCTCGCTGCAATCGGCGAGGACCTCAACCAGCCCCATATCCTGCGCGCGCGCGACTGGCTTGAGCGCTATCAGGCAAAAGATGGCGGCTGGGCGGAGTCCCTCCTCACGTACCACGATCCCAGCACGCGCGGCACGGGCGACGAGTCCACGGCCTCGCAGACGGCGTGGGCGCTCCTCGCGCTCCTCGAATGGGGCGACCCGAAGCGCCCGTCCATCGAGCGCGGCGTGAAGTACCTGCTCGAAACACAGAAGGCCGATGGCAGCTTCTACGAGTGGCCCTACACCGGCACCGGCTTCCCGAAGATCTTCTACCTGAAATACACCTCCTACCAGTGGGGCTGGCCGCTGCTCGCCCTCGCCCGCTACAAGCGGCTGATCTCAGGCGGGAAGATCCACGAACGGCAGACCGCAGGCGCCGCGCGTTAATCGCCGTAACCGCAAGGCCCGTTTTCCGAAGGCCGGGAGCCCGCAGGGGTTTCCGGCCTTCGCCGTCTATGCTCTCCGCCGCCGCGCTGATTGCCCGATGGCACACGGCGCTCCGACCGGCGCTCGCTAAGAGCATTCTGCTAGACGTCGCAGCTTCTGAAACCACTCTTTCGCCCGCGCCGACGCTGTGGCGAGCGTGGACGTCCCATTTTCGCCTCGGGGCGAATACTCGAATGATGTGAACGAGTGCGCCAACTTGAAACAGAACTGCGCTATCCGTCCTGCGGCTCTGGCAGGAGGGCGACCAGGTCGCTCAGGGAGTCGAAGTAGTTCCGCAGGTCCGACACGTCCGTGAGCTCGCCGACAACCCGCGAGAAAATGTCCTTCTTGTGCGCCTTCAGGCGTTGGATGCGGTCTTCCACCGTCCCCGCCGTAACCATGCGGTAGACGAAAACAGTGCGGTCCTGGCCGATGCGGTGCACGCGGTCGATCGCCTGCTCCTCCACCGCAGGGTTCCACCATGGGTCGAGCAGGAACACATAGTCCGCGGCGTGGAGCGTAATCCCCGTGCCGCCCGCCCGCAGGCTGACGAGCATCAGCGCGGCCCCCGAGGTCTGCTGGAACTCCGCCACCGGGCGCTGCCGGTCCGCCGTCCCTCCCGTAAGCTCATAGACCGGGGTCTCGGGGAACCGCGTATCCGCCAGCTCGCGGGCTCGCTTCAGGAGCGACACAAACTGCGAGAAAATCACGGCCTTGTGCCCGTTCGCCAGCACCTCCGCCAGCTTGTCCCCCAGCACCGTCAACTTGCCGCTCTGCTGGAGCTCCGGCTTCATCCACGGCAGCAGCGCGGGGTCGCAGCACACCTGCCGGAGCCGCGTCAGCAGCGTGAGGATGGTAAGCGCGCGCCCGCGCACCGCCGCGGTCAGGTCCTCCCCAAGGCTCGCCACGCCCTGGCCGGCGAGCCGGTTGTACTCATGGCGCTGCAAGTCCGTGAGCGGGCACTGGAGCTCCACCTCCACCTTGCCCGGAAGCTCCGCCGCGACCTCGCGCTTCGTCCGCCGCAGCACAAACGGCGCGATCTGCCGACGCAGTTTTTCCCCGAGCCCCTGCGGGTCGTGCGCCAGCGCCTCCTCAAACGCCCTCCGGACGCCGAGCAGGCCCGGCATCAGGAAGCGGAAAAGCGTCCACAGGTCGAGGTGCCGGTTTTCAAGCGGCGTGCCCGTGAGCGCGATCCGATGCGCCGCGCGGATGCTCATGCACGCCTGCGAGACCTTGGCCTCAGGGTTCTTGATGAAGTGGGCCTCGTCCAGCAACGCGTATCCAAAATCCGCATACTCGAGCGCCGCCTTGTGCCGCCGAAGCTGGGTGTAGCTCGCGAGCCAAAGCACCGGCTCCCGCAAGGTCGTGAAGTCGTGGCCGGACTTGAGCACCTCCACCCGCAGCTTCGGGAAGAACCGCGCGGCCTCCGCCTGCCAGACGGGCACGACGCTGGCGGGGCACACAATCAGGTTCGGTTTGCCTGCCACGGGCCGTCCGTCCACCAGCGCCAGCGCCTGGAGCGTCTTGCCCAGGCCCATTTCGTCCGCCAGCAACGCGTGGCAGCCGTGGTCGCAAAGGTGTCGCAGCCACCGCACGCCCTGCGCCTGGTAGGACCTCAAAATGCCTCCATCGGCGCCGTCCCCAAGCTTTGGCCGCGACAGCGAATCCCGCCAGGCCTGGAGCTCCGGCGTGAACTCGACGCGCCGGGGGTCGCGCCCGAAAAGCGAAAATACCATGTAACGCGGCAGCGCCTTTCCTCCAGCCTCGGCGAGCAGGCTTTGCCAGTCCTGGAGCGTCTCCGCGTCCGCTTCGTCAAGCCGCGCGAGCCCGCGTCCGGCGAGGAATACGGGGGCGCCTGCGCGGCGCAGGAGCTTTCGCATCTCGTCATGCGTGAGCACCGACGGCCCGATCCGCAGGTTCCACGAAAGCTCAAGGCCGTCCGCGCTCCCCTTTGCCCGCGCGTGCAGTTCCACGGCCTGGACGCCCCGTTGCAGCAGGTCCACATCCGGGCTCGCTTCCACCCCGAAATACTGGCGCCATTGGGGCAGCTCCGCCTTCAGGAACGCGGGGATGCGCCCGAGCTCCTCCATCGCGTAATACCCGTGCGCCGCCTGGAACCGGAACCCCGCCTTGCGCGCGACGCTTGCCAGCCGGATCAGCTTCTCGCGCTCCGGCCCGGTAAGCTCCGCGGTCTCGCCGTCCTTCAACGCCCGTGTGCGCGTGCGGTCCGCGTTCTCCCAGAAACCGTCGCAGTGGAGCGTGTGCTCGTGCATGCACAGCACCAGAATGAGCCGACGCGCCGGACGTGGGGGCCCCAGCGTCACGGGCGGCTGCGGATGGCCGGCCGCCGGTGCCGCGGGCAGCGCCGGTACCGCTCCCAGTGCGGGCGCGGGCAGCGGTCCACCGGGCGTCAGCGCAATCTGCACCTTGGGCTTCTTCTCGGGTGGCAGGGGCGCGACTTCATCCGCCAGCAATTCCTCAATCTCATACATCCCGGCGACAGCCAGCGACCGGCCCGTCCGGGCATCCTCCGTGGAGGACCGCACCACGGGCCGTCCTTCCTTCCACTCCACAAGCGCGTAAAGATCGGCCTCCTCGAGCCGGGCGTGCACTATCGCATCGTCCGCCCCAAGCTCCACTTCCCGGACCTCTCCCGTCCGGTACAACTCCCGCCCACGCTCCAGCTCTTGCGGCGCGAAGTGGGCCTCCCACTCGGGCACGAGCCGCTGGAACCACACTTCGAGTGCGGTGCTGCTATAAATGCGTTTGGGGGCGCGCAGGGGCATTGGGTGGACGTTCTTCCGGGGGGACGCAGTCACGTCCCCCGGCTTCTGGACAAAGAGAAATTTGAATCTAAACGTCCGGTACCGCCTTGTGCAAGCGCGCCCGTTCAACCGCGAGCGCCCCGTTGTCTCCAGTGCAAGGCTCTCTGGCCCGCCGCCGCGCCCGCGCCGCTTCGTCACCGCGCCGGGGCCTCCGACGCTTTCCGAATCTCACCCGTCCCCGTGCCAAGCGTTGGCGTCATTTGGGCTCTTCGCCATCAACTCGTTCGTGGCTGTGACGCTGTTTGTGGCGGAGGAAAAACGGCAGGTCCGGGCTCTCGTGGGCCTCGCCTGGTGCAACCCGTTTTCGCCGGAGCGCTTCGAGCTCGAACGCGAAGCCCTCGGCGGCGCCTGGTCGCCCCCGCCGTCGCTCGGAAAAGGGCTGCTTCTCGGAAGGCCCCCCGCAAACCCGAATTTCAGCGCCCTGCTTGAGCTTTCCCGCGCGCTCGCCACGAAAGCGCGTGACCGACTCTCCGCCCGCGTGCCGGCGCACGACGCTCCGCCACCTTCGGGCTTCGCCGACTATCACGATCTCATCCTTTTCCTCCAGTTCCACCGGTTCGAGGACGATTTCCACCGCTTCATCGGGCGCTCCCAACAACGGGGCTCCGCAGAGGAACGCCTCGCCTTTTACGACCGCTTCCGCAGCGAGCTTGCCGCCTGGTTCCCCTTCTCACACCCAGGCCTCGTCCCCGTCCTGTCTGCCGCAGAGCTCTTTGCGTCGTTCTTTCAGGTCCGCCGCGCCTACGCGCATACGCACGAGTGCATTATTGGCGCCTCACAGGCTGCAACCCGCCTGCGCTCCCGCGTGTGGGAATCCATTCTCACGCACGACCTGCGCCGCTACCAGCGCGCCCTCTCGGGTCGCATGGCCGACATCACCACGCTTATCACCGGCCCCAGCGGCAGCGGCAAAGAGCTCGTTGCCCGGGCCGTCGGCCTTTCCCGCTTCATCCCGTTCGACGAAAACACCCGGCGGTTCACGGGCGATTACCTTCGCGACTTCTATCCCATCGCGCTCGCCGCGTTGTCGCCCACGCTCATCGAGAGCGAGCTTTTCGGCCACCGCCGCGGCGCGTTCACCGGCGCCCTGCAGGATCGGCGCGGCTATCTTGAGACCTGTGGCCCGCACGGCACCGTCTTCCTGGATGAGATCGGCGAAACCGATCCCGCGATTCAGGTGAAGCTCCTGCGCGTGCTCCAGACCCGCGCGTTCCAGCCCATCGGCGACACCGAACCGCGCCACTTCGCCGGCAAATTCATCGCCGCGACCAACCGCGACCTCGTCGCCGAGATTGCGGCCGGGCGCTTCCGCGAAGACTTTTTCTACCGCCTCTGTGCGGACCGCATTCAGACGCCTGCCCTTCGCGACATCCTGGCCGATGCCCCGGACGAACTGGAGAACCTCGTCGGCTTCATTGCCGCACGCGTCGCAGGCCCGGAGGAGGCTCCCGTCCTCGCCCAGGAAGTCATCGCGTATATTGCACGCCACCTGCCGAAGGGCTACGCCTGGCCCGGGAATTTCCGCGAGCTCGAACAATGCGTCCGGAACATCCTCGTCCACGGTGAGTATCAGCCTGCAACGGGCCTCGCTCGCCTGGGCTCCAGCGCGCAGGAAGCCGGTGATGGCGGCCCGATCCCGGGGCCGGATGGTACGCCGCTTCCCGTCGAGAGCCTTCTTGCTCGCCATATCGGCGCCGCCTACGCGGCTACCGGCAGCTTCGAGGAAACCGCACGACAGCTCCAGATCGACCGCCGCACCGTCCGCAAATACGTGCGGCTGAACGCCGGTGGAAAACCGGCTCCGCAGGGTTAAAACCGTTTCCCGTTCAGTTCCCGCACGATTCGCCATAGCGCCCCGGCTCACGCCGACGCGAACAGGTGCGTTCATACGGCTTGGTGTCGGGCCTTCATTTTTTGTCCAAAGGTGTGCATTTTATGACGCCTCGGCGCCTGCGCCTTAGAATTTAACCTTTGGTCTTAAAAATCTCTAAGACACGGGCTATGAAATGGAAGCAGAACGGCAAATGTGCTGTTTCCGGATTGGCCAGCGAGGCTGGCAAGAGGGGTGCAATAGGGTAGGGGAACCTGCAACGCTTCCATGTTTCCCTTCGCGTTTTTCTTCCTGTCCATCTGGGCACTCCAGTCCTCCAACGGCGCCGGCCAGATCGCGCTTGGCGTGACGGCCTTCGCGGCCGTCCTCTCCACCTTGCGGCCACCCGCCGTCCGCGAGACCTTTTCGCGTTGGGACGGCTTCAGCCGCGCCGCGGCGGAAATCCTCCTGAGGCTCACCTTGGCCCCGATCCTGCGTTTTCGATATCGGATCTCCGTGCGCGGGCTCGAAAACATCCCGGCCTCCGGTCCCGTCATCCTCGCGCCGAACCACGTCACGTTCATCGACGCCGCCTTGCTCTGGCTCATTGCACCCCGGCGCCTCCGGTTTCTCGGTTTTGCCGGCTATGCCGGGCGGCCGGGCCTTCGGACCCTATTCCGTCTTTTCGGCGTTATCCCAACGGACTCCGGCTGCGCCCGTGCGGCCGTCCGTGCTGCGTTAACGGCCCTTGCACGCGACGAAGCCGTCGTCATTTTCCCGGAAGGCATGCTCACGCGCGACGGCCACCTTTGTCCCCTCCTGGGGGGCGTGGCACTCATCGCGCGCCGGGCCGGGGCCACGGTTGTGCCCGTTTACCTTGACGGGCTCTGGGGTTCGGTCTTCAGTTTCCGCCGTGCCCGCAAGGGCGGTGCGAGCTTGCGCCAGCTTACCCGGCCTGTGCGCATCAACATCGGCAAGCCACTCACCTCTGACCTGTCCATGGACGAGCTTAAGCAATCCCTGATCGACCTCGGTGAAGCCGCGTTTCGCCGCAACCCCGAATTCGAGGGCCACCTCGCCTCCGCCGTCACCCGCGCCCTTGCGGCAGACCCCAAGCGCATAGCCGTTGTGGACTGCGCCCTTGGCCGCCGCGAAATGAGTGCGGGCATGGTGCTCGCCCTGTCGCTCGGCCTCGCGCGCCGCCTGCGCAAGGAAGTGCCCGAAAAGCGCGTGGGCCTCGTCCTGCCTCCCGGCCTTGCCGGCATCATCGCCAACCTCGCCTGCGTGTTTGCGGACAAGGTCCCGGTGAACATCAATTTCACGCTCGGTCGCTCGGGCATTGAAGCCAGCATCCGCAAAAGCGGCCTGCGCACGATGCTCACCGTCGGTGTGGTGCGCGAGAAGATCACCGAAAAGTTTCCCGAGTTCCCGTGGAGCCCCAACGTCATCGACGTCCGCGAGGCGCTCATGAAGCTCCCGAAGCTCCGCACGCTCTCGGCCCTCGCCGCCATCCGGCTCCTGCCCGCCCGCGTGCTGCCGCGGCTGTTCGGCCTACCCGAGCGCGGGGGCGACGCCGAAGCCGGGCTTCTCTTTACCAGTGGCAGCGTGGGCGAGCCCAAGGGCGTCGTGCTCACGCACCGCAACATCCTCGGCAATTGCCGCCAGGTCGAGCAGTCCGGCGTCATCCCCGCCGACGCTGTCATCCTCGCCAACCTGCCCATCTTCCACAGCTTCGGCTTCACCGTCACCATCTGGTTCGCACTGCTCAACGGCATCAAGGCCGTCACGCTCCCGTCCCCCCTCGACACCCGCCGCTGCGCGGAGGTTGTGAAAGCCGAGCAGGTGACGGTCCTGATCGGCACGCCCACGTTCTTCCGTCCGTACCTGAAGAAAGTGGAGCCCGCGGAACTCGCGTCCGTGAAGTTCGTTGTGGGCGGCGCGGAGAAGACCCCCATTGGTTTCCACAAGGCCTGGGAAGACCGCTTTGGCAGCCGCTATCTGGAAGGCTATGGCCTGACCGAGACCACCCCGGTTGTCTCCGCCAACCTGCCCGATCATCCCGAGCGCCCCGGCACGCGGCTCGGCTCCGTCGGTCGCCTGTTCCCGGGCATGGCGGCGCGTATTGTGGACCCGGATACAGGCTCGATCAAGCCGATGGGCCACACGGGCCTCCTCCAGCTCAAGGGCGTAAACGTATTCCCGGGTTACCTCGACGAACCCGAGCGCACCGCCCAGGCCTTCAGTGGGGACTGGTTTGTCACGGGCGACCTCGCCCGCCTCGACGACGACGGCTTTATCTACATCGAAGGCCGCATCTCCCGTTTCTCCAAGATCGGCGGCGAAATGGTCCCGCACGGCACCGTCGAAGCTGAAATCGTCACGGCCCTTGGGCTCGACGCCATGGAAACGCCCGCCGTGGCGGTCACCGCGCGGAAGGACCCTGCAAAGGGCGAAGCCCTGGTGCTGCTCACCACGCTGCCCATCACGCTCGAAGAGCTCCGCAAGCGCCTCTCCGACGCCGGCCTGCCGAACCTCTGGATCCCGCGCATCATACGTCGCGTCCCCGCGATCCCCATGCTTGCCTCGGGCAAGCTGGACCTCCGGGCCATCAAGACGGCCGCCGAGGAAAGCGCGGAAGAAGATTAGACGCGAGCGCCAAGCCCGCCGTCCGAGAGCCTGAAAGCAGCGGCCTTACGGCTGCAGGGGCTCCATGTGCAGTTTCGGAGCGTCGGGTGCCTTCTGTGCCTTGCGCTCGGCGTCCCGCAGCACCTCCACCATCGTCTTCATCACGTCCTGGAAAGCCTCTGCGGCAGGCTCGCCCTCCGCATTTGCCAGCGCCACGAAACCCGTGCGGTAACGCGGGAAGAACCCGATAAGCGCGCTCTGCCCATAGTGCGAACCCGAACGGAAAATCACCTCCGTCGGCCCCTCATAATGCCTTACCCAGCCCATCCCATACTGGCTTGCGTCGCGCACCCGCGTCGGACGCCACCGCGTCCGGACGTCCTCCACCTTCGCGATGCGCTTGCCTCCGGGCGTAACGCCCTCGCCCAGTTCCGTGGCGAGCCACAGGGCGACGTCCGCGACGCTGGCGCGGATGCCGCGAGCCGGTGCGAGGTAATCGCCCTCGGGCAGGTTCGGCGGCGTCACGGGCTTCCAGCCCTCCGCCGTCCGGGAATACCCTTGCGCGTCCGTCATCCCTTCGCCGCCCGGGGACACCACGCTGGTCGTCATCCCCACGGGCTCCAGCACGCGCTCGCGCAGCAGCTTCTCGAAATACACGCGCGGACTCCGGGAGCTTCCCGCCGTCGCGATCACGCTCACGTTCACGCCGGCCGTAAAGCTCAGCTCGCTGTTCGCATAGGCCTCGCCAGGCTGGGCCGTCACGGGCATCTGTCTCAACAATTCGAATACATCGGCGTCCACCGCATTTTCCGGCTTCACGATGTTGTCCGCGTACGACGGCACGCCCGCGGTCATCGTCATCAGGTCCCGGATGGTCAGTTTCTTAGACGCCACCTTGTCGTTCAGACGGACGTCCGGGTTTATGCGGCGCACCGGCTTGTCCCAGTCCAGACGCTCCCTGTCCATCAGCGAGGCCACAAGCAGCGAGCTCAGCCCCTGGCTTACCGGGCCCAGCGCAAAGCGCGTGGACGGCGTGACTGGCTCCCCGCCCGCCCGACGCACGCCGTACGCCTGAACGAGCACCGGCTTGTTCCCCTGGACGACTGCCACCGCAAGCCCCGGAACGTCCGTCTGCTTGCGCACCCGCTCGAAATGCCGGCCGAGGCGCTTCAGCGTTTCGCTCCCGATTTCCGGGTGCGACTCCGCCACGCCGTCCGCCGCCACCGGCGCGCCGCGGCTTTCGCTCGCCTTGTCCAACGGGATCGTGAGGAAACCCGAACCCGAAGGCTCGGCGGCGTTGCCGGAAACGGCCGCTGCCAAAAACAGGGCCACTAATGCGAAGCGCATCATACTTGCCGCGATATTGGATGCACCCGCCGGACCTTGTCCACCCCGTATACATGGGCCACCTTTTCCCAAATAAACGCCTATCATGAACGTAAATTCGCCCACCACGCCCCCCAGCGCCCGCCCGCTCCGCAAAATTGACGGTCATGTCCATCTCGTGGGCGACGGCTCCGACGGCACCGGCTGCTGGCTGCGCCGCTCCACGCTCAAAGACATCGGTATGGCCGTCACCATCTCGCGCCATTGCGGCGTCCCCGTCCGCAGCGCGCTCCGGCACGGGCTGGACGCCTTTTACCGCGAACGCCTCCTCCAGCAGCTCCGGGCCTCGTCCCTCGACGCCCTTGTGCTCCTTGCGATGGACTGGCCCCACGACGAGGCTGGCACGCCGTTGCGTGACCGCGCCGCCTTCTACGTACCGAACGACTACGTCCTGCGGCTCGCCCGCGAAAACCCCGGCGAGATCGTACCCGCGGTTTCAATACATCCCGCCCGCAAGGACGCCCTTGAGGAGCTCGACCGCTGCGCCGCCGCGGGCGCCCGCGTGCTGAAGCTCCTCCCCAACGTCCACGCCGTGGACTGCAACGACCCCCGCTACCGGCCCTTCTGGAAGCGCCTCGCCGAGCACCGCATGATCTTCCTCGCCCACACAGGCGGCGAGCTCAGCCTCCCCGTGTTGCGCAAGGACCTCCAGGACCCCCGCGTGCTGTGCGGCCCGCTCGATTGCGGCGTCACCTGTGTGGCCGCGCATTGTTCCGGGCGCGCAGCCGTGTTCGACAAGGATTACGTCGAAGTCCTCTTCCGCATGTTCCGCTGCCACCCGAACCTGTACGCCGACACCTCCGCGTTCTTCACCCTCTTCCGGTCCGCGACCCTCCGCAAAGCCCTTGCTGCGGACGTCCATTCCCGGCTCGTCAACGGCAGCGACTACCCCATACCCGTCTGGGGCATTGGCGCCGCATTCGCGGGGCTCCTGCCGTGGCCGGTGTTCCGTACCTGGCAACGGTCCCCGAACGTGCTTGAGCGCGACTACCAGTTCAAGCGCGCCGCCGGCTTCCCTGACGACCATTTCACCCGCTGGGACGCCCTCCTGCGCGCCGCCAAGCCCGAGTGACCGGCGCACTGGTGGCGCCAACGCGGCGCCGGGGCGGAAACGCTACCGCATCCGCAGCCGCGTCTTCTGGTTCCCCTGCTCGTCGAAATTTTCCGGGTCGAGCCAATGCTCGAAAGCGGCCCGCGCATCCGGCCACTCGCCGTCGAGCATCGAATACCACGAAGTGTCGCGGTTGCGGCCCTTCACGACCTGATGTTGGTGAAACAGCCCCTCATACCGGAACCCGAAGCGCTCCGCGGCGCGCCGGGACTTCGCGTTCGCGGCGTCACACTTCCACTCCACGCGGCGGTAGCCGAGGCTGTCGAACGCGTATTTGAGCATCAAATACACCACCTCCGTCGCCGCGGCAGAACGCTGGAAGAACGGCGCAAACCAGATGTGCCCGACCTCCAGAACCGCGTTGCCCGGGTCCATCCGCATGAAGCTGCACAGCCCCGCGAGCCGCCCCGTCGCTTTCTCCTTCACCGTATAGAACGCCGGATCGCTTTCCTCGCACGACCGCTCCATCCACTTCTCGAAAGCCGCCTGATGAGGGAACGGACCGTACGCGAGGTATTCCCATACCGCCTCGCCGTCCTTCCCCGAGATTCCCGCATACAGGCCCGCCGCGTGCCGCTCCGGGTCCGTCCGCTCCAGTCTTACCAGCCGCCCCTCCAGCACGGCAGTGCCCGGCAACGGGCGGGGCAGGGGGATGTTGACAGGGGTGCGGCTGAGAACTCGGGGATGCATTGGGGTGGTGTCGCGTTGAGGTGTAGTAAAGGGGCCGGCCTCCGTCGTCAGACTTGTGCCGGAAGGAACTCTTTCCTCCCCGCGGCCCAAACGTCAAACGACAGCGGCTTTTTTGGGTTCGCCTGGAGGATGACATGCCCGCCGGCGGCCTCGATCAACGCCGCACCCGCGGCGAGGTCCCACAAGTTCACCGCCTTCTCCATGTAAACATCGGCGCGCCCCGCCGCCACGTAAGCCAGGGCCAGCGCGGCGCTCCCGATCATGCGGATCTTCTTGTACGACTGCACCTGCGTCACAAAAGCCTGGATCGACCGGCTGCTGTAATCGCCCCCGTGCGTGAACCCCGTCATCAGGCACGCCTGCGAAAGTTTTGCCGCCCACACCGGCTCCACAAGCCGCTGGTTCAGCGTGAACCCCCAGCCCGCCGCACCCGCGTAAAGCTCGTTCAGGTTGAAATCGAAAATCGCGCCAAGCACCGGCTTTTTGCCCCGCATGAGCCCGATGCTCACGCACGTTGCCGGCTGGCCGCGCAAGTAATTGAACGTCCCGTCCAGCGGGTCCACCACCCAGTAAGGCGTGTCCGCATTCAGGAGCGCTGCATCCCCGCCCTGTTCCTCGCCGATCACCGGAAGCCCCGTTGCCGCCAACCGTTCGCGGATCAGCTTTTCCGAATCCACATCAGCCTGAAGCTTCACGTCCTTGTCGCTCAGCAGGTTCACCGTGCGGTCCGTCCGTGCGTGCAGGCAATCCCCCGCCGCGCGAGCCACATTGCAAGCCACTTCAAGCCACTTTCTGTTCTGTTCGTCCGGCATGCCCACTCCTCTAACCCGCAACGCCGCCCATTTCGAGACTTTCCGTTGGCCTCCCCGGACACGTCCGGCACCCGCCCGCGGGTCTTGGCCCGGAGTAGGGAAGGGGGGAGCCAGGCCGTCGCTACCGCCCCGCCTCTCCCCGGACCCTGGGGAAAACGAAAAACCCCGGCTCCTTCCGGAAACCGGGGTTTTCTTGCAGCCGCTAGGGCTGCTCGCTTCTCACGCGGGCTTAGAGGCCCTCGGCGGCGCGCTTGGCGGCAATCGCCTCGCGGCGGGCGCGCTCAGCGGCCTTGGCCACCGTCTCGCGGACGCGGCGCTGCTTCGCGGCGAGCGCGCGCTGGCGGTGCGCATTCGCCTTCGAGAACGCGCCCTTGGCCACCGGGCTCTTCTTCGCCTTCTTGTAACTCTGGATCAGTCCACTCATGGTCGTGCCTCTCTAGAGCCTGTTATGCACTTTTTGGTGTACAAAGGTTCGCCACGCTGATTGAA
>CAZQIE010000018.1:0-225 GCA_964593675.1 uncultured Opitutales bacterium
GGCATGGACGGCTGCGTGCCCGCCGTGGCGGGCCGGGGAGCCGAAGGAGGCGCACCTGCTGCCGGACGTGCCACCGGCGGCGGCGTCACCGGAGCCCCTGCGGTTTTGGGAGCCGGAGGCGGCACCGACGCGACCGTGGGCGCGGGACGCGCAACGGGCGGCGGAACGGCGGGGCGAGAGACGGGAGGCGGCGTAGCGGGACGCGCGGCAGGCTCAGGAGTCGGA
>CAZQIE010000018.1:258-42374 GCA_964593675.1 uncultured Opitutales bacterium
CCACCCGCAACAGGCTGGGCAGCCTGAGGCGTCGGGACGGGCGGACGCGGTGCAGGTTGTGCCGGACGCGGCACCACAGGCGGGCGCGGCGGCAGGGAGGGTGCGGCCTTTGCCGACGGCGCAGCGGGCGCTACCGGTGCGACCGGGACAGGCGCGGGTGCCGGGGGCGGCGGTTCCGCCACGGGCACCGGGGCCGGAGCGGCCGGGGCAGCTTCGGCAGCCGCTTTCTCCTGGCGCTCCTTCTCCACCTTTTCAACGCGTTCCTGCTCGACCTCGGCGGCGCTCTTCACAAAGCGGCCGGGAGGCAACGCAGGTTCCTCCGGAGCGGGCTCTTCAGCGACGGCCGTCGGAGCCGTTACGGGCTCTTCTGTCTTCGATTCAGCCGGCGCCTGCGTGGTGATTCGGCTCTTGAATTCCTCAAGGAGTGAATCGGCGTAAATGTTGGGAATGGTGTTCGAGGGGCTGTCAACCTTCAGACCGCGCTCCCGCAGGAGGTTGATGACCTCCTTGTTCTCCATGTTAAGCTGCTTGGAGAGCTGGTATATTCTTACGCTCATTATCTCTTTTCTAAACTAGTGTATAGGCTGGCGCGGTCGAATGGGCGATCTGTCCTACTGGGCACTCTTGCGGAACTCCGCAACCTTTTCAAGGATCAGGCTCGCTTCTTCCTCTGTGAAATCCAATCCCACAAGTTCCTGAATTGTCACGCCTTCAAAGACTTCAGGAGTGGTGAAACCATGTTGGACGAGCCGCTGCGCGAGCTCATCCGAAATGCCGGGGATGTGACCCAGGCCCTCGATCGCGCGCTGGCGACGGGCCTCGAAGCCGGTTTCCCGCTTCTCCTTGGCAATGTCGAGCTTCCACCCGAGGCCGAGGAGCTTGGAGGTGAGCTTGGCGTTCTGACCGCGACGGCCAATGGCGAGGGAAAGATCGTCCTCGGAAACTTCGAAGTAGATGCGGCGGGCCTTTTCGTCGATGCGGACGTTCTTGGGGATGGCCGGCTTGATGGCCTCTTCCAGCATCTTGTGCGGGTCGCTGCTGAACTTGATGATGTCGATTTTCTCACCACCAAGCTCGCGGACAATGCTCTTCACGCGGGCACCACGGGCACCAACGCACGCACCCACCGGGTCAACCTTCGGGTCCGAGCTCTGCACGCAAATCTTGGTGCGGTAGCCGGGTTCGCGGGCCATGTTCTCAATCGTCACCGTACCATCGGCAATTTCCGTGACTTCGAGTTCGAACAGGCGGCGGACAAACTTGAGGCTCGAGCGGCTCAGGATGATTTCCGGGCCACGGGGCGTGTTTTCAATAGCGGAAAGCAGGCAGCGGATACGTTCGCCCGGGGCGTAGTCTTCACCCGGCACGCGTTCGCGCGGCGGCAAAATGGCCTCGGCCTTCCCGAGGTCGACGATCAGGTCAGCACGCTCACGGCGACGCACTGTTCCGGTGACAACATCGCCCACGAGGTCCTTGTACTCATCAAAAATGCGGTCCTTTTCGAACTGGCGGATGCGCTGCATGATGGCCTGACGAGCCGTTTGGGCAGCAATGCGGCCAAGGTAGGAGGGATCGACCTCGCGCTCCACCATGTCGCCAATCTTCGCGCCGGACGTAATCTGCTGGGCCTTTTCGACGTGAATTTCAGTGGCCGGGTCGGCCACGGAATCTACCACCTTAAGCAGCGACCAAGCCTTGAGCGCACCGGTACGGGGGTTAATCTCGACCTTCAGCTCCTGGCCTGCATTAACGCCCTTTTGCGCCGCGTTCTTGATGGCATTGGTGATGGCGGAGATCATGTCCTCACGGCTGATCCCCTTCTCCTTCTCCATGTACTCAAGGACGGAAAGGATTTCGCTGCTCATGGTGTGTTTGTAGAATAAAAAAGGTGGGCCGAGACCCACCTTCCAGGAAAAGGTTTCTGTTCGAAAGCGAGGCAGTTAAGGGTATCCTCAATGCTTTGTCAAGCAACCTGCCTGTCGGTTGTTCAGACGAATTTTGACAAAAATATCAGGGCCCGTATCCGGGATCCCGCGGCGAAAATCCTGCCGGAATGCCTCAACATCCCCACGCTATCGGTTCCACGGATCTTGACGGTGTGGCGACCGGGGTTACCGTTTCCCATGAAAGAAAAAACTTCGGCCAGGCAGGCCCGGCCGCGGCGGGGCTCAGGCGTCAGCGCGGACAAAATGAGCCAGCAGGAGGCCCGCGAGATCGAGACACTTGTGGAGCGCAGCGGTTATGAGGCGCGGGAACTCGTTAAGCGCATAATCGACGTCTTTCGGCTGCGCGGCGGGTCCGCAAACCGGCGGGGTGACCGCCAGGGACGTACGCGCATTACCAAAGACATACGAGATATGGTCAAACGGGAGCTTGCTGCGGGCAAGACGCTGGATCAGGTGGCCCGGGACACGGGGGTGAACTACACGCTTGTGGGCAAGATTTCCAAAGGCGTGTATGACGAGCCGGGCAAGGCGGCCTGACCTTCAGCGGCAGGGCTTGAACTGCGAGACTTTAGCCTCAAACACCTCATGTCCCTCATTGGTGACAAGCAGCGTCTCGGCGTCGCGCCAACTGATGCCCTCGCACTGGCCGGCGCTGATACAGAGCCATTGAGCTCCAGTCTCGAAAGGCGTTGCCGCGGTTTCAGGCCAGTCGAGTAGCCAGATGCCTTTGTAGGTAAGAAGGGCGAGGCGGCGACCATCCCTAGAGAGGGAGGCGTCGGTCACTTGGCCATAGGAATCGAAGCGGCAGACCGGCTGGACGACCTGGGTGCCGGGCTTCGCGGGGTCGATGCGGTAGACGGTGGTTTCGGTGTCTTCCCAGTGTTTCGTGAAGACCCAAAGGGCTCCACGGGCAAAAACGAGGGCCTCACCGTCATGGTTGCGTGAGCCAGCGGCCGCGTCGGCATAGCGCAAGGTCAAGGTGCGGTTGGCCTCAACCGGTTGGCGGGCGTCCAAGGGAGGCTCGGGGACGACGTAGATGTGCAGCTCTTGCCGCCTCCCGAGGTTATTACCGAGGTCGCCGATATAAAGGTTGCCGTTATCGTCCGCAGCCAGGGCCTCCCAGTCCACATTGCGGGCGTTTGCGATGAAGATGCCGGGGGTCTCCGGGTGTCGCAGGAGGTTCCCTCGGGCGTCGACGGGAAACAGGCGGGCGACATCGCCGGAATCATTCAACGTCCAATAGACGCCCGGTTGTGTCCGGCTTTGGAGAAAAGCCGAGCTCTCGTTTACGGCCCGGGGCAGATGCCCGACGAGTTTGAGTTTCACGGCGCGGTCGCCGGGCGGTACGAAGCGGTAGAGCGGAGGGGCGGCCTCCGGAACGCGCGCGGCTCCTTGCGCCGTGCCCCCACCTAGTGAGAGAATGGCGAGAAGCGCCGCCAAAAATGTGCGGGTAATCATTTGGAAACGCCCGGGGGTGAACCGCGGTGGGGTTAACGCCAAGCTCGGGCAGGGATGCCCTTGCCGGGGAGCTTGGACGCTGCAACAGTGTGATGCGCGGGTTTGTAGATCCGGAGCCACTATCATGCAAATTCCTTTGGAGGACCTTTTCGAGGACATTATCGGCAAAGCCCAACGCGGCCTCGCGCTTTCGGATGCCGAAGTGGAATCCCGTGCCGGGCTCCAAAGGGGGCGGCTTGCCGCAATGAGGAAGGGGGAGTTTTCGGAAACCGACGTGTTGCGGCTTGCCCCTGTGCTGGAATTGCACCCGACACGCCTGCTGTCTTTGGCACGGCGCGAATGGCAACCCGAGCCGGTCTCTATGGTGGGGCTCCAAAGCTTTAACACGCGTTACAGCGGGATGACGGTCAACAGTTACATCGTGTGGGATGGGGAGACGCAAAACGCGGCGGTCTTCGATACCGGTGCAGATGCCAACCCTGTGATTGATTTCGCCCGGAAGCACGGCCTGAGCGTTGAACTGATTTTGCTCACGCACACCCATATCGACCACATTGTCGCCCTACCCCGCCTGACCGGCGCGTTCCCGCAGGCCCTCGTATTTGCGCACTCGGCCGAAGGTATGGCCAACGCCCAGGCTTTTCAGGATGGTCGGGCGTGGACGTTGGGGCGGTTGACGATCGAAGCCCGCCACACGGCCGGGCACTCGCCGGGAGGGACGACTTTTGTTGTGCGCGGCCTTGAGCGCACGGTGGCGATCGTTGGCGACGCCTTGTTCGCGGGCTCAGTGGGTGGCGCGGCGGGCGCCTGGCGGCCCGCGTTATCAGCAATCCAGAAGAAGATCCTGAGCTTGCCGGACGATGCCGTGCTTTGCCCTGGGCATGGTCCGGTGACAACCGTAGCCGAGGAAAAGGCGCACAATCCCATGTTCCCATGAGGCGACCGCAGGCGGGCTGCTGCCAGCGTGCGGGGTTTGCGCTTGTGACTTAGTGTGGGGCCAATTACGGTGGTTTCCGCTACCCATGAGCACTTCCCCGGAAAACCCGAGTCAGGCGCTGGCCAACAAGCTGCTGGAGATGAAGGCGATGGACCCGCAGAAATACCAGGCGGCCATGTCCATCATCGAAGGGTGCCGGAAAAGTCCGGCTTTCAGCCATTTCATAATGGCCTACAGTGCCTATGGAGAACAGGCCCCGAAACTTCGCGAAAAGGATCCGCAGCTCGTTGAGGCCGTGGACGTGATTCTCGGTTATCAGGCGGACATTCCGCAGCCTGTGAGCGATCTTCTGGTGGCGTTTGGACTCCTGTTCCAGGGTAAACGCGACCAGTAATAGAGAGCCGCGAGGGGCGCAGTTTTAGTCCAGGCGTTCGTAGCGCTCGGGGGCAAGCTTCGGGTCCGGTCCCGCCAACGCGGCCGGGGTGAAAAGCCCAACCTCCATTTTCACACCAATGGCGCCGGCGAGCACATTGAAGCGATCGAGATCGCGCGTACGTGCATCGGCAAGATCAACGGTCCGAAGCATCCATTGATTCTGGATCTTTTTGAAGCTGATAACGCGCATCTCGCGTGCGGGTTGGCCGTCAGGCTGCAGGACTTCGACCTGTATGAGCGCGTTAAATTCAGCATCCAGCGCGATCTGCACGTCGGTGGCAGGACTGCCCGCGGGAGCACGCATGCGGTAGAAGTGAACGGGCCGGGTTTTTATCTTCCCGGAGCCTTCGTAGCTGAACTCCTTCCAGTAGATGAAAGGCATGAGCAGGTCGAAGGGCGAGTAGAGCAGTTCCGGATGAAGGGGCTTCTGCCAATCCTCGGGCGGAAGTGCGCGCGCCTTGCCGTCAGGCCCCAACACCCAGATGCCGGGGCGTTCGCCGTTTTGGACGAGCATGCGGATGCGGGACTCCGGGGCGTCTTCAGGCCAGAGCGTGAAGCGGGTGACGGGGCCCCGCTCGGTCCACGTTCCCCACAGGATACCGTTGAACGTGCGCTCGTAGCCGCGTCGTGGACGGTGCACGAGCTGGAATTTCAGCGAGAAGTCGCCGTCGAGACGCTGGCGCCGGAACGTATCGAGACGTTCCTGTGCACCCGCGTCACCCAACTCAGCCGGGAGAGGCGTTTCTCCGCGAAAGCCCTTCTTCTGAGCAAACGCGGGCAGCGGCAGGAGGAATGCCGCGAGGAACGCGCAGAACAAAACCCGGGTAAGGCGGAAACGAGAGGCGGGCATGAGTCTGACAGGCTTGAGCACGGGAGATGTTAGCCCAAAACCTGTATACAAGCCAACGTGCTTCGCGACGTTCCTAAACCAAGCTGCTAGCCTAGGCCCTTACTTGGCCTCGGCGGGTTGCGGCTGGGCAGCCGGAGCGGCCGCGGGCGCCACGGGGGCGACTTCAAGCGGGAGCGCCGTGGGGGCGGCAGCCGGGGCGGGCGCGGCGGCAGGCGTAGCCGGGGCGGAAATCACAGGACGCTGCGGGCCCTTCACCTGCGGCTTGCGCGTGGCCATGATGCCAAGATACAGGCCGAAGGAAACGACGAAGAAAACGAGCGCGGCACCGATGGTCGCCCGGGTGAGCACGTTGGCGGTCTCGCCACCAAAGGCAGACTCAGCCGCGCCACCACCGAGGGATGAGCTCATGCCGGCATTCGCGCTGGCGCGCTGCATCAACACAACAATAACGATGAACGCGCTGACGAGGATCAGCACGACCATGAAAAACGCGATCAGGATAGCCGACATGTTGCCTGTAAATTGGTGAAAAACGGGGAGAATGCGCAACAGGGCGCACCTTTTCAAGAGCGAATCCGCGGTTTTCCGGCCAAAGCGAGGGCGAGCCCCGTTTCCAATTTAGACGTTTGCCGAAAGGGAACTTCTTCACCACGTTGTCGGGGTTCCACCACCCCACCCGATTATGAAGATCTGCGTTACCGGCTCCAGTGGCCTTGTCGGCAGCGCCGTGGTCGAACACTTTGCGCGCACGGGAAACACGGTCGTGGGCGTTGACAACAACCAGCGTCAGGCGTTCTTCGGGCCGGAGGGGGACACGACGCCCACCCGGGTGCGGCTGGAACGCACGTTCCCGCAGTTCCGCCCGGTTGACCTGGACATCCGAGACCGCGCGGGCGTGTCTGCGCTCATACAGGCGGAGTGTTTTGATGCCGTGGTGCACGCCGCCGGTCAGCCAAGCCATGATTTCGGCGGCTCGTTTCCGGTGCTGGACTTTGAAGTAAATACGGTTGGCACGCTGAACCTGCTTGAGGCCGTGCGACTCCACACGCCACAGGCGGCTTTTGTCCACCTCTCAACCAACAAGGTTTACGGCGATAACCCGAACAAGCTCGCGCTGCGAGAAGAGCCTACACGCTGGGATTTTGTGGACGCGGCTTTTACGAACGGCATCCCCGAATCCCTTTCCATAGACCAGTGCACGCACTCGCTTTTCGGGGCGTCAAAAACCGCAGCAGATATCCTTGTACAGGAATACGGCCGCTATTTCGGCCTGAAGACGTGCTGCCTGCGATGCGGCTGCCTGACCGGGGCGAGCCACGCGGGTGTGGAGCTTCATGGGTTTTTGAGCTACCTTACGCGCTGTGCCGTGTCGGCGCGGCCTTACACCATTTTCGGCGACGGGAAGCAGGTGCGCGATAACTTGCACGCCGACGATGTAGCCACCTTTGTGGCCGCATACGTGGGGTCGCCCCGCGCTGGCGAGGTGTATAACCTCGGGGGCGGTAAAGCCAACGCGTGTTCCGTCATCGAAGCGATCCGCAAGACGGAAGCCCTGCTTGGCAGGCCCATGACCATCGCCTACGACCGCATGCGCCTGGCGGACCACGTTTGTTATTATTCAGACCTTAGGAAGACGAAGAGCCATTATCCGGCTTGGCGCGTCGCACGCAGTCTGGACGACATCCTTGTTGAACTTGTCGGGAACTGGCAAAGCCTGGTGTCGAGGGCCTGAGCGTGTGCGCCTAGCCAGATGGGGGGCTTGGACGCAGAAGAACGAAAACGTGTGGCGGTTGCGGACGCCCCCATCCTCGCGTCGGCGGGAGTAATGGAATGAAGTGAACAGCGCGACAACCTGAAATAGAACGCCCTAGATGCTCTAGCCGGACTTTTCTTCGCTTTGCTTAAGCAGGGCCTCTATCTCGTCCGGGGACATGTCTTCGCCCTTGTCGGCGGCTGGCGCGGCTGCGGCAGGAGCGGGAGCGGCTGGAGGCTCAGCAGGGCCCGATGCGGGGGCTGGAGCCTGACCGGACACAAGGGCTTCGATTTCCTCGGGCGACATGTCACCGCCTCCAGCTTTGGGTGCTGGCGGCGGAGCCTCCGCGGGTTTGTCCTCCCCGGTCTTGAGCGGGGATTTAATGCCGAGCATTTTTGAGAACTCGGCGGCAGACATTTCGAGCGGGCCATCGTCTGCCGGACGGGGCTTGCGCTGCCACTTGGGCTTTGTCGGGGCGGCGGCGGCCTCCGCGGAAGCTTCAGGCTCGGGCGCCGGGGCTGCAGGCTCCGCCGGAGCGCCTTGAGCGGCGGGTTTACCACCGGAAAGTATGGCTTCGATCTCGGAGACTGAAAGGTCCTCGTTACCGCCCGCCGCGGCGCCTCCCCCACCCGCTCCGCCGAGCAGGGCTTCAACCTCAGCGGCAGAAAGGTCATGCTCTTCACCCTTACCGCCTTCATGGCGAATGCCGAGGGATTTACGGAGCTGCTCGACATCCTCGACCTTGTTGGGCGCGTAACCTGACGGTTTGCCGGAAGGCTGGGATGCCTGCTGAAGAATGGCTGCAATTTCGTCCTGCGGGATTTCCTGGCCAGCCCCGACGACGCCAACGTCTTCCGTGGAAACACTTGAGCCCTCATCGGGCAACCGAACGGCTCCGGCTTTTTCCAGAAAGCGGAGGAACTTCTGCATCAGGTTGTAGGCTTCCACCGTCTGGCGGGCCTGACTTTTCACAAGCACAAGAAAGGCGTGCTGCTGCTTCGAGGGCAGGTAGGCGAGACGTCCCTTGAAGGCGGCGGCTGCATCCTTCTGCGGGACGCACTGCATCTCAATGACACCAATGAGCTCGCCTTCCTCGGCGCCCGGCTTGGTCTCAAAGAATTGGAGCGTGGCCGAATCTTTATTGAAATTGACCAGCCGGCTCGTCTCGATTCGGCCGCCCGAAGATACCTCGTAACCCTCAAGCGTGGTGATGAGGTAATCCTCAACCGATTTGAGAAATTCGAAGGCTGAAATCCTAATAATTGGCGGAGGCACGGACAGTCAGGGTGACGGTGGCGTGACGCTTGCAGGGCGGGAACGCCCCAGGATGCGGGCTACCGTCAGGACTGTTATTGCAATCGCTGGATCGGTGGGTGACAAGCACTTTCGCGGGGGCGGCACGGGAACTACCCTTTGGGCGGACGCTCCATAACCTGTTGATTATTCGCCTCAAACGCTTTTCCAAAAGGGGAAACGAGGTTGGCAACGCTTGACAGTTTTAGCCTTATGCCGATACTTCCGCGCATGTCAGTTCCTCTGTCCCAAGTCATTAGAATCTCTTCTTATGTCCTTAAGCATCGGCTTCTGGGCAACAAGCGTTACCCGCTGGTGCTGATGCTTGAGCCCCTGTTCCGCTGCAATTTGGAGTGTGCCGGCTGCGGCAAGATCCAGTATCCGGAAGAGATCCTGAAGAAGCGCGTGTCTCCTGCGGAGGCGTTCAAGGCGGCGGAGGAATGTGGGGCACCGGTAGTGAGCATTGCGGGCGGTGAGCCGCTTATCCACCCGGAGATGACGGAGATCGTAGAAGGCCTGATCGCGCGCGGCAAGTATGTCTACCTGTGCACGAACGCGCTGCTGTTGGAGCGCAAGCTCGACCTCTTCAAGCCGAACAAGCACCTGACGTTTTCGGTGCACCTGGACGGCCTGCGTGAGGACCACGACAAGTCGGTGTGTCGCCCGGGCACGTATGACACGGCGGTCAAGGCGATCAAGGAAGCGATCCGCCGTGGCTTCCGCGTGACGACCAATACGACGCTTTTCAATGACGCCCAGCCCGAGCGTGTGCGGGCGTTCTTCGACGAGATGATGGTTCTCGGCGTTGAGGGCGTGATGGTCTCCCCCGGCTACCCGTATTCCAAGGCGCCGGAGCAGGACATCTTCCTTGAGCGCAACAAGACCAAGGCGCTCTTCCGCCAGATCCTGGGTAACCGGAAGAAGCACTGGCGCTTCAACCTGTCGCCGAACTTCCTGGCGTTCCTGCAGGGCAAGATCGACTACGACTGCACGCCGTGGGGCAACCCGACCTACAACGTGTTCGGCTGGCAGAAGCCTTGCTACCTGCTCCAGGACGGTTATGCGACGTCCTTCAAGGAGCTGATGGAGACGACCGACTGGAAGCGCTACGGCCAACACGGCACCGACCCGCGCTGCAAGGACTGCATGGTGCACTCCGGCTACGAGCCCAGCTCGGTGAATGACACGTTCAGCCTCGGTGGCATGATCCGCACGGTGCGGTTTATGCTCAACCCGGACGCGAAGGGCGACCCAACGGCCGCGGAGACCGCGCCTGTCGCGTCGAAGGCCGAAAAGCACGAATGCGGCTGCGGCTCGAAGACGTCCTGCTGCAGCTCGGGCGAATCCAAGGAACCGGCCACATCCGCGAAAAAGTAAACGCCCAGCGATTACACGAAAAAGCGCAGGGGATTTTTCCCGCTGCGCTTTTTTTGTGTCCAGAAGCGGCGCCTGGGCCGCTGTCGTTCTCAATGCGGTACGGCTACGGGAAAAGGGCGTTCCCGCGCTCCTTCAGGATGGCGCACAGGCGGTCCGTCAGTTCCTTGCGCACACTGGGAAGCGGCTTCAGGAAGGTGGTGAGCTTGCGGATCTTGAAGGGGTGTCGGGTCAGGTGTGCGGCGAGTTTGAGGGGCGTGTATTTGCCGGCTTGCACGTTGTAACTTCGGCTTAGCAAGTCCTGAGGCAAATCCTCATCAGCCAAGTCGCTGACGGCGCGAAGCACGATCAGGCGCACACCGGCCTTGAGGCAAACGTGCGCGATGTCGGCGCTTTCCATATCAACCAGGGCGCAGCCGGAGGCCGTGCGCAGCCGGGCCTTGTCCTGAGCTGTCGCGACGACCTCCACGGCGTTTGCGACTGAGGCTACCCGGGCGGGCGGCGGCTGGAGCCACTCACCGCCGGCGGCCAGGCAGACCTCGCCGCGACGCAGGGCGGGGTCCAAGGCACCGGCAAAGCCGGCAAGAATGACGCCCCGCGGCTTCAGGTGCGAAAGCACGGCTTCGGCGCGGCGGGCGGCATGGGGCGCGCCCATGCCAATGATTGCGAGGCCGACGGGGACGCCGGAGAGCCGGCCCGTGACGTAGTGTGCGCCCACGGCGCGAACGTCCTTCCGGTCCGCGATGCGCGGCAGGAGGTCCCGGGCTTCAAAATGGCTTGGTATGAGAAGGGCGATCACGAAGGCAAGGGGGCAACGTTACCGGTTTACCCTGTTCAAACGCGTTTCCGTGGTGCTGTCGAGGCCCCATACCGACCGCCCGGCAGGACGCACGGGGAACGTCCTTGGGCCGCTTTTCCTAATGCCGCTCCGTCAAGGGAGCGTTCCATGACCAGTGCGTCATGAGCCCCCCCTATTGTTGGAGTGAGCCATGCGGACTACGTTGCGCGACTCAAGCTCCCGCCATGACTCCGCACGAAAATTCACCCGATCCCACTGCATCCCGGAACGCCCCCATTCAAACGACGACCGGCGACGCATCTTCCATAAGGCGTGATAGGCTGGAGCTTTTTTCAGACCAGGCGCGAGGGCCACAGCACGTCGTGACACCGGCCTGGCACCCGTTCACCGTCCCCATCCCGCAATTGCGGCAATGGGAGTCCCTGGGGCTCCGGCACCGCATGGGGCTCGGTGGCGTGATGGTGGGCACGCTTGCCGTCCTGCTGCACCGTTACAGCGGCCAAACGGAGCTCCCGCTTGGGCTCGCTGCGCTTTCCAAGGCGGGGGTGCTGCTCGGCGTGGACCCGATTGAGCTGATTATCCAACCGTCGCGTTCGTTCGACATCTTGCTCGAGGACCTGCGCGCGAGGCTGCCGTCTGATTGGGGAAAACCGGATGCCTTCCCGTCCACGGCAAGGGCACACCGGCAGGTGCTTTTCACTTTCCTTGACCGCCGGAAGGAACCTGCCGGGAGTTTCAAAGGCGAACCGCCGCGCTTCAGTCTCCCGGAAGACGTGCCCGGCTGTGAGCTGTTCCTTCTGGTTGAGGCAACACCCCAGCAGACGCTGGTGGGCGGCCTTGCCTATGACGCCGCGCTGTACAGCGAAGGCCGAATCGGCCGGATGATCGATCACTTCGTGGAAGCCCTGCATGCGGTGGCCGTCGATTCCGAGCTCCCGGTCGAACGGTTGTGTTTCCTGCCTTCGCGTGAGCGGCGCGAGCAACTGGAACTCTGGAATGCAACGGGAACACCTTTCCCCGAGATATTGAGTCTCCCGCAAATTTTCGCGGCACACGCGCTTGAACACCCCGACGCCTGCGCCGTTACGCACCGCGGCGTCGATACAAGCTACGCGGAACTGGATGGGCGTTCGAACAAGCTCGCGCATTTCCTGATCGCGCACGGCGTAAAGCCTGACACGGCGGTCGCGGTGCAGCTGGACCGTTCGCTGGATGTTGCGGTGGCCATCCTGGGCATACTGAAAGCCGGGGGCTGCTACGTCCCGCTGGACCCGAACTACCCGGCCGAGCGCCGCGCCTTCATGCTCGCGGACGCCAAGGCTCACCTGCTGTTGACGCACGAGGCTCTTGAAAAGGTGCTGCCGGGCTGGAGCGGGACGACGTTGTGCATGGACCGGGATTGGGCTCGCATTAACAGCTTCAGTGAGTCGCCCGTCGCCGTGGCGGACCTGCGCGACAAGCTGGCGTACCTCATCTATACGTCAGGTTCTACGGGCAAGCCTAAGGGCGTGGCCATGCACCACGCCCCGCTCATCAACCTGATCCTTTGGCAGACGACGCTCGACCGTTTCCGCCCCAGGCAACGCTGCCTGCAGTTTTCGTCGCTCAGCTTCGACGTGTCCTTCCAGGAGCTCTTCTCCACCTGGGCCTCTGGCGGAACGCTCGTTCTTGTTGACGAACAAATACGGAGGGACCCGTCCGCGCTCCTCCAGCACATCGTCCGCGAGCGCGTGAACCGGATATTTCTGCCATACGTCGCGTTGCGCACGCTGGCGGAAGTCGCGACCGTCAAGAACGTGTTCCCGACGGAGCTCCGGGAGGTGATCACGGCCGGTGAGCAGCTCCGGGTGGACGGCACGTTGCGGCAGTTCTTCCAGCGCATCAGCGGTGCGTATTTGGATAATCAATACGGCCCCTCGGAAACCCATGTCGTCTCGTCCTACCTGCTTCGGGGCGACCCGGCGACGTGGGAGAACCTTCCTCCCATCGGGCGCCCGGTGGCGAACACGGCACTCTACATTCTCGACGCGCACATGCAGCTTTTGCCGCTGGGCGTTGTAGGAGAGCTCTATATTGGCGGCGCGGCTCTCGCCCGCGGGTATTTGGGGAGGCCCGATGTCACCGCGCAGCGGTTCGTGGCAAATCCCTTTGGCGGTGCGGGGTCACGCCTCTACCGTACGGGCGACCTCGCACGGTTTCGGGCTGACGGCGTCATCCAGTTCCTGGGACGCGCGGACGGTCAGGTAAAGATCCGTGGCATGAGAATCGAGCTTGCGGAAGTCGCATCGGTTGCGAGCGAGATTGACGGAGTTATTCAATGCGTGGCCACAGTCCAGACGCTCCCGGAGGGCGGTGCACGACTCCTCGCGTACTTGACGGTCAGGAACCGGGCGAATTTCAACCCCGAGCAGGTACGGCGGCACCTGCAGAGCCGGCTCCCTGCGCACATGGTGCCGGCTGCGTTCATCACGGTTGACGCGTTTCCGACGACGCCGAGCGGGAAGATTGACGTAAGGGCGCTGCCCCCGCCTACACAGGAGCAGCTCGGGGGGAGCCACGCTTATCGCGCGCCCCGCACACCCGTTGAGCTCGCCTTGGCCAAGATCTGGTGCCGCCTCCTTGGACTGGACCGCGTGGGCCTTGACGATGACTTCTTCATGCTGGGAGGCGACTCTCTGCTCGCGGCGGAGCTTTTCCTCCACATCCAGAAGGACCTTGGCCAGGACCTGCCCCTTTCCACACTGGTGCAGGCACCAAAGCTCGAGTCCCTGGCGGCCCGCCTTGTGGCGCGGGATGTTGACCGTGCGTGGACGTCGCTCGTGCCGCTGCGCTCAGCGGGCCGGCGCAAACCGTTTTTCTGCATCCACGGTGGACTCGGCAATGTGCTCGTTTTCACCGCAATCGCGCAGAATCTCGACGCGGACAGGCCGTTCTACGGACTGCAATGGAACGGGCTCGATGGCAAGCGCGGTGCCACGTCCATTGAGACCATGGCGGCCGCATACCTGCGCGAAATCCGGTCGGTCCAGCCCAAGGGACCGTACCTGCTCGGGGGGTTCTGCGCGGGAGGCCTCATCGCGCTTGAAATCGCCCAGATGCTCAGGGTTGATGGCGAAGCCGTGGACCTGGTGGTCCTGTTCGACACACCGAATCTCCATTCGCCTTGCTTCAAGCCCCGACCTTTGCCCCTCCGCCTGCTCGACGCGGCATGCGAGAAGGCGCGCTTTGGCTCCCGCATGATCGGCGTTTTGAGCCGCCATTTCCTTGAGCGTGCGCGCCGCCCGTCGGTCCGATCTATCCCGCACGCCACCCCACCCGTCCACGGGTGCGCTCCGGCCTCGATTGCCGGAACGTCGCCACAAGGACCGGCTGCACCCGGCAAAGGCTCAGAAGCGCAATCCATGCTGGCCTCGCTGCGCGGATTCTTCCGGAAAAACTTCTGGGTGCCCTCCGTCGTGAAACTTTGTCATGTGACGCACATCCGCGTTCCTCCCGCGTTCCGCGAATGGCATGCGTACACGAGCATCAGGGACGCCGTGCTGAAGTATCGGCTGGCGCCCTACCACGGCAGGGTTCTCTACCTTTCCACAGGCGAGACGTTGGGGTTCAAGCTCGGCCTCCACGGCCGCTGGACGGACCGGATGATGGGCTGGTCTACGCGACTGTCTCCTTCCTTCACGAACCAGGCGATTCCCTGCTTCCACCACGAGATCATGGCGTGCCCGGTCACGGCCCAGGCCTTGCGTCAAGCACTCCAGACGGTGGAGGAACGCCCAACGGAGAAGCCCGAGGGCGTCCGCGCGGCGTGATGCTGTCAGGGCGCGGCTCAGGGAAATCTGGGCAGCGCGATCAAGGTTCCGCCTAACAGACTCCCCCGTTTTGCCACCGCTCTTGAGCCGCCGGTCCCCCGATTGAACGCCCCCGACTTTGACCGTAACTTCCCGCGCCGCTTCGAGTGCGCCCCAATCCGAATGAAGCCAGCCGCAGAAAACAACGTCACCGTCCTCGTCCCCACCGCAGCCCGCCCCGATTACCTGCGCACAAGTCTCACGTCCATTCGGATGCAGACGGCCCGGGACCGCATCGCCGAGGTGTTGGTTTCAGAGAACCAGGACGAGGCGCCGACGCGACAGGTGCTGCGCGAGTTTGGGGACCTGCCGATCCGGCTCGTCGTCCGGAGTCCCCGTCTTGACCGCACCCGTCACCTTTTGGCGCTGCTGCGCGAAGCCCGGTCCCCGCTTGCCGCGTTGCTCATGGATGATGACTGGTGGAGCCCGTGCCACCTGGAAACGGCGCTCCGATGCCTAAAGGAGAATCCCGGAAGCGCGGGTGTGGTCTCTGCGTCCGTGTTTGTGAAATCCGAGTCGGACGGGAATCCTCTGTACATTCACCGCTCCGCCACGGTCTGGATGGCCGCTGGGCGTCCGCCAATGTTGCAGCCGTGGCGGCTGGAACGCCCGCAGGTGCTCGCCCTTTGCTGGCTGTTCACGCCCTTCCATTGCTCGACGCTCGTGGCGCCCTCGGGCGCGTTGGCCCGGGCTTCGGAACTGGTGGAGACGGGAGATCCGAACCCGTATGACGTGGACCGGCTCCTCTATGTCCACCTGTCGCGTTCCGGCCCGTTGATCTTCGTTCCCGTACCCGATTCCTGGATACGTTGGCACCAGCAAAACTGGGTGAGGACACAGGACAGGCGGAAATTGCGTCTTTCACACCGGGCGAGCTCCGAACGCGTGGAGGCCATTGCCCTGGCTGAAGGCGTCGCCCCAAGGGCGCTCTGGCCCAAGTATCTCGCCCCGGTCCCCGAGGAGGCCGAGGGCGAAGTGTACCAGCGTCTGATGGAGACGTTGTCGCCCGAGGAATTTTACGAGGCCGGCTACGAGAGGCACTTTTCTTCAGCCGTGCTCAACAGCCAGCTCACCGCGCTGCGGAACCTGGCCGGAACGGCCAAGAGCATCCTGCTAGGCTGAGCTCAAAGCATATCACCCCCGTGAGAGTCATCCACGTAAATACCTACGACACTGCTGGAGGCGCTGCCCGCGCCGTTTTCCGGCTCAATGAAGCGTTGCGGCGACGCGGGGTGCAGTCAGGCATGTACGTCTGCAACCGCGAGAGCGACAACGGCTTCGTGAAGGCTTACCAGCCGGACCCCCGCCTCGCGCATCGCGTCGGCCGGTTTCTCCGGCGCGAAGCCTTGAAGCGGTCCTTCGAAGCGTACGCCGCAACGCGGCCCCCGGGCTACGAACACTTTCGCGATTGCCGCACGCCTTACGGGGATGCTCCGGTGCGCCAGCTTCCTGCGACGGACATCCTGCATCTGCACTGGATCGCGGACTTCATCGAGCCTTACGGCCTTTTCACGAGAATTCCGCGCGACCTTCCCGTTATCTGGACGCTGCACGACATGCACCCATTCACGGGGGGCTGTCACTACGACCACCATTGCGGCGGCTTTCACAACCAGTGCGGCAAATGCCCCCAGCTCGGGTCGGCGCGCACGCTGGACCTTTCACACGAGATCTGGTCCCGCAAGCGCGAGGCGTTTGCCCATATGCTGGGTCGGCCCCTGCACTTCGTTTCGCCGAGCCGCTGGCTTGCGGACGAGGCTTCGTGCTCGCCGCTGCTTGAGCCGTTCCCGGTGACGGTCGTCCCGAATGGGGTCGATACGGCCATTTTCAAGCCCTGCCTGCAACCCTGGCCGGTACGGACGGCCCTTGGAATACCGCCGCGCGCGAAGGTCGTGCTTTTCACGGCGGACCATATGGGCAACCGGAGAAAAGGCCTGGCCCTGCTCTTGCAGGCGCTCTCCTACATCAAGGACCGCGAAGCGCTGTTCTTGCTTTCCGTGGGGCACGGGGGCCTGCCGCCGAGTGTCCCGTTCCCGCACCTCCACGTTGACGCGGTCAAGAGCGACCCGCTCCTCGCCCTGCTGTATGGCATCGCCGACCTCTTTGTCATCCCGTCCCTCCAGGACAACTTGCCGAACACGGTCCTTGAAGCGATGGCCTGTGGAACCCCGGTTGTCGGTTTCCGCTCGGGTGGCGTCGCCGACCTCGTCGCGGAAGGCGAAAACGGGTACCTGGTGCCCGCGGGCGACACCCATGGCCTCGCGGAGGCCATGCTCGGCGTCCTCAGGAACCCGGCGCTGCGGCAAGCCATGGCGCAATCCGCCCGGCGGATCGCACTGAGCGAGTACACGCTGGACCGCCAGGCAACACGCATGATGGCGCTTTACGACGACCTTCTGAAAAAGACGCCCCGGCCGGAAAAACGGCCTGACGTCCTAAACCCTCAACGCTGCTGAAGATGTCAGACATTGCCATTCGCGCGGACAACCTGAGCAAGCGGTATCGGCTTGGCCTGCAGGAATCCGCTCCCGACTCCCTCGCGTGCCACCTCCTTTCGTGGGTCCGTTCACCGTGGAAGAATTACCAGCGCCTGCGCAAGCTGAGCACTTTCGATGAAGATGAGAAGGCGACGGACGTGCTCTGGGCTCTGCGCGATGTCTCGTTCGAGGTAAAGCGCGGCGAGGTCATCGGCTTCATCGGCCGAAATGGCGCCGGCAAGAGCACGCTTCTCAAAATCGTGTCGCGGATCACGGATCCGACACGTGGGCACCTGGACATCTTCGGAAGGGTGTCGAGTTTGCTCGAGGTCGGAACGGGCTTTCATCCCGAACTTACAGGCCGGGAAAACATTTACCTGAACGGGACGATCCTGGGCATGAAGAAGCGGGAGATCGACCGGAAGTTCGACGCCATCGTTGATTTCGCAGGCATGGGTCCGTTCATCGACACTCCCGTGAAGCGCTACTCTTCCGGGATGGCTGTAAGGCTTGCTTTCGCGGTGGCGGCAAACCTGGAACCCGACGTGCTGATCGTCGATGAAGTGCTGGCGGTCGGCGACGCCCAGTTCCAGCAAAAGAGCCTTGGCAAGATGCAGGAGGTCGCGCGCACGGAGGGACGGACAGTTTTGTTCGTAAGCCACAACATGGCCGCCGTTGAGAACCTGTGCCACCGCGTGGTCGTGATGGAGAAGGGGGAAATCGTGATGGTTGGCGAAACCCGTTCAGCCATCCGGGAATACCTCCGCAAGAACAACGCCCACGCCTCGCTCGACCTCCACAAGGTCCGGCGGCGAGGCAGCGGCCGCTTCCGCTTCACGCACTTCTTCCTCAGCGACGAGGAAGGCAACAAGGTGGAGTTCGCGCAATCGGGTCGTCCCATCACGCTGAACGTCGGTTACCAGATCCGCTGGATGGAGGAGGCGGACTTCGTGGATGTCGGCTTTGGCATCCACGGTGCCGCAGACGAACCCCTTGTCACGGTATACGCTTCGCAGGTTGGTCGTGAGTTTCAGCGCCTTTCGCCGGTCGGGGAGATCCGGTGCCGAATCCCACGACTGCCGGTCAGGCCAGGTCGTTACCTCATACATGCGATCGGCTACATGAATGACGATGAGGCGGATTACCCTCTGGACCCGATTGCGACCTTCGACGTCGAGGACGGCGATTTCCACGGCCTCGGCAAAACCGCCAAGAATCGGGGCAACGCGACGGTGCTCATCGACACGGAATGGAACGCGGGCGCCGTCACGGTCACCTCGGCCGGCTAATGAACCCGTCATGTACCCATAAAACAACTACGGAACGCACAGCCGGACCCTCCGCATGAACTCATACCGTGTCATCGTCACCTCCCCCTGCTGGCACCTCAGCGGGGTAAACACGGTTTCCGCAAACCTTGTGCGCGGGCTGCGTGCGCGAGGCGTGGACGCGGAACTGCTCCTCACCCAGGACCCCGGTCGCCACGCCGTGCTCATGCCCCCGCCCCCGAAACTGCCGCTGCAACGGCTTCCGGTGCCGGTGGGGGCAGGCTGGCGCCGGCGTTGGCAGGCGCTCACCGATTATCTGGAAGCCCGAGCCCCTTGCGTTTACCTTCCGAATTACGATTGGGAGTGCTCCGCCATCTGCCCGATGCTCTCGAACGGTGTTGTGGTGGTGGGTTCCGTACACAGTGACGAGCCCATCTACTACCAGCACATGCGGCGCCTCGGCCAATGGTGGAACGCCATCGTGGCCGTCAGCAAAGCGATTGAGCGCCAGATCGCGGCCGTGGCGCCAGACCTGAAGGACCGCGTTTCGATCATCCCCTATGGCGTGGAGGCGCCCGACCGCTATCTACCGCGGGATCAAACGGCCGGCAGGCCCCTGAAGGTCATTTTTGCGAGCCGGCTCATCCATTATCAGAAGCGCGTGTTCGACCTGCCGGTGCTCATGGAGTGCCTGGAGTCCCGGAACGTGCCCGTTGAGTTGACCGTAGTTGGCGCAGGCGTGGACGAACCGAAGCTGAGGTCCCGTTCCGAACGCTTCACCAAGGCCGGGACGATGCGCTTCCTCGGAAGCCTGCCCAATGAGGATGTGCTCAAGCTCTTTGCCCAAAGCGATGTAATCCTGCTCACGTCCGATTTTGAAGGCATGCCGTTGACCTTGCTCGAAGCCATGGGACGCGGCTGCGTGCCGGTTGTGACGGACATGCGCAGCGGCATTCCCGAACTGGTCCAAAACGGCGTGAACGGCTACCGCGTGCCGATTGGTCACATGTCCGCGATGGCCCGGCACCTGCATACGTTATACTCGCACCCCGAACGGCGGGAGTTTTTGGGGCGGCAGGCGTTCCAGACCATTCAGGCGGGCCGCTACCGGACTCAGGATATGGTCGGAGCCTATGCGGCCTTGTTCGAACGGGCGCTCGAGGACGTGAAAGACGGCGTGTTCCGGCGCCAGAATGCGCCGCTGGTCATCCCGCCGAACCTTACGCCGCTCAACCGGCTCCGGGCGTTCCTGGGAAATCCGCTCCAGCGAATCAAGGGGCTGCTGCTGGGCACGCGGCTTCATGAGCGCGTGACCCGGAAGGCCACCCCTACACCAAAAACGGCGGAGGCAGTGCGGCTATGAGGCTGAGCGCAGCCATAGAACGCTACACGGATGCCCGGGCGATCATCATCGGGTACGGCTTCTTTGCACCCGGCGGATGCTGGAAGTCCATCTACAATTACCACGCGTTCATGCACCTCCGCGGTGAGAACGTCGTGCTGATCGCGCGCAAATCTCCCGGCTCCCTCCGGAGGCTCGTTCTGGCGTTTCTCGTGGGTCGCCGCGTGATCATCAACGGCCTTGATGCGTTCTTTCATATTGAGGCTCTTTTGTTCTGCCTTCTGTGCAAGCGGCGCGTAATCCTCTACCTTCACGAAACCGAGTTTGTCTTCGAGGCGTTCCGTCGCGGGCACCCGATTTGCTTCCGCCTCCTGCGCCGCATCCTGTCGAAGCACAGGATCGCCTGCGTATCGCGGCAACAGGAGGCTTACCTGAAGGAGACTTTCGGTGCTCGGGACACGGCGGTCCTATACGAGAATATTCCCACAGCCTCGGCACCAACCTTCGATGCCGCGGCACTTCACATCGTGATGGTGGGGACTGTGGAGCGCCGCAAGGGCGCCAGCCTTTTCTCGAAGGTAGCCGAACGCGCAAGGGAACTGGGCTTGCCGTGGTGCTTCCACTGGATCGGAGGACCAGGTTACACGGGGGACGTCTATTTGTCGCCTCTGGTGCAATGGCACGGTCATCAGGCCAACGTGCAGCAGTTCCTGCAGCGGGCCGACGTGTTTTTCCTGTCTTCGATCGACGACCCGTTCCCCCTTTCGTGCCTGGAAGCGCTTTCCCTCTTCAAGAAGTGCGTGGTCTACAACAAGAGCGGCATCGCCGAAATCCTTAGCGGAATCAACGGCTGCGCCGTCTATCGCCAACACACCGTCGAGAGCGCCATGGCAGCGCTGCGTCAGGCGATCTCCTCGCCCCTCGACCGCGAACGCATTCTCCAAATCAACCAGGAGGTATCTACGGTCGAGGCCTTCACAAACCGCCTCAACCGCTTCCTCGAACAATCTATCGCCCTATGAAACCGTTTTATCAATCCCGCACGGTCGGCGTGACAGGGGGCCTCGGACTCATTGGCTCCTTTCTCTGCGAACAACTCGTTCAGGCTGGCGCTCACGTCATTCTGGTGGACGACGAGTCCAAGGGCACATGGAGGTATGTGCCAGACCTGCGAGAGCACGTGGAATACCGCCAGGGAAGCCTCGAGGACCCACAGTTCGCCCAGTATGCCCTGCGCGGCTGCGAGATCGTGTTCCATCTCGCCTCGCGGGCATACGGCGTGGGGTTCAGCCAGGCGAACAACTTCGAGATGTTCCGCTTCAACGACCTGATCAACACGAACGTGCTCGACGCTGTCGCCATGCACCAGGTCAATCAGGCTCTGGTAGTCAGCTCGAGCTGCATTTATCCGGACGATGGTCCCACGCCGATGAACGACTGCATGCCGGTCACCGGGGAGCCCGAACGCGTCAACTGGGGCTATGGCTGGGCAAAGCGCATCCTTGAGCAGAAGGCGGTCATCTACATGAAGGAGACCGGCATCCCCATCACGGTCGTGCGGCCCTTCAACATCTACGGCGAGCACTACAACTGGGTGGGGCAAAACTCGCAGGCCATGCCCATGCTCGTGAAGCGGGTGCTCGACTGTGAGAAGCCTGTCACGATCTGGGGGACCGGGAACCAGCGGCGCAATTACATCCACGCGCTCGACTGCGCCCGCGTGATGATGCGCCTGGTCGAGAACGGCTACTTCGACAGGCCCGTCAACATCGGGGCTGAAACAACGGTGTCTGTGCGCGAGCTTGTCCAGATGATCGCCGAAGCTGCGTCGCTCAAGGTCGAGCTCGTGGCTGACCGCACAAAGCCTGAGGGACGCTTCATCAAGAGTGCGGACAGCCGGCTCCTGAGTGCCGCCCTGGGCGGAGACTTCAAGTTCGTCGTTCACCTGGAAGAGGGCGTGCGCCGCATGATTGGCTGGTATTTGCACACCTTCACTGGCGAGAACGCCTTGCCGCGCGGCGGTGCGGATGAGCGCGAAAAAATCGCAACCAGTGCCTAGACCATGAGCCTCCCTTGCTCGCTCGTATCCACCATTCTCAACGACGTGGAGGGCGCACGGCATCTCCTCGCGGACCTGCGTGCGCAGACCGTCTACCCGACCGAGTTCGTCGTGGTCGACGGAGGCTCCACCGACGGCTCCTACGAGTATCTCTGCAATTCCGCAGGAGACTTGCCCTTCCGGCTCGTTGTAATCCAAGAGCGCGGAGCAAATGTTTCGCGCGGGCGCAACCTCGCCATCGACGCGGCTTCAAACGACATCATCCTGACAACCGACTTTGGCTGCAGGCTCGACCGCGCCTGGGTCGAGGAGCTTCTGAAGCCTTTCCTGAGAGACCCGGCGATTGAAATCGTAACGGGGTCGTGGAAGATCCGCCGCGAAGACATCCGCACGCCCGCACAATGGGCGGAATGGGCGCTCGCGGGGGGAAAGCTGGAGCTTGTCGCCACGCCGACATGCCTTGCCTCCACACGATCTATCGCGTTTCGCAGGCAGGTTTGGATTGATTTCGGGCGATACCCGGAAGACCTCTCTCTTGCAGGCGACGACGCCATTTTCAGCCTCTGGATGGTGTCCTCGGGTCGGCGCATAGATGCCGCGCCCGCGGCAGTCTGCTACTGGCACCGCTTCCCCACCCTTCGCGGCTACCGCAAGGAAGCCCGCAGGAACTTCCGTGGCGCCGGCGAAGCCGTCTTTTTTCTCAGCTTCGGCGTGAAGTCTGGCGCGCTTTTCGCAATTGAGCTGCTCACCGCCTTCGTGCTGGTTGCCTCGCTTCTAACGGTCCCCGTCCATGGCTCATGGGAAATTCCGGCCCTGGCCGCTGTCGCGTTCGGCATCGTTTGGGCCAAGCGCGTTATAAAGTGGATACGAGCCGTGGGCCTCCTCGCCGGCCAAGGGCGTGCGCGCCACTGGGCGTATGTGCCGCTCTTTGACCTGGGGAACCGTGCGCAAGGCGTGATCGGCTATTGGGAAGGCTTCTTTGGCGGGCGAAAGCGCTGCCGCCCGTGTCGCCGCAGAATGGCTGAGCTCAATATCAGGCGTTGGTAGCGCCAGACCATGGATAAGCTTCTTTACTTTGCCCCATTTAGCGAAGGCGGGTTGGCGGATTACGCCCACCAGCAAGCCAACGCACTCGCAGCCTGCGGTCTGGCCGTCGTGGTGCTGTGCGGGCCGCGCTTTGCGGAGAACAAGGACCACCGTTACCTGAAAATGCCGATCCTTTGCGAGCCCACGCCAACCAGGGCGAACAAGGCTGTTCGAGCCTGGCGCATGGCCTCAAGGACGCTCAGCAACTACGCACAGCTTGCGAAGACGATACGGGGGGAATCCTTTCAGCGCGTACTGTTCGCCTCCTACGAGGAGTATTTTGCCCCGCTTTGGTCCCGCCTGCTTCAGCAGCTTTCCAGGCAGGGGATCGTACTGGGCGCGGTTTTGCACGACCCCGTGAGAGACACCGTTCGCGGGCCGCGCTGGTGGCACCGCGTATCCGTGGCCGCCGCGTATTCCTTCCTGCGGGACGTGTTCGTGCATGAGCGCATTGATATCGATACGGCAGGATGCAGACTGCCTCGCCTGACCGTCGTGCCGCACGGTCCCATGAAATTTCCGGAAACGCCCATTAAGCGGGCCGAAGCGCGGTTGCGTTACGGGCTTCCGCAAGACGCTCCCGTGGCGCTCGCGTTTGGCCACATCCGCGACAGCAAAAACCTGGACCTGGTCATACGCGCCCTGAGGCGTGTGCCTGAGCTGCATTTGCTCGTTGCCGGGCGCGAACAGTCCGGCGGCCAGCGTCCCGGAGAATATTACCAGGCCCTTGCGAGGGAATGTGGCGTTGCGGACCGCTGCCACTGGCAAGTGCGGTTCATTCCCGACAGCGAGGTGCACCCGCTCTTCCAGGCGTCTGATTACCTGCTCCTGACCTACAGCAGTACGTTCCGCTCCGCGAGCGGCGTGCTGGCCTCCGCCGTGCAATTTGAGAAGCCCTGCCTTGCCAGTTGCGGCGCCGGTCCGTTGCGGACTGCCGTGCGCGATTATGGCCTCGGCCTCTGGCGGGAGCCGGACGACGCCGACGCCGTCGCGGATGGCCTGTCCGAGCTTGTCCGCCGGCCCGTGCACGGGAACTGGCAACAATATCGCGCGGAAAACTCTTGGGAGGCAAACGCGCGCCGAATTCACGAGAGCCTGTTCGCAGCCTGACTTATCCATGAGCATTCCCGCGACCCAGACAACCGCCGACTGCGCAGGCACGCCGACGCGCAAGGCGCACCTGCGTGTGCTTGCGGGCGCGTGGACCGCCTTCGCTTACAACACGCTCGTAAGCCCCTGTCCTTCGCGAACGCTCCGGCGGCTTGTGTTGAAACGCTACCTTTCGTCCATGGGGCACGGATGCGGCGTCCAGCGCAACGTGCATTTTCTCAATGCCCGGAAGGTGTCGCTGGGCAATCGCGTGATCCTGAACTTCGGCACCCTGCTCGACGGGCGCCGTTTCCCGATTGTGATCGGGGACGACGTATCCATCGGCCCCGAGGCTGTCGTCCTGACGTTGGGGCACGATCCGGCGTCGCCGGATTTCGCTGATGCCGGAGGGCCAGTCCGGATCGGCACCCGAGCCTGGATCGCGTGCCGCGCGGTGATTCTTCCTGGCGTGGCCATCGGGGAAGGCGCGGTCGTCGCCGCTGGCGCGGTCGTGGCACGAGACGTGCCTCCATACACGATCGTGGGCGGCGTCCCGGCGAAGCCCATCGGCGAACGGTCTCGAAACCTGCACTACCACCTCAACTATGATCCCTTTCTGGTTTAATGCAGTTTCCCGCGCCGGAGTCCGCTCGACCCGCTTCTGGGATTAGGACACCGCCTTGGGAAAAGGGTCAAAAGACGGGCGCAACCCGCTTCCGCGACGCCTGAAAATCGCGTTTGTCGTCGCGGATGACCATCAGACGGGGACCTATTTCCGCTATCACAACCTCGCCCGTGCACTCATCGAGCGGGGCCACGAGGTCACGGTGCATTCGCAGTCTTCGCGCAACCGCTGGAAAGGCACGCGCGAGACGCGCGATGGCGTGCCCTACGTGCTCAACCCGACGGTGCCGGGAAACAGCCTCCTGTTGCCGGCCACAAACCCGCTCAACGCGCTGCGCCGCTTGTGGTGCGGGATTCCCGATTCGCATGTATACCACCTGTTCCAGCCGTTCGCGACCGGTGCCATACCGTGGCTCTGGCAACGCCGCAGGGGTGGGTTGTTTGTCTATGATTGGGACGATTATTGGCTGAACGAAACCTTTGGTCTCGCGGCCCCCAAGGACATGCGAACCCGCTGGGCGGCCTCGTCGATCGGTTGGCTGGAAAAGCTTCTGCCGTCAAAATGCCATCTGCTCACGACGCTTTCGCATGCGCTTGAACAACTGGCCAGACAACGGGGCTGCACGCGCACCGCTATAATCTACAACGGAGTATGGCCCCAAAAACGCGTGGCCCGGTCGGAAGCGAGACGCCAATTGGGCCTCCAGGCGGACGCCCTGTATGTGGGGCTGATGGGCTACACAGGTGGCGCCTCATGGTGCCTCGCGGCGCTCCAAAGGCACGCCGCGGCCTTGCCGCGCCTGCGGTTGGCGATCTGCGGAGGTAGCCCGGAAAATGAACTGCGGCGCTTCCCGGACGTCCGGCACCGCGTTGACTACCTTGGGGTCCTGCCTTCCGACCGGGTCCCCATACTCAATGCCGCACTGGATCTGGGCCTGGTGCCCATGGAGGATAACCTCTTCAACCGGTTCCGGCTGCCTTACAAGCTTACGGACCACCTTTCCGGCGGGACACCCGTGCTGTGCTGCCGCGTCGGAGAGGCCGCCGTTGTGGGCGCGGATCTTCCCGGGATCACGCTCTGCGCGCCGACACTGGAAGCCTGGAGTGAGGCTTTCCGCGACGCCATCACGCGGCTCTCCGAGACCCACGTCCCGGCCCGCGTTCCCGTTGATAGCATCCTCGCCCGGTTCTCATGGCCGGTGATTGCGGCGCGCACGGAAAGCGAGTACCGGGCGGCGGCCGCGCCCTTGGATTTTCCCCCAACCTCCGGCACGCGCAGGACAGAAAAAGCACAATCCCCATGAAAGTTGCTTACGTAACAACTTACGACTCAAGGGACGTCCACCACTGGTCCGGTCTCGGTTACTACATTGCCCGCGCCCTGGAACGCCAGGACATCGCGTTGCACCGGGTGGGCCCCTTGAGCCTGTCTCCGCTCCAACGCCCCATGCTCAAGGCAAAGAGCTTCCTGTATAACAGGCTGCTCAAGCGTCGCTTCTTCAGGGACCACGATTTCGGCGCGGCGAAGGAATACGGACAACGCGCACGGTCCGCCATCCAGTCGGCGCGGGACGTCGATGTCGTTTTCAGCCCAGGAACGATTCCGCTTGCCTGTCTCGAAACCGAGAAGCCCGTCGCGTTCTGGTCGGACGCCACGTTCGCGGCTATCCAGGATTTTTATCCCGAATACAGCCACCTCTCGGCCAACACGTTTCGCGATGGCCACCGCATCGAGCAGGCCGCGCTGACACGTGCGAGCGCCGCGATCTTTTCGTCCGACTGGGCTGCACGGAGCGCCATCGAAGCATATGGGGCGTCGGCTGACCGCGTCCACGTCGTGCCCTTCGGGGCGAATATCGAGAACGCACCGAACAGCGAGGAGGTCCGGGCGCTCATCGCGCAGCGTCCGCGCACAAAGTGCAACCTGCTTTTCATGGGCGTGGATTGGGCGCGGAAGGGTGGAGCAACCGCGCTCGCCGTCGCGCGCATGCTGAACAGCGCCGGCCTGTCCGCGCAGCTCACGATTGTGGGAGCCGACCCCTTTGACGCCGCCTCCCCCGTGCCCCCGTTCGTGCGGTGTGCAGGCTTTGTGAGCAAGCGTACACAGGCCGGTTGCGACGAAATTGAGCATTACCTGCGTGAAAGCCACTTCCTCCTCGTGCCGTCGCACAATGAGTGCTACGGCCTCGTGTTTTGCGAAGCCAACGCCTACGGCGTGCCGAGCCTCGCGCGCGCCGTCGGCGGCGTGCCCACCATCGTTCGCGACGGCGTAAACGGGTATCTGTTCAAGCCTGAGGAAAACGGCGAAAACATAGCCGCCACGATCCTGGACCACTTCAGGCACTACGACCGTTACGTGCAGTTGGCCTTATCGTCGCACAACGAGTTTGTTACCCGCCTGAACTGGCAGGTTGCCGGCAGGACCGTGCGCAGGATTCTCGCCGAAACCTGCAACGCCAAGCTTTAATCCGGAGCCCCTTCTCAATGGCCGAGCGCTTCATCGTCGCCTTCAACAGAGACCGGGATTTCTACCAGGTGCCTCTGGCTCTGGCTGAGGCAGGCGCGCTGGCTCGCTTGGTCACAGACCTTTACCTCCCGGATCTCGGCACCCTGGGGCGGTCATGGCCGTTCAGCAGGCTTGCGCACCGGCGGGTAGAAGGGTTGCCCTTCCGGCTTGTGGACTGGAGCGCGCGGGCGCTGGCTTTGCAGGCAAAGGCGTACGCCAGGCGGGAGAATCCGGTCCTGCGGCTCGAAGCCTTCAAACAGCTCGATCGCGCACTGGCCCGTCAGGCGCTGCGTGCCGCGGTGGCCTGCGATGCTCATTTCCTGCTCTACAGCGGCTACGCCCTTGAGGCCTTTGAGTCACCCATTTCAGACGGTCGCCGGAAAGGGCTTTTCGTGTACCACCCGCACGCAAAGCTCTGCGAACGGATTCTCGCGGAAGACCTTGAGGCCCACCCGGAGGTAGCTTGGTCCCATCGCCTGCATGAAACGGAGATGCGCCTCACCGAATCGGCCCGTCTGGATGGCGAACTCTCGCGCGCAACGTTCGCGCTTTGCGCCAGCAACTTCACCGCCCGCACGCTCCGGCATGCCGGCCACACCCTACCCGTCACAGTCATCCCGTATGGCGCGTTCCCGCAACAGCCGTTCCCGGAGCGCACGGATTCAGGCCCATGCCGCTTCCTGTTTGTTGGCCAAGGCGTGCAGCGCAAGGGGCTGCACCACCTGTTGAAAGCATGGCGACGTCTGGCGCCTACCGAGACGGAGGCGACACTAGACCTTGTGGTGAACTGCATGGACCCGGGCATACGCAGCCTCGTGCCAGATCGCGGTGTAACAGTCTCCCCACCGCTTCCGAAACGCGAGCTCGCTGCCCGCTTCGCCGCCTCAGACGTGTTCGTCATGCCCTCCCTGATCGAAGGCTTCGGCCTCGTGTATCTGGAGGCGCTGGCTGCCGGGTGCTTCACAATCGGAACGAGCAACACCGGGCTACCTGACCTGCGCGCGCCGGACTGGGCGGCAAACGTCCTGCTACCCGCCGATCCTGAAGGCCTGCTTTGCGCGCTCGAGCAGGCACTCGAACGCAAGCGGCGCGGTGGGTTCGACCGGCCAGCCATCCGTAGTTTCGCAGCGACTTTGGGCTGGGACGCCTTTCGTGAACACATTCGCGAAGCCTGCCTGCGCGATCACAGCAACCGCATCACCCGCGCCGCATGAATACCCCCCTGATCAGCGAAGAAGCTATCATTGCCCAGTGGGCTGTGGCGATTGCCGTGGCCTTGATCCTGATGTTTCGCGGCCAGCTGAACCTCTTCCACCCCACAACTATCTACCTGGCCTTCCACGTAAACGTGTTCTGCGTGCGCCCCACCCTGCTCTGCCTGTACGACTTCGACATGGTGTGGCGCTACATCGGGTTTTGGCCAACGCCTGCCCAAGGTGAGTTGGCGCTCTTTTTGAGTTCGGCTGGCCTCATCGCGTTTTGCGGAACCTACAGCCTCATCGCGGCGATGGCGAAGCCGATACAATGGACGATCCCCTGGGACCTGACGGAGGCCGAGCGGCGTGCCTATTACATGGTGGCTGCCGTCTTCTTCCCTCTCGCGCTGTACTCCGTATTCGGTGCACGGGTACAGGGCGAACGCGTGGGCGGCGTGTATATCATGACTGGCAGCTCGGGCTACATCAACGACCTGCAACAAGTGCTGATCCCGTTGACGCTCCTGTTCCTCGTCGTGAACCGTTGGCGCTGGTACGCCTACATCCCGTTCGGACTCTTCATCGTTTACCGCGCAACCCAGGGCTGGGGCCGCTGGACCATCGTGCTTTCGCTCTATGCGGCGCTCCTCATGCACTGCTGGGGAAAACGCCGCACGCTGCCATCGCTCCAGTTCGTCGTGCTGCTGCCGATTGCCGCGATCATCTTCGCCAACCTCGGCCACGACCGCATGTACATCCGGAACCTGATTGCCGGAACGGAGAGCTCAAACGTCAACGTTTTGGACAAATCGAAAACCTTCTCCGAGAAATTCGACACCCTCGACTTCGCAAATTTCGACTACCTCGTGTACGTGGCGGCGGTCGTTCCTGAAAAGACGAAAACATACACTTACGCGACGCAGTACTTGCAGCTCTTCACGGAACCGATTCCCCGCAAACTTTGGAAAGGGAAGCCCGTGGGCCCGCCGGTCGTCATGTTCGACCTCAACGACCACGGCAACTTCAACGGCCTCACACCGTCGCTGGTGGGCGACGGTTGGATGAGCGGCGGCTGGATAGGCTCGATACTCACCATGGCCCTTGTGGGCGGCATGCTCGGGTATCTCTACAAATGGTTCTCGGAGCACCAGTTTGAGCCTGCCCGCGTCTACGTCTTCATCATCTCAAACGCCATGATGGTGCAACTGTTCCGCGACGGCGGCATCTCCATCTTCAAGTTCCTGCTGTTTTCGCTGCTGCCCATCTTCGCCTGGCAATACGTCAGCCGCCGCATGACCGAGGAGGCCGAAGCCACCCGCCAGCAACCGAGCATTTCCGCCCCAACCGCGGATTTTGAAAAAGAGGAGCAAGCGTGCGAGCGCGCTCCGGCAACACCATGAAAAAGCTGCTCATCGTCTGGGGAAACTGGGGACCCTATCACCACGCCCGCTTCCGCGCCTTGCATGAAGCCGCCCCTGAGCGCGGCTTCCACGCCGAAGGTCTGGAGCTCTTTCAGTCCAGCGGCATCTACGCGTGGCGTTCCCCGGACGACACCGTTCCCATCCACCACCTCGACGTGGGCCGCCATGAAATGGAGTTCCACCCCTGGCAGCTCACACGCCAACTGCTCCCGTTCCTTGTGCGGCTGAAACCGGACGTGGTGCTCGTGCCCTCGTACTGGCACTGGTCCTTGTACCTCAACATCGCGTCCCGCCTGCTTGGCGCCCGGATCGTGATGATGAATGAGAGCCATGCGGGAACACAGAAAGCACGCGGGTGGAAACTCACCCTCAAGCGTCTCATTGTCTCCAACTTCCACGCCGGGCTTGTGGGAGGGGAGCCTCACCGGCGCCATTATGCAAACCTCGGGCTGCCTTCGGACCTGATCTTCACGGGCTACGATTCCGTCGATAACGACCATTTCTCAAAAGCCGCCGACGCGGCGCGCGCCGATGCGGACAAAATGCGCAGGAGGCTCGGTTTGCCGAAGAATTTCTTCCTGAGTTTGGGGCGACTCGTGGAAGAGAAGAATCTCGGGGCGCTGGTGGAGGCGTTTGCCCTGGTCGACCAACAACCTGGCCCGGAGGCCCACCACCTTGTCTTCGTGGGCTCTGGCCCCGTGGAACGTGACCTCTGGGCGCTCGCGCAGCAACGTGGCCTGCCGGTGATCTACCACGCCACGGGCCGCGAGGGCGAAACGCGTTACGATGCCCACCTGCCGTCAGTCCATTTCTACGGGTTCCGGCAGGTCGAGCAGAACCCCACGTTCTATGCGCTCGCCAAGGCGTTCGTCCTACCGAGCTTTGCGGAACCCTGGGGCCTCGTCGTGAACGAGGCCATGGCCTGCGGGTTGGGCGTGATTGTCGCGGCAACGGCCGGTTGCGCGGAGGACCTCGTGAAGCCGGGCGAAAACGGTTTCCTGTTTCCGCCGGAAAGTCCGATAGACCTGGCGGAACGGCTTCGTCTGTTCGTGCGCACACCCGAGATAGCGCAAAAATTTGGCGAAGCTTCCCGGCGCATCATCGGCCGCTGGGGCTGCGACAATTTCGCTCGCAACGCGCTGAATGCCGCGGCGCGCGCGCTCGACCAGGCTCTCCCGGAGAACCCAGCCGGGATGCTGGCTACCACACCTCCACCAAGGGCTGTCGCGTAACCCGTCGCCCTGTTCTCATGAGGCACCTCCACTTCGTACAAAGCATCGAGCCCCTGCAAGGCGGTGGCCTCGGGAAAGCCGCGCTGGAACTCCACCGCGCCTTTATCGGCCGTGACCACCATTCCACGCTGGTGACAACCTGCGGCGCGACCGTGGAAGACGGGCTTCCGCATGTGCATCAGTTCGAACGGCGAGGTCCCGCCAAAGCGTATTTTTCCCCGGACCTCTTGCGCACGGCGGACAGTCTTGTCTCCACGGCGGACGTCGTGCACGGACACGGGTTCTATGTAGCACCAAACTGGATACTGGGCCGCGGAGCCGTTCGGCACGCCAAGCCGCTTGTTTACCACGCCCACGGCTTTTTCGACCCCTGGATCTTGTCGCGGTCCTCCTTCCGGAAGAAGCTGGCCCACCTGCTGTTCGAGGACGCCAACTTCCGGCACGCGCGACTGTGGAGGGCGCTCACGCCCAAAGAGGCCGACCAGATACGCGCCCAAGGCGTCCGCGCCCCCATTGTCGTGGCGCCCAACGGGCTCGACCTGCGCCCCTTCGACATCCCCGTCCGGTTCCTGGAAAAGCCGAAGCGCCGCCTCCTGTTCCTTGGCAGGCTGCACCCGAAGAAGGGCCTCGACCTGCTGCTCGAGGTTTGGGCCCAAATAAAACCGGTCCGTGCGGATTGGGAGCTCATCCTTGCCGGGCCGGACGAAGGCGGCTTCCAGTCCTTCCTCGTGCGCAGGTGCGTTGACCTGGACGTCGCGGATACCGTGAGCTTCCCGGGCGTCGTGACCGGAACGGCCAAGACCGCGCTCATCAAGTCCGCGGACGTCTTTGTGTTGCCCTCTTATTCAGAAGGCTTCCCCGTTGCCGTGCTGGAGGCCCTGGCCTGCTCCGTTCCCGTAGTCGCCACCTCCCAATGCAATTTCCCGGAAATGCGCGAGGCCGGCGCCGGTTGGGAATGCCCCGCAGAACCCGCGGGGCTCGCCCGGGCACTTACCGAGGCTTTTCGCGCATCGCCCGATGAACGTAGGGAACGCGGCTACGCAGGACGCCGCCTCATTGAGACGCGCTACGATTGGCCGGCAATCGCCCGCGTCATCCTCGACGCAGCAGACCGCTGTTGCGACTGATCCCGCGCCGCCCGGCCAGAGCCCGGCTCACGAACGGGAACTCCTCAACTTCTTGCACAAAGTGCTGGACAAGGGGTTTGTGAATGCCTTTCCTAGGCCCCTTTCAGCCATGCAGAAGACGAAGAAATCCATCGCGAAGCGGTTCAAGGTTACCGCCGGGGGCAAGGTTCTCCGGCGCACCCCGGGCCGCCGCCACCTGCTGACGGCCAAGAGCAAGAAGCAGAAGCGCGCGTCGGGCAAGGACAAGTCGGTGACCCCCGGGTTTGCCGCCAATGTCCTCAAGGCCCTTCCGTTTGCCTAAGCTGAAACGCGGGCCAACCGGGTGATTTAAAAAGGCGACCCGGCGGCCCATCAAACCACCAGGAGACACCTAACATGCCTCGAGTTACAAATGCAGTGGCCACCAAGGCGCGCCGGAAGCGCGTGCTGGCGAAGGCCAAGGGTTATTTCGGCAACAAGAGCCGACTCTATCGTTACGCCAAGGACGCCGTCCAGCGCGCTGAGCAGTTCGCCTACCGCGACCGCCGCAAGCGCAAGTCTGAGTTCCGCGCCCTGTGGATCGCCCGCATCAACGCGGCCTGCCGCGCCAATGGCGTGACCTATTGCCGATTTATGGCTGGCGTTAAGGCCGCCGGAATCGCTTTGGATCGCAAGGCTCTCAGCGAGTTGGCCATCGCCGACGCTGAAGGCTTCAAGGCTGTGGTCGAAAAGGCCAAGTCCGCCGTCAAGGCGTAGAGATCCTAGCCGCGACCGTCCCAGCAAGGACGCCGCAAGCCCGATTTTTCCGAGGGCGGCTCGAATGGCAGCAACTGCCGTTTTAGCCGCCCTCTTCTTTTTTCACCTGCCCTTGCGGGCGCGCTGGCGCCAAGCCACCCTCCTCAGAACGCACTTCTTACCATGCAGGACACCCTGAACCAGATCGTCCAGGACGCCGCCGCCCAGGCGCCGGCTCTCGCGCAACGCGCGGATTTCGAGGGCTTCAAGGCCCGTATTGTTGGCCCGAACGGCTCGCTCACCCAAGCCATGAAGGGCATCGGCAAGCTCCCGCCGGACCAGCGCCCCATGGTTGGCAAGCTCGTCAACGAGGCCAAAAAGGCGCTCGAAGAAATTTTCGCGACGACCCTGGCTCGCATCGAGGGCAACGAGCTTGCAGCCCGCCTCGGGCCTGCCATTGACCCCTCCCTCCCCTCTCCTGACGCGCCGGCAGGCACGCTTCACCCGCTCACGCAGGTTTTGCGCGAAGCCGTCGCGATGTTCCGCAAGATTGGCTTTACCGTCGCCGAGGGTCCTGAAGTGGAGACCGACTGGTTCTGCTTCGACGCGCTGAATACGCCCGCGGACCATCCTGCCCGTGACGCCCAGGACACGCTGTTCCTGCCCGCCTCCACGCGCATGGCCAACGTCTCCAAGCACGCTGACGAGCCCCACATCCTGCGCACACACACCTCGAGCGTCCAGATCCGCACCATGCTCAAGGAGAAGCCGCCCCTGCGCATCATCGCCCCCGGCCGCGTCTTTCGGCGCGACACGACGGACGCCACCCACAGCGCAAACTTCCACCAGATCGAGGGCCTGTACGTGGACCGCAATGTCTCCGTCAAGGACCTCAAGGCAGTCCTCGACCACCTCGTGCGCGAGCTCTTCGGGCGTGACGTCAAGACCCGCCTGCGCCCCAGCTTCTTCCCCTTCACCGAGCCCAGCTTCGAGCTCGACCTCAACGCCCCGAACCTCGGGCGCCTGAGCAACCGCTGGATCGAAGTCGCCGGCTGCGGCCTGGTGGACCCTGAAGTTTTCAAGGCCGTCGGCTACGACCCCGCCGTGTGGACAGGCTACGCGTTCGGCATTGGCGTCGAGCGCATCGCGATGATCCGGCTGGGCATCGACGACATCCGCCACTTTTACCAGAACGACCTGCGGTTCCTCCGCCAATTCGCCTAAGAGCCGAGCCCCGACACCCAAAAGGACACAACCATGAAGATCAGTTTGCAGTGGCTTAAGAAGTATGTGGCGCTTGAGGCTCCGGCGGAAGAGCTCGCCCAGCGCCTGCCCATGATCGGCCACGAGGTCGCCAGCGTGGAGCAAAAGGGCATGGCCCCGATGGCCAACGTCGTCGTCGGCGAGGTCCTCGTGCGCGATCCGCACCCGAATGCCGACAAACTCAGCGTCTGCCAGGTCCGCGTAGCGCCGAATGCCGCGCCGCTTCAGATCGTCTGTGGCGCCCAGAATTACAAAGTTGGGGACCGCGTGCCCGTCGCTGTCGTGGGGGCCAAACTTCCCGGGGATTTCAAGATCAAGAAGTCCAAGCTCCGCGGCGTGGACAGCGAGGGCATGATGTGCTCGGCCCGCGAGCTGGGCCTCGGCGCGGACCACGGCGGCCTGCTGATCCTCGAAAACCGGCCCGAAATCGGCACGCCCATCAACGACGTCTTCACCGACAACGACGCCGTGCTCGAGGTCGAGCTCACCGCAAACCGCGGCGACTGCCTCAGCCTCGTCGGCATGGCCCGCGAACTCGGTGCCACCTACGGGCTCCCCGTCACGGTGCCCACCGCCCAGGCCGACGCTCCCCGCGCGGCCGCTCCCGATGCAGCCAGCCTCCTCACCGGCCTTAGTGTCGAGACCGCAGATTGCCCCTACTACACGGCCTGGAGCATCCGCGGCGTGAAAGTCGGCCCGAGCCCCGACTGGCTCAAGCGCGACCTTGAGGCCGTCGGCTTGCGCGCCATCAACAACGTCGTCGACGTCACCAACTGGGTGATGCTCGAACTCGGCCAGCCCCTCCACGCCTTCGACGCCGCAAAAATCCGCGGACGCCAGATTGTCGTGCGCCAGGCCCGCGCGGGTGAAAAGATCACGACGCTCGACGGCAAAGCCCGCGACCTCGATCCCTCTATGATGGTGATTGCCGACGCGGAGCGCCCGCTCGTCGTCGCCGGCATTATGGGCAGCGTTGACGCGGAAGTGGACGGTGCGACGACCGACATCGTTCTCGAAAGCGCGTATTTCGTGGCCGGCGCGGTCCGCAGGGCCTCCCGCAAGCTCACGCTGTCCACGGACAGCTCCCACCGTTTTACGCGCGATGTGGACCCGCAGGGCGTCGCTTTCGCGGCCCGCCGTGCCATTGACCTCATCCTGCTGGTTGCCGGTGGCACGCTTTCAGGCCCCGCCATCGTTCACGGCGCCCCCACGCGCGGTGCAAAGGCGATCGAGACCAGCGGCGCTTACGTGCGCCAGGTCCTTGGCTTCGATGTCTCAGACGCGCTTATTCGCCAGACCTTCGAGCGCCTCGGCTTTGCCGTTGCGGACGCCCCCGGCGGCGCCTGGAGCGTCACCGTCCCATCCTCCCGCGGGGAAGTCGCACGCCCGGTCGACCTGGCGGAGGAATTCCTGCGCATCTACGGGACGGACAAGATTCCTGAGTCTCCGGTGCTTTCGAAAGCCACGTTGCGCGAAGACGACGGGCTAGCCCGCTTCACGCGCCGCGCGGCGGACTACCTTGCCGGGCAGCACTTCAACGAGTGCTACCACTACAGCCTGCGCGACAGCAAAGAGTTGACCGCGTGGCACGCGGACGCGGAACCCGAGGGCCTCGCCCTTGCCAACCCGCTCACCAGCGACCAGAGCCACCTGCGCCCGTCTCTCATTCCGGGCCTCCTGGACGGCTTGAAGCTGAACCTGAGCCACGGCAACGACGTCCGCCGCCTCTTTGAGATCGGCCGCGTCTTCCGCCAGGCAGAAGGCCGCGTATACGAGCTGGTGTCCGTCGCCTTCGTGCTCCCGCAAGTCGTCACAGCGCGCACCTGGAAGGCCCGTCCCGAGCCCGATTACGCGCTCGTGAAGGGCATCGCCCAACGCGTGCTCAGCCTTGCGGGCCAGGACGCCGAGTCCCTCGTGTTCGAGCCCGTGCAGGGCCGCCCGTCGTGGCAGGAAGGGCACGCCGCCGTCGCCGGTTGCTACCTGAAGAACAAGTGGCAGGTGAAGCTTGGACTCCTCAACGTCAAGATGACCAAGGCGCTTGATCTGGCTACGCCCGTCCTTGCCGCGGAAGTCCTCCTCCTGCCGAGCCTGTTAGATCAGCCCGCGCCGCCGCGCCGCTTCGCCGCGTTCAGCCCGTTCCCACCCGTCACCCGTGACCTCGCCCTCGTGGTCGACTCCGCCACGCTCGCGGAGACCGTGCGCCGGGATCTGGAGGCCGCGGCACGCAAGACCGTGGGCAACGCGTTCGCGGTCGAGTCCGTCACCGTGTTCGATGTCTACACCGGCACCGGGCTTCCCGAGGGCAAAAAGAGCCTCGCGTTCGCCCTCGTCTTCCGGTCCATGGAAAAGACGCTCTCGGACGACGCCGTGAACCCGGCATTCACGGCCATCCAGCAGGCCATAACCAGCGACGGCCGCTACGCGGTGCGTTCGTAGCCCAGGCTACAGCTGGAAAACAAAGAAGCCCGTGACCACCAAGTCACGGGCTTCTTCGTTAAAATAGAGCACAACCGGTCCAAGTTATCGCACTTGTTGGATATCCCTCCTTCATCCGCGCCGACGCGAGGAAGGGGCGTCCACGCTCGCCGCAGCGCCGGTGCACGCGACAACGTGAAGCGAAAACCGCTCTAAAACCTGCGGAAACAGAGACCTACGCGGCGGAGCACCGCTTGTCCTTCACCAGGTCCTTCGTCGTCAGGAGGGTGATGAACTTCTTCATTGCCGGCGTGAGCACGCGGCCCTTGCGGTGGATGATCGCGAGCGGGCGTGTAAGCTTGCGGCCTTTCAGGCGCACAACCGACAACAGGCCCTGACGCACTTCCTGGATGATCGTCGTTTCCGGAACGATCGCGATGCCCGCGTCGATTTCGACCGCACGCTTTACCGTCTCAATGTTGTCGAACTCCATCACCGGCTCGATATCGAGCTTGAAGTCCCGGAAAAGCTGGTCCGTCGCCTTGCGCGTCGGAATGTCCTGATCAAAGCCAATGAACTTGTGCCCCTTCAGGTCCTGAATCTCGATCTCCTTGGACTTCGCCAGCTCGTGGTTCGGCGAGCAGATCAGCACCAACTGGTCTTCCTGGAACGGAATCACCTCAAGCTGGCGCGTCTTCATCGGAAACGCCACCAGGCCCATGTCCACGGCATTGTGCAGGACATCCTCGTAGACGAGGTTCGACCGGCGATACTCCACACGCACGTTTACGGACGGGTATTCCTGGAGAAACTCCTTGATGTAGGCAGGCAGCTCGTGCAGACCAATGCTGTAAATCGTGGAGATGTGGATGGTCCCGCTGATGACCTTCTTCATCTCCTGCAGCTCGCTCACGAGCTTCTCATAGAGATGCAGCACGTCCTTTGCGGAATCATAAAGCTTCTGCCCTTCCCGCGTCAGCCGGAACTGCTTCTGGCTGCGGTCGACGATCAGCACATTGAAATGCTTCTCCATCGCCCGCAGTTGCTGGCTAACGGCCGACTGCGTGATGTTGTTGAGCTTGGCGGCACGGGAGAAGCTCCCGCTCTCCACCAAGTCTGAGAAGATTTTGAAATTCTCAATGTGCATCTTATCCTCGTATAAACGGCTCTAATCCCCTTGTAAATCCAATTTTAGCGTTACTAATCCACGGCACCCATGATTAGCTACGAGAATTTCAGCACAAACCTCCGCTCCCTGCGGGAACGCGTCGACGCCGCCTGCTCGCGATACGGCCGGGACACCGCCCACGTGCGCATCCTGCCCGTAACCAAAACCCACCCGGTCGACGCTGCGCTGTACGCCCTTCGGGCCGGCCTTTCAGCCGTGGGCGAAAACCGCGTCCAGGAGGCGCTCGAAAAGATGCAGCAGCCTGGGGCCTCAGCCGTGCAGTGGGAACTCATCGGCCACCTCCAGACCAACAAGGCCAAGCTCGCGGCGAAGCATTTCGCCCGCATCCAGTCCGTGGACTCCGTGGAGCTCGCCCGGAAACTGGACAGGCACGCCGGCGAGGCTCAGCGCGTGCTCCCGATCCTCGTTCAGGTGAATGCCGGGGACGATCCCGCAAAGTTCGGAACCGCCTGCGCCGGAGCCGAGGCCGTCGTCACCGCCGCCCTCGCCTGCCCCAACCTCAAAGTCGAGGGCCTCATGACCATCGCCCCGCTCTCCGAAGACCGGACCGTTGCCCGCCGCGCTTTCGAACGCCTCAGGGAGACTCGCGACAAGCTCTCAGGCAGCCTGCATATGCCTCTCGCAGAATTGTCCATGGGCATGTCCGACGATCTTGAAGAAGCCATAGCCGCCGGCAGCACCCTCATCCGCGTCGGCACCTTCCTCTTCGGCACGCGCGAAGCCCAAACGTGAGGGCCTACGCCGGACGCGCACGCCACGGCGGCACACGCGACACCGTGACGGAGGTTTCCCGAAGCGACGCGCAGAGCCGGATCGACGCGCTCAAATCCGATACCGGGGAGGATGGCAACACGTGCAGGTCCACACGGTCCGCAAGAAGCACCCGCGCCTGGGCGCTTATCTCTTCGCAATAAAGGATGATGCCGCCGGTAAAGCCGCACTCGTCCTGAAGCACCCGGACTGACTCCCAGCACGCGGCCCCTCCTGTCGGGGACAGCACGACTACCGCGAACCCGGAAGGGCGAAGGTGAACCAAATCCACGGCTTCGGACACGCTTTCAACGGCCTGTACACACACACCCTCCGCCTGCAAAGCCTTAGCCACGGAGGCCCGCATCAGCTCGTCCTGCAAAACCAACAAAACTTTTCGATTCTCTGCCACCTTGTCCCTCGTGTTTCACCATCGGGAACGGCTGGACGGACCGACCGGACAAACCAGGCTCGACGGAAAATGAGGGGCGTCTTTTACGTATCTTAAATAATACCGTCAACAAAAATATCCCGGCCAGTTTTGCTGAGTTACAGATAATGATAGACCAGTCCCAAGTATGGCCTGTGTAATACCGGACCACTTCTCTTAAAGATGTCGCCGCTACTGAACCACTCTTTCGCCGGCGCCGACGCGGGAGGGCCGACGCGGGAGGGGCGTCCACGCTGCCGCAACGTCGGCGTAAGCGACGACTTGAGTAAAATTGCGCTGAGCAAATACCGGGATAACCCGGTTACCTCCGGCTCTCCGGCGTCCAAACCGCCGCGCTCCGCCGGCGTCAACGAGACCCGCTTACAACGCGGGATCGGAACGCACGCCCTTTTCCCGCTTCTTCAGGAAGTCGCGCGTCTTGCGCTTGAGCTTCTTGATTTTCGCATCCAGGGCCTGGACGGTCCGCGGGTGCATGCGGTCGATGAACAGCACGCCTTGCAGGTGATCGAACTCGTGCTGGATGCACCGCCCGAAAAGCCCGTCGGCCTGGATGGTATGCCAGGCCCCCTGGAGGTCCTGGAAGCGCAGTTCAACCGCTTCCGGGCGCGGAACATCCCCCCGTATTCCCGGGAATGACAAGCAGCCTTCTTCGTAAACGGTCACCGGGTCCGGCGTCACACGCAGCTCCGGATTTACCACGACGAGCGGCATGATCAGTTCCAGCGGCACGACGCGACCGTCATACAAGAAGGAGAACGTGCGTTCGCGCTCACTCGAACACATGTCCACCACAAATACCTGCACGGCGCGGTCCACCTGTTGCGCCGCGAGCCCCAGCCCGTCCTCGGCGCGCATGGTTTCGATCATGTCGCTGGCAAACCGCTCAAGCTCCGCGTCAAACTTCGTGATCTTTTCCCCGACCTGACGCAGGACAGGTTCACCGAATTGCGTGACGCGCAGCAGCATGCAGAATTCTCGCTTCTTGACAGGTGTGTAGTGGCACGATGCCGGAGCCCACAGCCCCGACCTAAACGTTGTCAACGTAGGCCCACCGCCAGACGCCGCAACAAAATTTACCGCGCTTACACGCCCGCGCACGACGGGAACACAACCGGTCGTGCTGCTTGCCCGCGCGTTCGCCACCCGCCCGCCCGACAGGCCAGAGTCCTTCCTACGCCACGCACCAAGACAGGATATCGCTGCGCACGCCGTGGTCAGACACGTAGTGCCCTACCCCTGGAAGCTCCACCAGCTCCGCTCGCGGGAGGCGCGCATGGAGCCAGCGCGAGAACGCCGTGGGGCAAACTTCGTCCGCCGTACCGTGCCAGAGACGGGTTTCGCTCGAAACATCCCCGAGGGGGACGTGCCATGGACGCCCCAGTAACTTCAGGTCCCAGGCCACGCCAGCCGTGCCCTGCCTGAACGGCTCCTCAAAGATGCAGCGCCAGTCATCATAATGGGACAGTGCCAGACGATCCGTTTCCGGCAGGCTATTTCGGAGCCAGTCAAACAGCTCGCGGGGCGGGCATGCCCGCCGGATCGCCCAGATGACGGCCCGGAACAGAGGCAGAGGGAGGGGGCCAGACACGGGGAACAGGCGCCGCAACGGGTTACGCCATTGCGCATAGAGGGACCGCACGTGCACGGGCCCCAGCGGACCGACCAGGGCGATCCGGCTCACCCGGGACGGCGCCAGCGCGGCTGTCGCCAGCGCATACGGTCCGCCTCCGGAAATGCCAAGCAGTGTAACCTTCTTCACCTCAAGATGGTCCAGCAGGTGCAACGCGTCTTGGGCGGATTCTCTCAACGTGCGGTGACGCACGAATGTGGAGCAACCAATACCAGGGCGATCGAAAACGATGATCCTTGCCCCTTCTTTCTTCGCCAACGCACCGAGCATGTGTCCCTGCAGACGAGACCCTGGCAGCCCGTGGAACAGGAGCACCGGAAACCCATTGGCCGCGCCAAACTGCGCCCATGCCAGCCTGCGGCCGCCTTTCAATTGCAGAGGTTCAGGCTCTTCCGAAGACGGCTTAGGGTGATGCATTTGCGCCACAGTCCTGAAGGATGCCGAACATTTCCGTCCAATGCGAATTAAAATCCCAGAACCGGGTGCTTTTTCAGGAAATGTTATCGGCTAGATTACGAAAAACGGCCCACATCACCTTCAGGGAAATTATTAGGGTCCTCGGGATCCCTGGCCCGCCGCCCGCCGCCCCCGTGTGCTTTCCACACGCGAAAGCCGCCTGCCATACCACGCCAAGCCAATCGGGCGTTCCCTGCACGGTCAAGGCACGCGGTTCTGCATATTTGCAAAAGCCTGAATTTCGCGCTTTTCTGGGCGGGTGAACGGTCTCACCGGAAGGACGGTCATTATCACGGGAGGCGCCAAAGGCATCGGGCGCGGAATCGCCGCCCGTCTCCTGCGCGAAGGCATGTCTGTGGTGCTCTGGGACAATGCGGAACCGGCGCTCCTCGATGCCCAGGACGAATTACGCGCCCTCGGCAGGCTCTCTGCCTTTCCCGTGGATGTCGCGGACGAAGCGTCCGTGCGGGCAGGCATCGAGCATGCGCAAGGCGTCTTTGGCAACCTGCATGGTCTCGTCAACAACGCCGGAATCGCCATGCCCGACACCGGCCCTGTTGAAAGGCTCAGCCGAGAGCGCTGGGATCGCGTACTCGCGGTAAACCTCACAGGCCCCATGCTCTGCGCGAAGCACGCCACCCCCGCTCTCCGCGCAGCCGGCGGCGGCGCCATTGTAAACATAGCCTCCGTACGCGCGCATCAGGTTGATCCTCAAAATGAAGCCTACGCGTCCAGCAAGGGTGGCCTCCTTTCCCTCACCTTCGCCTTGGCCGTCAGCCTGGGTCCGGATATCCGGGTCAATGCGATCTCGCCCGGCTGGATAGAGACAGCCAGCCAGGAGCCCCGCCCCCTCCGGAAACCCGTCTCCCATTCAGAAGCCGACAGGCGCCAGCATCCCGCCGGACGTATTGGCGACCCCGAGGATATTGCCGCCCTGACCGCGTTTCTCCTTTCCGACGACGCTCGTTTCATCACGGGGCAGGAGTTCATCGCCGATGGAGGAATTAACCGCGTATCCCCGTATATTTGAGTCTTCCGCCCTGGCTTGACACCTCCTGAATCCGTTGTGTCAGTTACTAGGGCCAATCGACATTTTAGACTGTACAGATTGTGACCGAGCTGTTTGAA
>CAZQIE010000019.1:0-38767 GCA_964593675.1 uncultured Opitutales bacterium
TACCTCGCCTCCGCCCTCCTGTGGCTGTAACCCATATGTCGATTGGCCCTAGGCCTTCGCCGAAGCCGAAGGACCGTGCCAGCCGCTTGCGCCAGAGGAACCCGTGGGTGGCGCAGAGCTGGAGCCTCCGCTGGTCCTCGTCCGATACGTAAAACGCGCCCACCTGCACGCCTGCATGGTCCACGAAGTAGCGCAGGACGATTTCACCCAGGGCCCCCGGAGTCTGCTCGCCGCGCAGGGAGTCCGAGAGGTCCGTCAGGGCGGTCTTCATGGCTGCCTGGGCCTCGCGCTCCTCGTTCAGGGCCTGGAGCGTCTGCGTCATGCTTATGAGCGTGAAGCTGAGTTCGTCGCGGTCGCTCCGCGGGGTCAAGGTGACGTCGAAGTGGCCCTTGGAAACCGTCTGGGCCTGGTGGATGACGCGTTGGGTGGTGTCGATGACGCTATCGAGGGCTTCGTAGAGGGCGCCGAACTCGTCTTTGGCCCGGTCTGGCGCGGTCCAGGCCAGGTCGCCAGACCGGAGAGCATGGGAAAGGTCACGCAGACCGCGGAGGGCGCGCGAGACGTTGCGCAGGACCCAAAGCGTGGAGAACACGATCAGGGCGGCCAGAATTGCGGCGAGGGCAAAGCTGCGGTACGCGAGAGCGTCAGCCTCATCGTAGGCAGCCGTCGCAGTGGCACCCGTCATGCGATTGGCCACGGCATTGAGGGCGCCCACTGCGCGTTCCAGGGCGTGTGCTGTTTCTGCATGCGTCCGCATGAGCGCCCGGGCCTCTTGCGGGGTCAGTTCAGGCCGGTTGCGCATTTCGTCGGCCACCGCCATGAGCCCGAGCCAGTACTGGTCGTGGAGCCGGCGAGCCGCCTGCATCTTGTCGATCACGCCGTTGACGGACCTGGCCCCAAGCAAGACTTCCAGCGCATCCAGATCGGCAACCATGCCGGCGCGCAGTTCCCGAAGCTGCTCAAGGAACTCCGCTTGCCTGCGTTCTTCGCCGGCGCTCAACAGGAGGTCTTTTTCGCACCGGCGGTAGTCCAGCACGCGGTACTCCATGCGTGCGCACAGCCGCAGCGTGGTATCAGCCTGTCTGGTGAGCTCCGCAAGCATGGTCCTGCTGGTGCGGCCGGCATCCCGCACGAGCCAAACCATCGTCGCGGCGAAGGCGACGATGATGACGGACACAAGCAAAAGCCTGGAGCGTATGGAAAGCGTCATGAGGCGTAGGTTTCAGTTTAGCCTGCGCTCAGCATTTTTTGGCATAACGCCTTGTCCAATACCCGGTATAGCTCCTCCTGGAAAACAGGCTTAGGCAAAAACGCGTCCATTCCGGCTTCCAGGCATTTCTGGTGAGTTTCCGCAAGGGCGTTCGCGGTAAGGGCGACAATGGTCAGGGGCTGCCCGTCGGCCCGCGCGGCCTCGCGTTCGCGAATCTTCCGGGCGACGGTGAGGCCGTCCATTTTCGGCATATGGAGGTCCAAAAGCATGGCGTCCACGGGTTCGCGCTCCAGAAGGCGCAGCGCCTGCTCCCCGCCATCAGCGAGGACGACGTTGAAATTGCGCTTCTTGAGCATGCACGCGACGACAAGCTGGTTGATCCGGTCGTCTTCCACAACCATGACGCGCCACGGTTTGTGGGGGAGGGTGACGGGGGCTTCCGTCTCGGCCTCGCGCTTCCGGGCGTGCTCTTCCGCCTTGGAGGTGAGGTTTGCCGTAAAGAAGAAGCTGCTGCCTTTGCCGACGTGGCTTCGGAGCCAGATCATGCCCCCCATAAGCTCGACGAGCTGGCGGGCGATGGCGAGGCCGAGGCCCGCGCCTTCGCGGCGCCGCGAGATGTCGGCGTCCACCTGATAGAAGGGGTCGAAAATGAACTGCTGGTGCTCCTGCGGGATGCCGGGGCCGGTGTCTTTGACGCAGAAAAGGAGTGTGACCTGGTTTTCGCGCTTTGCGGCGGGCCGGGTGGGAGCGCCTTTGGTCTTGAGCACGGAGGGCGAGGCGACATCCACGGTGACCGTCACATCACCGGCGTCCGTAAACTTCACGGCGTTGCCCACGAGGTTGAGGAGCACCTGCCGCAGCCGCACGGGGTCGCCCAGAAGCTCTTCCGGCACGCGGGGTGAAATCTGCGCGTGCATTTGCAGGGACTTGCGCGCCGCGGCCAGCCGCAGCGTCTTCGCGACGTCCGCGACGAGTTCCCCGACGCGGAAGGGCCGGGGGTGCAGTTCCATGCGCTCGGCCTCCACCTTGGAGAGGTCCAAAATGTCATTGATGAGCGAAAGCAGGTGTTCGGCCCTGCTCTTCACGATCTCGCAGTACTCGCGCTGTTCGGGGTCCAGGTTCGAGGCGAGCAGGAGTTCCACGAACCCGAAAATCGCGTTCATGGGAGAGCGGATCTCGTGGCTCATGTTCGCCAGGAACATGCTCTTGGCCTTGTTCGCGCGTTCCGCGGCGAGGCTGGCGTTACGGATGGTGGCTTCGCGCAGTTTTGCGTCCGTAATGTCATGTACGGAGGACACGACGGCGTAGGGGACGGGTTCGCCGTCATGGAACAGCGGCTGCGTTGTCACCGAAATCCACATTTGGTCGCCTTCGGGCTTTTGCACGCCCAATACGGCTTCCTGGGGGCGGCCCGTCTTGAGGGCGACCGCCTGCGGGCCCTTTTCCGGGTCAAAGGGCGAGCCATCTTCGTTGAAGACGACCCACCTCGGGTTTGCGAGCAGCAGGCCCGACATTTCCTGGGCGGGTTGCCCGAGGATGCGCTCGGCGCTCGGGTTGCAGGTCAGCACCTGGCAGTCCGAATTCTGCATGACCACGCCGTCCGTGATCGCGGTGACGACCGAGCGGTAGCGCGCCTCGCTTTCCCGAAGCTCGCGCTCCGCGGCCTCGCGCGCCGCGATTTCCTTACGCAGCTGCTCATTGGCGTCCACGAGCTGTGCCGTGCGATCTTCCACCTTTTCCTCAAGGCGGGTCTGGTATTCCCGCAAGGCGGCCTGCGTCTGCTTGTGCTCCTGGATTTCCCGCAGGAGAGCCTGCTTCTGCGAGAACATGCGGCAGAAGATCTCCACTTTGCTCTGCAGGACGAGCGGGTCGATCGGCTTCAGGATGTAGTCCACCGCGCCGGCCTCGTAGCCCTTGAAAATGTGGGCCGGGCTGGCCTCCGCCCCGGTGACGAACAGGATGGGAACGGTACAGGTCTTAGCGTGGCCGCGGAGGAGTTCCGCAACTTCAAACCCGTCCATATCGGGCATCCGTACGTCCAGCAGGATGACCGCGAAATCGTGTTTGAGTACTAGCTTGAGCGCCTCATTGCCGGAAAGCGCCCGAAATACGCGTCGATGGGGCGACGCGAGCAGGTTCTCAATTACATCAAGATTTTCTTCACGGTCATCTACGGCAAGGACCTTTATGGGAGGTTCCGCCATGCGAGGGAGACTGCTGGAACGGGCCATTAGGCACGTCCCAGCTGCCAAGGGGTATGCTGAATAGTAAGAAATCTGACACAGCCTGTCCACCGTTATTCTGGCTCCTTTTTGGAACAAATCTTCCACGGTTGCCCAAGCTTGCGGCCTGGGGTGCGTGGCCCTAGAACTCGAGCCGATGCCAACGCCAAGAACGCCTGCCTGCGCCGGTAATGATCGGTCTGCCCTGCGCCAGGCCGCGCTCGTCGCCGCCTTGCGTGCCTGTCGCCTTTTCGCAGACTTGCCGGGGCCGGACATTGAGCGGGTCGCGGATATCGCCGTACCCAAGGCCCTGAGGAAGGGGGAGACGCTGTTTCGGGAGGGTGACCCGGCCCTGGGGTTCTATGTATTGCGTACCGGCGCGGTGGCGGTCCGGCGAGTGACACCGCAGGGGCGGGAGCATGTGATCGCGGTATTCCGCGAGGGCGATTCCTTTGCCGAGGCCGCGCCTCCGGGCTGCGTGTACCCGGCGGACGCCGTGGCCGTGAGCACGGCCCAGGTTCTGCTGATCCGCTGGGACGGGTTCCGTGACCTCATCGCGCACCAGCCGGACCTCGCGCTGCGCATTCTCGGTTCCATGAGCATGCACCTGCGCTACCTGATCCAGCGGCTGGACGACTTGCGGTTCCGGCAGGTGGAGGCACGGCTCGCACATTGGCTGCTAAAGGAGGCGGAACGCGCCCCGGGGGACCCGCAACCGGAGATCCGGCTTGCCCAGCCGAAGCGCGTGCTCGCGGCGGAACTGGGCTTCGCGCCGGAAACGCTTTCCCGCGCTTTTGCGCGTTTTCGCGAAGAGACGCTCATCGCCGTACGGGGCCCGCGCATCCGCCTGCTCAACCCGGAAGGTCTCCGCCGCTACGTGGAAGAGGCGCTGCGGGAGGCGTGAGGGACCGGCAGCCCGCCCAGAGGCACGGCTCGCAGGGCGTTCCGGCCCCCGTTCCAGAGGGGCGGCGTGGCGCCCGGCCTTACTCGTCCTCCGCGTGGCGGACGGCCGGGAGCGTAACGAGGGACCAGATGAGGGCGCCGGCAATCCAGGCGTAGGCGGCGTAGTCGAGGTGGCCTTGCCGCAGGCGGGGAGTCCAGTCCGCCCCGACGCGGGAGCCCGCAGCCAGGAGCATAAGGACGAGGACGATGGCGAGCGAGGGCATGGCCTTGCCAAAACGGTGTGACTGGCCGCCGTGACCGAACAACACGCGGGTGGCGACGACAAAGATGGCGAGGCTGAACCCGCCGATAAACACGATGTGCTCCATCGCGACCCGGAGCTCCGGCCAGTAAGCCAGCATGAGGTAGCCGGCGAAGAACGCTACGAGAACCGTCTTCAGGCCCAGGGCCATCGTGTTCTGCAACGGCACGCCGCGCCAGCGCGGCAGCGCCCAAAGGCCGTAGGCGAGCATCACCGGGGGGCGCACCCACGCCGCTCCATCGTGCCCCAGACCCTCCGCCACCCACGTGCCCAGCAGCGCGAGTGCGGTCAGGCCGGGAACAACGGCCATGCCTACCCATTCGTGGGTGACTTTTGGGTTATCCGGGGGCAGGGGCGGGTTTGGTTGTCCGAAGATGCGGTGGAAAAGGAAAGCCCCAATCCCAAGCGTGGGAAGCAGCGGGAACGCCTGGTACAGCAGGTTCTGGCCTACCCGCGCGTAGTCGCCCTGCCCCCACCCCAGGCTTGCGAAGGCGACGATGCCTGCCCCGATCACGCCGGAGAGCAGTCCCGCGCCGACGAGGACAAAGGAGGGAGGCGGCAGATCCCGCCGCGCGCGGAGGCGCTCGCCGAGCATGGAGACGAGGGTGGCGAGGAAGACGGCGAGCATGCCGTCGCCCAGGGCCGTGTGACCGGTGAGGTACAACACGACCATCAGGAGCTGAAGGGCCGCGAGCCCGAAGGCGCCGCGGAGCCCAAAGCGGGGAGCATCCAGCAGGCGGGGGCCCGCGGTGCCGAGAAACCCGGCCACGAACGCGCCGATAAAACCGCCGATCATGAGCCGTGCGTGCGGCACAGCCGGGTAGTCCGCCACGAGGCCCGCGTGGTGGAGCGGCCATAGCGCGACCGCCACCAGGCCGATCAACACGCCGAGCGGAAAGAGCAGCCGGAAGGGCTCCGCGGCCACCAGCTTCCACCAGCGCGTTTTTTGTCTCCCCTGCCCTTCTTCCGGCAAACCCATTGTTAGACCTTCGTTGCGGTTGCGGCCCAAGAACACTTCTCCTTTAAGTTGTCGCTTGAGCCGACGCTGCGGCGAGCGTGGCACCCCATCCTCGCGTCGGCGGGCGAAGTCGTGATGTCGGCTTGTGCGGCAACTTAAACTGGAACTGCCTCTAGCGGCCCAGGCCAACGATACCACGGAAGCTTCCGCGCTGCCTTGATTGGCGTCAACCGTCCCTGCTTTCGGCTCGCCGATGAGCGAGCGCGCCCTAAAATGCGTTGATCACGCCCCGGATCGCACCTTCCGCATGTTTTGGAGGACCTTTCTTTTCTTCGCGCTGACGACGGTTTCCGCCGTCGCACAAGCGCCCCAGCAGCTCCCTTATTTTGAGGAACTGCGCGCCGGAAACACCGTGTACCGGCGGGTGCAGGTGCGCCAGGTGACGGCGACCTCGCTCGTGGTGCTTCACGCGGGCGGGCTCGGCCAGATCCCGCTTTCGTCGCTGTCTCCCGACCTCCAGAAGTACTTTAATTACGACCCGAGGAAAGCGGAGGAACTGGCGTCCCAGGCGCGCCAGCAGGCCGCCGCACGGCTGGCGCAGGACCAGCGCCTTATCCGGCGGGACTCCGCGGAGCGTGCGATGGAACGCTTCGGCCAGCCTGCCGCGCCCCGGGCGGATGGCGTGGACCTGCGCCCGCGGTTCAAGCAGCTTGATATCGCGGCAAAGAACCAGGGCCGCCGCCCGAGTTGCGCGGTTTTTGCCATCATCGGTGCGCTGGAATACCAGAACGCGGAACTGATTGGCCGCACGGAACGGCTTTCCGAAGAATACCTGGTTTGGGCGACGTTGCGCAGCATTGGCCGGACGGCTGCCGCGCAGGATACCACGAGCTCGGATGCAGGCTTTTCGCTGGTGGAGGTCGCGCAGGCGCTGCGGGCTTACGGTGTGGCGCTACAGACGCAGATGCCCTACGCAGCCCCGGGTGCGCCGACGCCGGAGCCGCCGCAAAACCTGGTGGAGGATGCACGGCAACGCCGCAACGTCGTCCCCACGTTCATCACGGGCCGGGACCCTGAAAGCCGCCTCGCCAACGTGATTCATGCCTTGAACGAGGGGCTGCCGGTGATCGCGGGCGTGATGTGGCCGCGTGAAAGCACGCTGGCGGAACGTCCGGTGCTGGATGCCCAGACGGCGCGTGCGGACTACGCGCACGCCATCACGCTGGTGGGCTACCGTAACCCGACGGGGAAGATCCAGGATCTGGTGTTTTACTTCCGGAACTCATATGGCCGGAACTGGGGCTACGATGGCTACGGCGAAGCCTCTTATGCCTACCTGCTCAAGAACATGCACGCAGCTTTGTTCCTTGAGCCCAAGCGGTGAGGCCGTTCCATTTCAAGGCGTCGCTTACACCGCAGCCGCTTTACATCAGGCTGACCACGGCGTTTGCGCGCTGGTTTGCCTGAACGGACATGGCCTGCGAGGTCCCGGAGAAGATCATGGCGGTGGACGCGGCGAGCATGCCCCCGCTGCCCATCATGTCGGCAACGGACGTGCCGTAGGTGGCCCCGAACATCGAGGCGATGCCGGCGCCCCGGTTTGCGGCGCTGAAGGTCTTCAGGTATTCCTGGAATTTGTAGGCGTCGGTAAGGTCTTTTTGCACCTTGTCGAATGACTGGATCTGCCCGTCCACGACCTTCAAGGCCGAGTCCAGCTTTGAGCCGAAAGTGGCGAAATCGAAGTTTTCCCCGCCGGTATCCACGCGTTTGTAGTCAACCGTGGCGTTGAGGGTCGTGGTGTCCGTGCCAAAGGAGTTGTTCTTGAGCTTCACCTTCAGGCCGACGCCGAAATTGATTTCCTTTTCGCCGGTGGCGCTGAGATCGAGGCCGTACAGGGAGGAGCGCACGACGCCGTAGGAGTCGTACAGCTCGGCTTTGGAATTGGCGCCGTTGTAGGCGATTTTCACACTGTAGGTGCCGGTCTCGAGTTCCAGCTTGTCCTCATCCACCGCGTTGGGTGAGGCCTTGAGCACGCGAAGGTCGCCCGTGGCGCTGGTTTTCACGAATGTGCTTTTCAGCTCGGCGCTGGAGGCGATGGACATTGTCTGGGGGTCATCGCCGGTATCCAGCTTCTGCATGTACACCTGCTCGTACGCGATATTGGCGTAGAGGATGGCGGGGCCCTGATGGACATAGTCATACTTGTCCATGATGCTCCCGAAAATGTTCTCCTTCTTGAAGGACAGCCGGAAACCGAGCCCGAAATCGACCATTTCCTGGCCGTCGCCGCTCAGGTCAACGTTCTCGAGTTTGCCCTTGAGCACACCGTCCATGTCGCGGAGCTCGAGCGTGGAGGTCGGGCCGGTGGAAATCTTGAGGCGGTAGTCGCCGGAGGCCAGTTCCTGCTTCTCGAGGTCCACCGGAGCCGGGGTGGCCTCGGTGATGTCGAGGCCCGCGATTTCGGACCGGGTGATGTTGCCCTGGGGGTCCTCGACGTCGGACGAGGTGAGCATGCCGTACTGCTGGTTGTTCACCAGCGAGTCCACATCGTACCAGACGCGCGTGTGGCCGCCTTCCTTCTGGAGGGAGAGGCCCAGGGACTCGACGCCGGTGGTGAACATGCTCGACACGTCCATGCGCCTGCGGGGCCCGTTTGGGTTGACGGAGGTGGAGAGTTCGAGGGTTCGCCCGTCCAGCACGCGCTGGCCGCTGAAGGCGGTTTGCTCGGTGATGACGTCGATACCGGCGGTAAGCGAACGCATCTTGGCCAGAGCCTCGTCCTTTTCCCGCGTGTTTGCACCAGCCCGCCCGGCACTTTTGGCGAGGTCGAGCATGGTCTTGAGGTTTTCCTTGATGTTCGCGAGGCGCTTGCTGGCACCGGAAAGCAGCTTGAGGGACTCGTTCAGGTCCTTCGTGACCACATTGGGGTTCGAAGGCTTCGCAACGCCCGTCCTGTCATTCTCTTCCGTGCGCAGCACCGAGAAGGACAGGGGCTTCAGGAACTCCGTAATCTGGGCGTTACTGATATTGTTCGTGGCCATTGTGTCTGAAACGGAAGGCCTGGACTGCGGACGATTCTAACCGGTCAAGGCGAGGTCTGTCAAAGGCGCTTCCGGCCGTTTTGAAGCCCCTGGGGCACGGGCGAACCGTGCAGCCATAGGACTCCAGCGGAGGTAAGTCGACAGGGCGCGGGGAAACTTGAGCGTATTCCGCAACGCCGCACGCTGGCATTCCGGAATAGAGGCGCGCGGGAGCGATCCAGACTTGAATCCCTCCCCCCGGATACCCCACGCTCGGTGCACACGCGGGCCCACCCCAAAGACGCCCCTGCGCACCGCTTTCCTTATCCGACCGCATGAAGCTCCTTCGCACGCTCCTTGTCCTCGGCGCCGTCCTCCTCGTCGCCCTTGTCGCCTTCCAGCTCTATTTCGTCCTTGGCCCTCAGCCCAAAGTGACGCTGAAGGAGCCGCTGGCCAACGTGCTGGCAAAAGAGCTGCCGGGCTGGGAAACGGAGGAGCTGCCGGTGGCGGACTCCGCCGAGATGCAGGACCGCCTGAACGTGGTCCTGCGCTTTGACGATGCGGTGCTGCGCGCTTACCGGCGCGGGTCGGACACGGTGCTGGTGTACATCGCGTACTGGCTTCCCGGCAAATACCCGTACAACCGCGTGGTCACGCACACGCCGGATACCTGCTGGGTGCACTCCGGCTGGGAACGGCAGGACCGCAAGTACCAGGTGCCGATTGCCGTGGGGAACACGGCGCTGAAGCCGGTTGAATGGGGCATCTACACAAAGGAAGGCACGCGGCAGGAGGCGATTTTCTGGCACGTGGTGGGCGACCGCCTTTACACGACAGACCTCGTCGGGTGGGACAAGAATTTCTGGGACAAGGTGAAGCGGCAGTTCGGGTTCTTCCGGGACCTGAAGGAGTTCGGGCTCAACCAGCGGGAGGAACAGTTCTTTATCCGCATCTCGTCAAACGCGCAGTTCAAGGACCTCGTCCGGGACCCGGGCTTCCAGAAACTCCTCCTGTCCCTCTACCCGATCCGCGCCAAGAGCAACGGGGCGGATGTTCCTGCGGGCGACGCGACGAAGTAGGGGCTCAGCGCCGTTCCATTTCAGGTTGTCGCGCTGTTCACTTCATTCCATTACTCCCGCCGACGCGAGGATGGGGCGTCCATGTAGCCAGCAGTGCATAGTTCCGCCGTGCAGCCCAACGAATCGGCCCACGCCGTGCGTGGCTCCGCAGCGTCGGCGCATGCGACAACTTAAGGTAGAGCAGCCCTAGCGCAGGAGCACTTCGAGCATCTTCAGGGGGGCGGCTTTCAGGCCCATGTACAGGTACTGGACCGTCACGCCCAGGGTAAGCATCATGAGGTAGAGGCCGACGATGATGCGGACGGCAAAGCTGGTTTCGAAGACGGGGACCTTTGGGGCGGCCTTGCCGAGCACGGCGAACGTCAGGTTCACGATGAAGTTCATCGCCAGGACGGGGGCGGCCATGCGCAGGCCGAGCGAAAACAGCAGGGACGTCTCCTTCACGATCACCTCGAGCCCGTGGGTGCCGGGCAATCCGGGCCCGATGGGCATGAGCTCAAAGCTGCGGATGAGCGCGAAAAGCATTTCGTGGAAGACGCCCGTCACGAGCATGATCATGACCGCGAAGTAAAACAGGAGCGTGGCGATGATCGTGTTCTGGCGCTGGAGCAGGGGGTCGAAGGTCGCGGCCATATTGAGGCCCATTTCCCCCGCGATCAGGGTGCCGGCGAATTCGACGGTGTAGAAGATGACGCGCATCGCGAGGCCCATCATCAGGCCCACGCCGACTTCCTTCATGGCGTAGCCGATGAGGGTTACGTGAGAATCGGGCGTCACGCCGATCTTCACCATCGGGAAGATGAGCAGGGCCACGAGCAGCGCCCCGCCCGCACGCACGCGCGTGGGCACCATGCGGCCGGCAAAGACGGGGATGAACATGAACAGGCCGACCGTGCGCAGCGCCACCATCATGAAGGCAAAGAGCTCGGTCTGGGGGATGATCATGAGTCGGTCCCGGTAGGCGCGCCCAGCGTGGGGGGCGGGCCGGCGTTCACCGGATGAAGTCCGGGAGGTGCTCGAGGGTGCCGATCGTGAACTCCATGAGGGAGCGGATCATCCAGTGGGCGGTCACCACCATGACGCCCGCGACGGCCACGAGTTTCGGCACAAAGGTCAGGGTCTGCTCCTGGATGCTGGTAACGGACTGCAAGAGGCTGACCGTCACCCCGACGACGATCGCGGTGACCAGGACCGGCGACACGATGACGAGGGACATCGTGATGGTCTGCCGGAGGATATCGACCGCGACTTCTACGTTCATGCGTTGAAACTCTTTACCAGGCTTTGGACCACGAGCGACCAGCCGTCGACGAGCACGAACAGCAGGATCTTGAAGGGCAGGGAGATGATGGCGGGGGGCATCATCATCATGCCCATGGCCATGAGGGTAGAGGCCACGAGGAACTCCACAATCAGGAAGGGGATGAAGATGCGGAAGCCCATGATGAAGGACGTCCGCAGCTCGCTCATGATGAAGGCGGGGACGACGACGCGCAGGGGGAGGTCTGCCGCGGAGGTCGGGCCCATGCGGGAGATGCTGAGGAAGAACTCGACGTCTTTGGGGCGGGTCTGGCGCAGCATGAAGTTCTTCATGTGCGTGGAGCCGGAGTCAAAGGCCTGCTGGGAGGTGATGCGCTTTTCCTGGTAGGGCACGACGGCGTCCGCATAGATGCGGTCCCAGGTGGGCCCCATGATGAAGAAGGTGAGGAAAAGGGAGAGGCCGATGATGAGCTGGTTGGCCGGGGCACCCTGAACACCCAGGGCTGTGCGGACGAAGCCGAGGACAATGACGATGCGGGTGAATGACGTCATCATCATGATGATCGACGGCGCCAGCGTGAGCAGCGTCATCACCAGCACGAGCTGGATAGCGACGCTCAGGTCCGCGCCTTCACCGCCGTTGATCTGGAGGTTGATACCGGGGCCGGCGGCAGCGGTGGCGGGGGCTGCGGTCTGGGCGAGGGCGGCCGGTGCAGCCCAGAGGAGTCCACCGAGGCCGAGGAGGAGCCCGAAGACGGCGAAGCGCCGGAAGGTCCGGGAAAAGCGGGGCAGGCGGAGCGCCGCGCCTGTGGGTGCGTCACGCATGGGGGGTGCCTCCCTGCCGCGGCTCCGCGGGCGGCACGGGCGGGAGTTCGTCATCCTCGTCGTGCGCGCCTTCCAGGAAGCAAAGGTGGTTGATCAGGCCGGGGCCGACGCCAAGGAGCATGCGCTGGCGCCCGTACTCCACGACCACGAGGAACTGCCGGTTCCCGAGCATCTTGGTCTCAAGCACTTTGAGCCCGTCGGCCTTGGCCTTCTTTTGCAGGGCTCCGCCGAGCGACAGCTTCTGCTTCAGCCACCAGGCGACGCCCGCGAGCACGCCGAGCATCACCAGGATGACGAGGAGGTCCGTGCCGAGGCTCATTTCCGCGCCCTTGGAGGGGGCGTAGGTGGTGGGCACGGGTTCGCCGGCCGTCGCCGACGGGGTGAAAATCTTCTGGGTTTCCTCTGCCCAGGCACTGGCGGTGAGAAGCGCCCAGAGGCCGGCGGACGTTCCCGCGCGCCGGAGCGTTGACATGGTCCGCCGCGTTACGCCGCGCACGGTGCCCAGAGTTCCTGCGTATTTCCGTCCAGCCATGTGTTGCCGTTCGCTCAAGATGCCCGACGCTCCAGCCGTATTTTCCAAGGCCGCGTCCGCCGGGTGGGGAGGACGTCTGCCTTGGCGCCTGTCGCGCGTAGCCTCGAACGGCGGGAGGAACCCGGGGTTACGCCTTGTCGCCTACCAGCTCGGTGATCTTGATGCCGAAGTTGTCCTCGACCACGACGACCTCACCGTAGGCCACCAGCTTGTTGTTCACGTAGAGGCCAACCGGGTCTTTCGCCTGCTGACGGAGCTGGATGACGGCTCCGGGGCTAAGCTCAATGATCTCGCGCATCGGCAACTCCGCCGAGCCAAGCTGCACGGTCACTTTAACTTTTACGTCGAGAACAACGTCAAGGTTTTTTGAGTCAATGGCTGAGCCCATGGTCTATTCCTCGTCCTGGGTTGGAAGCTTCTGCGTGATCTTAACGGCGACTCTTTCGCCGTCGATGCCGACCTCTCCGACGTAGCGGCGCACGTTGCGCAGGCGCAGGGCGGTCTGGGAGATGATGTCGGGGGAAAGTTCAATGATGTCGCCTTTGCGCAGGCTGAGGAGGTCCTTGACGCTGACCTCAAAGGCGTCCCACTCGGCGACGATGGGGACGGAGATTTCTTCATAGGGAGGCAGCCACTGGGGATGCTTCTCCGTCGTGCTCATGCGCACGTATTTTTTGCTGAGGGCCTGCATTTCGCGGATGATCGGCTCGATCATGTAGTAGGGCACCGCGATCTGGAAAAGGTCGGAGCAGTCACCGAGGGCGGCCTCGATGTCGAGGACGAGCATGATGGCGTCGGTGGGGGCGGTCTGGAGGAAGCGGCCGTTGTTTTCGCGGCCGACGAGGGTGGAGGAGAGTTCGCGGATTTCGCCCCATTGGCGGCACCACTCGTCGAGGACGATCTGCATGACGTCGTCCATCAGCGCCATTTCGATTTCAGTCAGGTAACGCTCGTCCTGGATGGAGTGGCCTTTGCCGCCGAGCATGCGGTTTACGATGGTGAGGGCGAGGCGGGGGCTCATGTCGATCACGCCCACGCCGGTGAGCTGATCGATCTTAAAAAGGCTGATGTGGGTGGGGTTGGGGATGGCCTCGGTGAATTTCGCGTAGGGTGTCGTGTAGAGTTTCGACATCTTCAGCGAGAAGTCCATGCGCAGGAACATGGACAGGCGGGCGGCGAGGTAATGGATGAAGGCCTCGTGGCGGATACGGACCTGGCGCAACTCGATTTCCGTGAGGAACACGGGGTTGCGGAAGTCGTAGGTCTCAATGGAGATCTTGGCGTCCGGGTCGTAGCGCTCCCCGTCGGGCGAAAAGACCACGGCCGCGGGTTCGGCCATCGCCTCGGCCATCAGGGCGTCGATGTCGCCCTGGCTCAGCAAGTCTGATGTCTCGTCGTCGTTGGGGGGTGGAAACATGGTGATGGCGTCCTTTTTGCGCCAACCGGCGCCGTTTCACAGGGAAACTTCGCCGGTGGGCGGAACTTTCTGCCGTCAGGGAAACCCCGTTTTCCGGCAGCCCCAATTACAAAGCACACACGATGCCAACAGATCGCTTAAATAAATAAGGCGCTCGCAATGAGCGCCTTAAGGCAAAACTTCTACTGAATCACCCACTCAGTGAAGTAAATCTGGTTCACGCACTTTTTGCCGAGCGCGTTATCCATGCCGTTGATCAGCTCGGAGCGGACCTTGTTTTTGATGCCGGGCTGTTCAACGTCCTGGAGGGTAAGGTTGCCGAGGACGGTGAGCACGACGTCCTTGAGGCGCGCCTTTTCCTGGCTTTTGTTCATCAGGTTTTCGGAAGTCTTGTCCTTCGGGATGATGAGCAGGGAAACGCGCAGGTAGCGGCTTTGGAGTGTCCCGGCGAGGTTGGTGATCATGCCGGGGAACTCGATGGACTGGCCGCCCTCACCGGGGCCTTCCTTCCCGTGGCCGCCGTCGCCTTTCTTGCCGTGGGCATCGTCGGGATTGGCCGGGGCGTGGTCGTCTTCGGCGGGTTCGCCACCTTGTGCCGCGGCAGCCTGGGCCTTGATCATCTTGTCGAGCTGGCTCTTGATGACGAACTGCCACATGGCGAGTGACAGCAGCGGCATAAGGATCAGGATGGCAAGGACCGGGAGCCAGGGGCTTCCCCCACCGCCTTTGGGGGCGATGGGGGCTACGGGAAGTTCTTCGATGGGATCGGACATGGGGGACGAGGTTCGCGCCACTCAGGCGGCTAGGCCGCCTTAGCGTTTCAGGTTCACGATTTCCTGCAGAATATCGTCTGAAACCGTGATGATGCGCGAAGCGGCCTGGAAGCTGCGTTGCGTTGAGATCATCTTGGCGAACTCTTCGGTCAAATCAACGTTCGACTGTTCGAGGGACTCACCGCGGAGGGTGCCGACGCCGTTGCCACCGGGGTAGAAGCCGACGCCGTTCTTGGAGTCCATCTGCTGACCGGCGTTGCCCATGCCGCTGTAGACACCGTTACCTTCACGGATGAGGGCCTGGGGGTCATTGAACTTGGTGAGCAGCACCTGGCCGATGGTGAAGGTGGCACCGTTGCTGAACACAAGGTCGATGTTACCGGTCTGGCCGACGTTGAAGGCCTGGATGGTGGGGGCCTCGCGCAACGCACGTTCGCGGAGGGCCTTGGTATTCAGGGTCGGGTCGGCGAGGTCGAGCTCGTAGCGGTTGATTTCGGAGGCCTGCGGGTTAAGCGGGTCTGCCGGAACCTTGAGCGGGGAGACGGACGGAACGATGGGGACGTCGCTGTAGAGCTCGGAACCGCCGTCCATGAGCGTGCCCGCGGGAAGGACGAAGTCCTTGGGCAGGTAGGTGTCGGCCGGCAGTTTCTGCGGCGAGGCGAAGCGCGTGGCGTTCGGGAGCACCGTGCCGGTGGCGAACTTCGTGTTGGGCGGCAGGGTCGTGCCGGAGGGGATTTCGAAGCTGATGGGCAGGATGGTGCCGCTCGGGAGCGTGGTGCCGTTGGGGATCTTCTGGCCCGAGGAGAACACGGTGCCGTTGGGGAGCTTCGTGCCCGCCTTCACCAGGTCGCCCGGCTGCAGCGTGATGGCGCTGTAGAAGGTGTCGACGGTGAGGAGGGTGCCCTGGACGATCGAGCCGGACTGGAAGGTGGTGCCGGACACGGTCTTGAGGGTGGCGCCCTGGGAGACGGTGATGTCTTCGTTCACCGTCATGTCGTCCGCCAGGGTGAGCGTCTTGCCGGACGGCAGGGTGACGTCGTTGTTGAGGGTGGTGGCACCACCGAGGCTAAGGGTGTTGCCCGTGACGGTCATTTTGCCGCCGAGGGTCATGGCGGAGGTGAGCGTCATTTCGCCACCGAGGATGACCTGGCCGGCGAGCTGGGTGCCGATCGGCAGGGTCGTGGAGCCGCCGGGGCTGGGCATGCTGGTGCCCGCAGAGAGGACGGTGTTTGCCGGGAAGGCGGTGCCGGCGGGGAACTGCGTGCCGCCCGAGAAGGTGGAGCCCGCCGGGATCACGGTGATGGCCGTGAAGGTCGAGCCTGAGGGCAGGACGGTGCTCGCCGGGATGGTCGTGCCGTTCGGGATGACCTGGCCGCCGTTGAAGGTCGTGTTTTTCGGCAGGATCGTGCCCACGGCAATGCTGTCACCGGTGATGAGGGTCATCGCCTGGGTGTAGAGCGTGTCGGAGGTGAGGGTCGTGCCGTTCACCACGCTGCCGGACTTGAAGGTCGTGTTGGGGGGCGTCTGGATGGACGAGCCCGCGGTCACGGCGATGCCACCGACGCCGACCGTAATCGTGCCTTCGGTCTGGAGCTTGCCACTGGACGGGACGGTGAAGTTTGCGGTGAGCGCGAGGTCGAGGCCGAGGGTGGTGGTGCCGTTGAGGGATGTGCCAGCCCCCAGGGAGATGCCGCCCGTGCCAGCGGTTGCGCCGAGGTCGCCGAGCGTGACTTGGCCCGTGGGCGTGACCGCACCACCGAGCGTGGCGGTGCCGCCGAGGACGGAGCCGGAGGCGCCGAGGTCGTAAGCGGCAGTAAGGGTGGTCACCGTGCCCTTGGACACGAGTTCGGTGTTGGCCGGAATGGTGATGCCGGAACGGATGCGGAGGGCACCGTTCGGGGGGGTCGAGTCATCCCAGGCGACGCCTTCGGAGTCGGAACCGGCGGCGGAGGTGTCGACGGTTACGGGGCTGGTGAGGAGGGCGGCCTTGGTGAGGGCGGTGTTGGCCGCCAGGGTGGTTTCGTCCGGGGACGACCAGTCGAAGGTGACCTTCATGTCCGAGACCGTCTTGGTGGTGTTGAGCGGCTTGGACGGGTTGGTCTGCTCACCGATCGGGGTGATGAACGAGTAGTTCATCTTGTCGGCGACGCTGTCGTAAGTGGCCTTGTACTGAATGTTGGAGCCCGTAAGGCCCTGGAGGCGGAAGCCGTCCTGGGTGGTGATGTAGCCACGGTCGTCGACGCGGAACTCACCGGAGCGCGTGACGTAGTTGGTATTGTTCAGGGAGTCGCGGACGGTGAAGAAGCCTTCACCGGCGACCGCCATGTGGCTGGACACACCCGTGGATTCGATCGTGCCTTGGGAAAACTTGGTGTTGATGGACGACACCTGCACGCCTGTGCCGACTTGCAGCGCGGTGACGTTGGAGCCGCCGCCGCCTTCCTGGGACTTACCGGAACGGCGCAGGAGGTTGCTGAACGTGTCGGTGTACTGGACGCTGGACGACTTGAACCCGACGGTGTTCGCGTTGGCGATGTTGTTACCGATCGTTTCGATGCCCTTCGAGAACGACCGCAGGGCGCTGATGCCGCTGGAGAGAGAACCGAGGAGTGCCATGGTATTTGCCTAGTAGTTAGAGTTGTCGAGTTGCGGGTTCAGCAGGCACTTCTAGCCCTGGGGCAGGCGCACTTCTTGCACCTGGCGAACGTCATAGGTTTTGCCGTTCACGCCTATCATAAGCTTGTCGTCTTTCATGCTCACGGATTCCACCACGCCCGTGACGGGCAGGAGGTTTCCGGCATCGACCTCAACTTCCGCGCCGAGCATGCGCGTGCCGCTGACGGCGCGCTCCTGTTCGGTGTAGAGCTTCATCATGTCCGTGAGCTGCTTGGATTGCTCAAGGGACGAGAAGCTGGCCATCTGGGCGATGAACTCTTTGTCTTCCATCGGGTTCATCGGGTCCTGATTCGCCAGTTGGGCCGTCAGCAGCTTGAAGAAATCGGCCTGGCCGAGCACTTTCTCCGGGACCTTGCCGGCGGGGTTTGTGGCCGAGGTGCTCTTGTTCACCGTGTCGGTGAAACTTGATGTGGCTGCTGAGATTTCCATAAGAGGGGAAAGTTGGGGTGGGTTTAGGCGAAGTTGTCCGCCGCCTTGCGCAGACCGGCGAAGGTCCAGGCCGGGCGGGCCGTCTCGCCGAAGTCGGGCGCGGAGAGTTGGATGCCCTTGCGCGAGGCCTTGGAGGTAAGGTCTGCCCAACCTTCTTCCAGGCTGCGGCGCACATCGGGGGAGTCGGTCTCGAAGCGCACAACCACGCGGCCGGCGGTCATCTTGACGCTCACCGTGAGCTCACCGCGTTCACCCAGGGGAAGCGTGAGCTTCATCTGGCTGCTGCCGGTGCGGCGCATGCGCTCCAGGTGCTGGAGGATGGCCGGGGCAAGGGTGGTCTGCATGAGCGAGGCCGAAGACGCGTCGGCACCCGAGGCCGCATTCGCCCAGTTCCCCGTTGCCGCGGAACCGAACGCCGGAGCCATCCGGGCCGCAGCGACCTGACGGGCTTCATCCGTCTGCTGCTGCTGCTGGCGCCGCTGCTCCTGCTGCGACTGGCTGCCCGAACGCTCGCCGGAACCGCCGTTGCCGGAGCTACCGTTGCCGGAGCCGCCGCCAAAGGTGGAACCGCCTTCGGAACGCCCGGAACCGCCAAGCCCGAACTCACCCCACTTCGAAGCCGCAGGTGCGGTTTCGAGCGGAGCAAGCCCAGCCCTCAAAACGGTCTCTGGAAGCGTCTTTGACATCGCGCCCTCATTCGAAGCATCCGCTATGCCAACCTTTTTCTTAATCTCCTTAATTTGCTGATCCGCAGATTGTTCTAAAGTTCCGGAGGCAGGCGACTCCGCGCGGTAGGCGCCCTCAGGACGCCAGGTGGCAGAAGTTTCCCCGGCAAAACCTGCCGGTGCCAGGTGTTGTAGACCGGGCACGTGACTGGTCGCGGCGGCGCCGTGAGAATGCTGTTCGGCGTGGAGCGCGGCTGAGGCGAGGCTATGGCCCGTGCGTTCAGCGCGCGAAGGCGTAGCCGGACGCGCGACGGTGGTGCCTTGCGCGGCGCCCGCGTTCGCACGGGTGGACGGGGAAAGCACGTCGGCGGCGACCTTAACGGCCCGCCCGCCTTGCAGAGGCAGGTCCGACACCGTGGCGCCCTGGGCGACGCCTTCGCTCGTGGCTTCGGGGGTGGACGTCGGCAACGGGGACGCAACCTTGGCCGAGTCCGCAGCGGGAGCGGGCGTTGCCTGCGTGGGCGCGGCGGCGGCGGCCTGGGCCTGCGGGCGCGGGGGCGTGACGGCCTGCGTCTGCACCGGAGCGGCATGGAGCGCGGGCTGCACGGGCGTGAGGGTCGACGGTTGCGACGGCTGCTGAAGCGAGGGCTCCGCCTGCGGCATGGGCCGGGAGGTAGCGACGGGCTGCGGCGCCTGCGGGACTGCCGTGGCTTGCGGGACCGCCTGCGGCGCGGAACCAGCGAGAGGCTGCGGGTTGGCGACGGGCACCATGCCCTCGGGGAGCGTGATGGCGCCGGGAGCGCCGGAGGTCGAGCCCACGGGGGCCTGCGGCACCTGCGGTGCGGTGGAAACGTTCTTAGGAGAACCGTGCGCCTGACTTACCGGAACGGGGCTGCCGTACGAGGGAGCCCCACGCAAGGCGCGGAGGCCGCGAAGGTCCGAGACCTGAGGCTGCGGCGTCGCCGCGAGGGTGGCCTCTGGCGTGGCCTGCGCAAGGTGGGCCGGGACTGCCACGTGGGCGGAAACGGGTCCGCGGGGAAGAGATGTGTGAAGACCGGAAGTGGCGGGGGACGCGGTGGTCGCACCGGGCACGGTGACGCCGCTTACTTGCGGGTGGTCGAGCAAGACGGGGGCTGCGCCGGCTGCGGGCTGGGCGGCCGCTTCGAGGGGGCTCCAGCCGAAAGCGCGACTGGTGCTCGCGACAAGCGGTTCCTGTGTGGCCTGCTGGTGCGGCAGGACTGCGGGGATGGCTGTGGGCTGGGTGCCCGGTGTCGGGGAAACGCCCGGCGTGGACGCGGGCTGCGGCGTGACCGCGGCTTGGGAAGGGGCGGTGTGCGCAGGCTGGGGCGTCGCCGGCAGACCGGGAGCGGCAAGCGGGATAGCGGCCGTGGACCCGTAGGTGGGCTGGCCGAGCGCCGGATTCTGCACACCCGTGGGCACGCCCGGCATGGCGGCAGGGTTGCCACCAAAACCGAAGGCTGGGGCCGCGGCCGCGTGGGGCGCGCCATTGGAAGCTCCCCCACCCTGCTGGGTTGCGGAAGCTTGCCCGTTTGAAAGCTCGGATGCGGCCACCGGCGTAGCCTGGGTGGCAAGGGGCGTCACCGGCGCCTGAACAGCGGCTTGCAGCGCGGGACCGGGCGTTGCGGCGAGGGTCGCGGAAGCTGTCTCGATCGTCGGCAGCGGGAGCCCACCTTGGGCTGGCGCGCTGGCCACGGTGTTTGCGGTCGCAATGACAGGAAGCGTGGTGGCGAGGATTGCGGCGGCCGTCTGCTGACACGTGCCGGTCTGCGCGTTCTGGGTCGTGGCAGTCTGGCTTGCCTGGCCTTGCGTGTTGGCGGCCTGGGCGCCCGTCGTCTGCTCCGTGGCATTCGCGGCAGGTTGCGAGACCGCCTGCTGCGTGTTCGCGCAAGGTGCGTGCTCCTCGCGCGTTCCACCGCCCTGGGGAGCGGTTTCCGTGCGGGAATCGCGGCGATCGGCCTTTTCCTGGCGCCGGCTTTCCCGCCGCTCGGTCTTCTCGGTCCGGCGGTCGTCGCGGCGTTCCGCTTTATCGGCGCGCCGGTCTTCACGACGGTCCGCCCGGTCAGAGCGCCGGTCGGCGTTGCGGTCAAAATCACGGGAGTCCCGGCGGACCTGCAGGGCGTCGTCGCGCCCGGAGGCGTCTTGATCGCCGCGCGGGGCGTCGTCACGGAGCCGGTCCAGCGGGCGTTCGCGCTGGGGCAATTCCTGCCGGTTTACGCGCCGCTCGACATCGTCCGGAAGCCGGAAGACCGGCGCCTCGTCGCCGGGAGGGGGCGTCGCGGTGCGGGGTTCATACGGATCAGGAGAGGCGGTCTTGGTGGAAGAGACAGGGAACGGAACGCTTCCGGTAGTCATGGTTTAGCCTTTGTCGTCCTTCTTAGGGGGCAGATACAGGCGGAGCTTCTCGACGATAGCTCCGGCCCGCTTGCGTTGTGCATCCGACTTCTTGGCCATGTTCTCAATGATCGCTCCCTGTTCTCCGGGTGCCATGAAGGCGAGGATCCGCACAACCGAGTTATCCGGCATGGTACTTAAAACTTCGACGGCCTCATCGGGCCGCATACCTGCAAAAGTTTTCGCGAGGCCTTTGAGATTCTTGCTCTCCACGGACTCGATTTCCTGGACCTTGCCCATGAGCTCGCGGCGGGACTCCTCGATCTCCTTGCGCAGGCGCTGCAGTTCCTCGCGCTCCGTGCGGATGCGGGCTTCGGCGTCGGAGACCGCGGCTTCGCGCTTGGCGATCTTGCGGCGTTCTTCGATCAGCGCATTGACCAGGGAGTCCATTTCCTTGGTGCGCATGTCCCAGGGGACCTCGTCGGACGTCAGGACGTCTTTTTCCTTCGCTTTCTTGGCGGGCGTAAATTTCAACTGTTTCTGCGCCACGAACCACATGCCGCCGAGCGTGCCCATGTTGAGCAGGAGCGCCAGGATCGCCAGGAACCAGACTGACCGCAGGAAGTTCATCGGGAAGCACGCGCCAGGGCCCCGCTACGGCGCGGTAGGTGGAAGGTGGGATGAGGCATTTTTTGCTGCATAATGGGGCTTGGCCCCACTACACAGCATGAACCTTGCCTACTTTTGGTCGCGGTAGTACCGCGCGTTCGCAAGGTCTTCCAGGAGCTTCTCTTCCTTACGCATATTTTCCGCGACGTAACCCTGGCGACGGCGCTCCTTGAGGTTTGCCAGGAGGTCTAGGCGCTTCTTCGCAGCAAGAAATTCATCGAGCTGCTTGCGTTCCTCGCGCCGGGTGACTTCGACGTGGTTCGCGAGCTGACCAAGCTGGTTGTTGGCGTCCTGGATGGCCTGGAGGTACATGCCTTGGGCGCTGGCGTTGAAGGTGCCCTGGCGTGTCCCGCCGACGGCATCGCGCAAGGCTTCGTAACGGGCGGTTTCGCGCTTTTGGAGTTGCTCCATCTCCTGGCGTTTTGCGACCGCCTTGCCGTACTGCTCGAGCGCCTTGCTTTTCTGATGCTCGCGGAGCGTCAGGAGGGCTTCGAGGGTAAAGCGGTAGGGCTTCATGGGAGCGAGGGGTCGTGGTGGCGCAAGGGGCCTAGTCCATGACTTTCTTGAGCTGCTGGAGAGCGGTGGCGCGCGGCACGAGGTCCGTCATCTGCTGGCGCAGGAAGCGGGTGATATTGTCGTACTTCGAGATGGCGAGGTCGAGCTTGGGGTTGCTGTTCTTCGCGTAGGCGCCGATGTTGATGAGGTCTTCGTTTTTGCGGTAAATGGCGAGCAGGTCGCGGGCCTTGGAGACCATCTCGAGTTCCTGCGCGGTGCAGATGGTGCGGACGAGACGGCTGACGCTCTCAAGGACGTCGATGGCGGGGAAGTGGTTGGAGGTGGCGAGGGCGCGGCTGAGCACGATGTGGCCGTCGAGGATGCCTCGGACGGTGTCGGCGACGGGCTCGTTCATGTCGTCACCTTCGACGAGGACGGTATAGAGGGCGGTGATGCTGCCGTGCTCGCCCATGCCGGAGCGCTCAAGCACGCGGGGGAGCAGGGAGAAGCAGGAAGGCGTGTACCCGCGGGAGGCGGGAGGCTCCCCGACGGCGAGCCCGATTTCGCGCTGGGCCATGGCGAGGCGCGTCACGGAGTCCATCATCATGAGCACCTTCTTGCCCTGGTCGCGGAAATACTCGGCGACGCGGGTGGCGAGGATCGCGGCGTGCAGGCGCAGCGGCGCGGACTGGTCCGACGTGGAAACGACGACGACGGACTTTCCCAGGCCCTGGGGACCGAGGTCATTTTCGATGAACTCGCGCAGCTCGCGGCCACGTTCACCGACGAGGGCGATCACATTGACCTGGGCTTCGGAGCCTCGCGCAATCATGCCGAGCAGGGTGGACTTACCGACGCCTGAGCCGGCGAAGATGCCCATACGCTGGCCACACCCGAGGGGAATGAAGGTGTCGATGGCCTTCACGCCCGTCTGGAACGCGTGCTTGATGGGCGCACGTTTCATGGGGTTGGGGGGCGGGCAGTTGAGGTCGTTCACGTACTCGCACCGCAGGGGACCGAGGCGGTCCAAAGGTCTGCCGAGGCCGTCGATGACGCGGCCCATGAGGCCCTCGCCGACCGGGATGGCGGAGGCGCGGGTGGAGAGGACAGTGCGGCAGCCAGGGTGCAGGTCATGCACTTCGGCCAGGGGCATGAGGAGCACGCGGTTTTCGCGGAAGCCCACAACTTCGGCGGGAATGGGGGCGTCACGGCGGCTCGAAAAGATGTCGCAGACGTCGCCGAGGGAGACTTCGGGGCCTTCGCTTTCGATGATCAGGCCGGTGACCTGCACGACTTTGCCGACTTTTTCAACGGGACGGCTTTGGTCGATGCGGTTTCGCATCCAATCCAGATTGGCGAGCAGGTCCGACATGGGGAGTTCTTCCTTTGCGGCGGGCGGTTCTGGCGCGAGGCCGGGCGCGATCAGTGCCCGCGGAGCTCGACGTCCAGTTTCCGAAGCTTGGTCTCAATCCGCGCGTCAACAAGCCCAAAGCGGCTGCGCACCATGCAATCGCCGCTGCCAAGGCCGGCGTCGGCGGTGAATTTCAGTCCGGCGTAGTCGTTCATGAAATCTTCCTTGGCTGAGCCGAGGAGTTCCATGTCTTTCGGGCAGAGCACGACTTCGATTTCACCGCCCTGCGACATTTCCGAGAGCACTTCGTCCACCAGCGCTTTCACGGCGCCGGGATCGAGCTCCAGGCCGGCGAGGATGCGGCGGACAAGGGCGAGGATGAGGTCGGGCAGGCGCTCGCCGACGGTGGCCTGCATCTGGCGGAATTCGTCGTCGAGGCGCTGGAAGACGGTCTGCTGGAGGTGGAGGAGTTCCTGCCGCATCTCGACGATCTGGCGGTCGAACACGGCGGCGGCCTCCTGCTTGCCTCGCTGGAATGCCGCAGCTTCGCGCTTGGCGACTTCGGAGAGCGGGAGGGGGGGAGGCCCGAAATAGCCGAGGGTGACGCCGCGGATGAGCCCGGAGAGGACGATCGTTTTAGACGAGGGCATTTTCGCCTCCTCCACCGCCGCCCGTATCGAGCGAGATTTCTTCTTCTTCTTCCAGGCGCCGCACGATCTGGATGATGCGGTCCTGAGCGGCTTCGACGTCCTTCAGGCGCACCGGGCCGAGCATTTCGATTTCTTCCTTGAGGGTCTCGGCGGCACGCTTGGACACCGACTTGAAGATGGCTTCCTGGAGCGCCGGGGCGGCGGACTTCATCGCCACCACGAGGTCCGACATTTCGACTTCGCGGGTGACGCGCTGCAGGTCCTGCGGCGTGAGGCGCACGAGGTCGTCGAAGCTGAACATCTTCTTGCGGATCGCGCTGCCGAGGGCCGGGTTGCGTTCTTCGAGTTTGACGAGGAGGGTCTTGGACATGTCCTTGTCGAGGACGTTGAGGATGTCCGCGACCTGGCGCACGCCGCCACTGCGGTGCATCGTGTAGCGTTCTTTGATGCTCACGTGCTTCTTCAAATTCGTGACCACCTTGGCGACCATTTCGAGGGAGGTGGTTTCCATGGCGCCGATGCGTTCGACGACTTCCTCGCGCTTTTCGGGGCTGAGCATGCCGATGACCTGGGAGGCCTTCTCGAGGTTCAGGTGTGAGGCGACGAAGGCGATGGTCTGCGACTGCTCGTTGCGCATCAGGTTGAAAATCTGGCGGGGCTCCATGTCGCTGATCTCGCGGATCAGGTCGGAGCTTGAGCCCACGGGCGCGATGCGGCCGAGGATGTTGGCGGCCTTGTAATCGCCGCGGGCCATTTCAAGGGCCTTGTGGGCGAACTCCGAGCCGCCGAGCACGGAACCGAGGCTCTCGCCGATGATGCCCGCGAATTCCTCGATCACCTTCTCCTGGATCTCCTGGTCCAGGATTTTCATGTTCGAGATTTCACGCGCGACGAGCTCGATCTCGGTGTCCTCAAAGGTCGTCATCAACTGCGACGCCGCATCCGGGCCGATGACGATCAGGAAGGCCGCCATCTTCTGGATTTTCGACATCTGCTCGTAGACGACGGGCTCGAAGTTGATCGCTGCCATGAATCCTCCGCGAGGTGGTTAGTTGTTCTCGGCGCCAGACTACTACTTCTTCACGCCGAATGCCGCCCAATTCTTCAGGGCCGTGCTGACGTTGTCGGGCTTTTGCGCGATCAGCTCGTTCAGGAGCTCGGGCGTGGGCCGCGGCGTGACGTCGCGGGCCTTGACCATGACGTCGCCCGAGGGGTTTTCGTCGAGAAGCTCGACCTGTACGGGCTCGGGGCGGTGGCGCTTGAGCATGCGCAGGAAGAGCATGAACATGATGACAGCGACGGCGACGGCGAAGAGGTTGCGGCCGTAGGAATCGAACCAGGAGAAGACGCGCTCGCCCTGTTCGATGATGCCCGGAGGCGGAGCGGGCGGCGGGGTCAGGAACGGCATTTCCTGCACGGTAACAAGGGGGCTGTTGGGCTCAAGACCGAGCGCGATGGCCACCATCTGCTTCAAAGAGCCCATTTCCTCGGGGGAGCGCGGCTTCGGGGCGGCGGCCTCACCGGCGCCTTCCATGCGCATGGCGACGAGAACGGCGGCGCTCACCTTGCGGATGTCGCCGGGCTGACGGACGACTTCACGGGTAAGCTTGTTGATCTCGTAAGCGGTGACCTTGTTCTTCTTTTCTTCCCGCGTGGAGCTGGTGTTCGCGGCCATGGTTGCGCCGGCAGACGTGGTTTCGCCGCCTTCGTTGGCCTGCGCGCCGCCACCGCCCGTGCCCGCAGAGCCCGGCACGTTCGCAGCGGTGCCCACGCCGCTGGCGGGGCTGGATTCGGACTTCTGGGAGGAATCCTCGGTGACGGTCTGCGTGCGGACGACCTGGCCTTCCGGGTCAAAGCGTTCCTCGCGGGAGGTCTGGACTTCGGAGTCCACGTCAATGGTCACGCGGGCCACGACCTGGTTGGACCCGACGACCTTGGCGAGCATGCTTTCGACCTTGCCCGCAAAATGGTTCTCCAGCTCGCGGCGGGCGCGAAGCTTGGCGTTCGAGATGCCGGAGGCGCCGTCTTCGCGGAGCTCTTCAGAAAGGGTGTTGCCGTTGGCGTCAACGACGACCACTTCGTTCGGCTGCATGCCCTCGACGGAGCTCGCCACGAGGTAGCGGATGGAGTTCACGGACTCCTGGGTGAGGCGGGTGCCGCCGGAGTCGACCATGACGGAGGCGGTGGGCTTGACCTGCGCCATCTCGGTGATGAGCCGGTTTTCCGGCATGACGACCATCACGCGGGCGGACCGGACGCCGCGCAACTGCTCGATGGTGCGCTTGAGTTCGCCCTGGACCGCGCGCACCCGGTTCGTGTGCTGCACAAAGTCGCTGACGCCAAAGTTGGAGCGGTCGAAAATCTCGAAACCCACGCCGCCGCCGGAGGGCAGGCCCTTGGAGGCCATCGCCATGCGCATGGGGTAAACCTTGTCGGCCTGCACGTAAACCGCGGAGCCGCCGGCACCGAGCTGGTAAGGCACGCCCTGTTCATCTAGCACCTTCACGACCTCGGACATATCCTGGCCTTCAAGCCGACCATACAGGAGCTGCATCTGCGGGCGCGAGGACCAGACGAGCACGCCGGCGATGCCGACGACGACGCCGAGGGCAGCCAGGATGATCGAGACCTTCTGGTTGATCCCGAGCTCGGACCAGATCTTGGTGACTTGTTGGAGAAACGCGTTCATGGGTGCGTAAAGGTGGGTGACGAATGCTTCGGTGGACTACGGTTGAGGCCCCGGCGTGCTGCCGGCTCTACACCTGCATGCGCATGATTTCCTGGTAGCTTTCCACAAGCTTGTTGCGCACTTCGACCATCAGGTTGAAGGCGACGCCGGCTTCCTGCATGGCGATCACAGCCTGATGGAGATTGTCGGACTTGCCCGTGAGGAGGTTATTAACCTCGTCGTTGGAAACCTTCTGCTTGGTGTCGACTTCGCGGACAAAGTTGCCGAGGAGGTTGTCGAAAGTCGGCGCGGTCTGCGTGCCCTGGATGGGCGCGTTGAGGGGCGTGTATTCCGCGGGAGCCCCGATGCCGCGCACGTTCATGGCCTGCAAGTTCGCCTCGGCGGTCCGGCCCACCTGCATGCCGACGTCCACACCGGACTGCGTAGCGGCGGCAATCTGCTTGGCCGGAAACACGTCGCCCGTGGCGCCCTTGGGCCCGAACATGTCGGCGCCGCGCAGGGCCTGGGGGTTCATGTAGCCGCTGCCGAGGCCGGAGATGGAACTGATAAGCGACATGGTGGGAGTCCTCGTTTAAAGGTTAGCGGCCGATGCTGAGTGCCTGCGTCGCCATCTGGCGCGAGGTGCGGATGACGGTGGTATTGGCTTCGTAGGCGCGGGAGGCCGAGATCAGGTCGACCATCTCCTGGGAAAGCTGGACGTTGGGCATCTGGACCATGCCTTGCGCATCAGCGAACGGGTGGCCCGGGTTGTAGACGCGCGGCCCCGGCGACTTGTCGTCGTAAATGCCGGCAATACGCACCGTCCGGAGCATGGGAGGCTTTCCGGCGGCCTGGTTGTTCGGGTCCATGTAGGCCTCAAAGGAGGCGATTTTACGCTGATAGGGCTGCCCGTTTGCGTCGCGCACGGTCTGCGCGTTCGCGATGTTCTGCGCAATGAGGTCCATGCGGACTTTTTCTGCCGTCATGGCGTCGGCGGCAGGTGCGCATCCGGGGAGAAAGTTCATCATGGCGCGTCAGGGGTTCGGGGTTTAGGCGGAGCGGCCGCGGATGGCGGTGTTGAGGCGCCGGATATTGTTGCTCATGAACTGGGTGAGGAACTCGTATTCCGCGGCGTTGCGGTTCATCTCGAGCATCTCTTTGTCCAGGGCGACGTTGTTGCCGTCCGGCCGCACAGCCTTCGTGGCCAGGTCGGTCCTGACCCAGGGGTCCATATTGGAAATCGCGGCGACGTCGTTCGCGGCTGCGGCGTCCTTGAGCTTCGATGCAAAGTCGGGGGAGATATCGACGCGCTTGTAGCCGGCGGTTTCAACGTTCGCGAGATTCCCGGCCAGGGCTTCCTGGCGCAGCGCCGCCACGTCCAGAAGTTTCCGGGCGAGGGCGTAGTTTTCTCGGGCGAACATTGCCTCCATCATGCCCGGCATCAAAGCAACAGCCGTGCCATGCGGATGGAACAAAACTTAAACCGTTAATTATCCGGAGCTTATAAAACCCGCTTTCCGGCGGGTCGCTTTTTGCCGCATCAACAGGCGGCAGTTTTTACCGGGGCGGCGTTCGCCTAAGGCCCGGTTTTGGGCAGCCCTTGCCGCCCGGCAGAAGCGCGTGGTTGCGCGGGAAAACAGGAGGACAGGCCCTCCAATGGCGGGGGAAAGTCGTCCCCAACGTGCCGCACTTGAGGAAGTTTTTTGGGGAAATTCGCGGCCGGTGGAGCGAAGCAGGCCCGCTGTGGCGGGGGGCGGGCAGCGGTCAGGGCACGAGGCCGGAGGGCAGGCCCCAATCGGCGCCGTAAACGAATTCGTTGATGGCTTTGCGTGCGCGGGCAGTCTTGTCGCGCGCGGCCAGTTCGGGGTTGAGGCCCGCGGCTTCGGGGTCGGCGGCATAGCCGAGGGCGATGCCGGTAAGGGGCTCGAAGTCCTCGGGCACATGGTAAATGGCGCGGATGCGGGAGGGCAGGATACCCGCCATCATGTGCACGTGCAGCCCGAGGGCGGTCGCCTGCACGGTGAAATTGCCGCCCGCCAGGCCGAGGTCGTGCTCGTAGACGCGGTTGGGCTTGCCGTTCATGCTGAAGGTGCGCTTGGAGAGCCCGAGGAGGAGCACACCGGCGTCCCGCGCCCAGGCCTGGTTGGAGTCCGTGAGGCAGGACAGGGCCTGTTCGAACGAGGACGGGTTTTCGCGCACGGCGAGGATGTAGCGCCAGGGTTGCTCGTTGTAGCTGGAGGCGGACCAGCGCGCGGCCTCAAGGCAGGTGAGCAGCTTTTCGCGCTCCACGGTGCGGGGCTCGAAGACGTAGGGGCTATAGCGGTCGGCGAGCCAGTGGACGATCGGCCGCGCCGGGGCGGCCCGCTTGATGGGATTGAAGGACATGACTGGGCCTTTTGGGGCGCGGGGTAAAGTCCGGGCGCCGGTGAGCCAGCGTCTTCCGTTCCTGCCAAAAAGAAAGTCGCAAAGGCGCCTTTCAAGTAAAGGACAGGGGAGCGTCGGTCGAATCCCCCCGGGCGCGGTTCAGGTTTTGGGACGCCCCCGGTTCGTGACACGGGCGCTGGGCCGCCGGAAAGTGTCAAATCAGTTTGCCAGGGCAGGCGTGCGCGCCTTCTGCTTACGGGAAATGGCCGGCATACACACCTACAAGGCCGACGGCGTGCCCGAGGGGGCTGCCCGGGTGATTTTGGGCCCGGAGGAGAGCCGCCACATCGTGAAGAGCCTCCGCGCGCGCCCGGGGGAGGCCGTGGAGTTGTTTGACGGCCGCGGTTCGGTCTGGTCCTGCCGGTTGGCAGAACCCGACGCCAAGGCCGCGGCGCTGGAGGTGCTTTCCCGCCGCACGAGCCATCCGCCGAAGCCGACACTTGTGCTGGCGCAGGCTGTCTTGAAGGGCAAGGGGATGGACCACCTCGTGCGCGACGTGACAGAACTGGGGGCGGCGCGGCTCGCGCCCGTCCTGACTGCCCGCGCGGAGGTTCGGCTTGATGAGGCGCGGGCGGACACGAAAGCGGGGCGCTGGAAAACGGCCGCCGTGGAGGCGCTGAAGCAGTCCGCCAACCCGCACCTGCTCTGCGTTGACACGCCACGCCCGTTCGCGGCGTGGCTGGAAAGCCTCTCCCCCACCCCGGGCTCGCTGCGGCTGATCGCGAGCCTTGAGGCGGGGGCGCGTCCGCTCTTGGAAGCGTTGCCGCGGACTGGTCCGCTACCGGAGGAAGTCCTTGTCCTGATCGGGCCGGAAGGCGATTTTTCGCCGGAGGAGTATGCGCAGGCGCGGGCCGCAGGTTTTCTCCCCGTGCGGTTGGCCGCGCCCGTACTGCGCGCCGAAACCGCGGCTTTGTATGCGCTGAGCGTGGTGGACGCCTGGCGCCAGCTTCTGCCGAGGGATTAACGCAAGCCGTAACGTGGTCGATCATAGTGCAGCACGCTGCGGCCTTACGACCCCGCTCGCATCCCTCACCTTCCCGCATATAGGTACATCTACCCTAAACGAAAAACGGTTGTTAACAGCGCAAGATCATCTTTAAGGTAGCCCCTGCGCGAAAAAAATCCCTTAAGCGGCCCCCCCGCGTTTCCCCCCCGCCGGAGCGAGTATCCGGAAATACGCGGGACCGCTGATACCAGTCTCACGCAATGACCCAGAAACAACGCCTCGACCTGATCGAGAAATACATCCGCGAGCACAAGTACGCGGATCTGCATACCCTCGCGCGCGCCTTCGACACCAGTCTTTCCACCGTGCGGCGCGCCCTCAACGAGCTTGAGGCGCAGGGCATCATCCGCCGCCACCACGGCGGCGCCAGCCTTGCGGAAAAGGACACGTTCCGCAGCGGGGGCTACGATTTCATCACGCAGGACGACCAACAGGCCGAGGAAAAGTACGCGCTCGCGCAGTTCGTGGCGGACAAGGTGCGGCCGGGCATGACGGTCATCCTCGACGGCGGCACGACGACGTACGCGGTGGCGCGCCAGCTCGTGGGCAAGCGGATCATCGTCATCACGAACTCGCTGCCGATCGCGGCGCTCTACAGCGAAGTGGGCTCCTGCGAAGTCATTGTCACGGGTGGCACGGTGTACAGCCGTCTGGGCGTGCTCTACGGTCCGCCCGCGGAGACGCACCTGCAGCAGGTGCACGCGGATGTCGCGATCATGGGCGCAGCCGGGATCACGGCGGAAGGCATCTGGAACACGAACCACTTCATCGTTTCGGTGCAGAAGCGCATCATTGAGGCTGCGGACCATGCGTTCTTCGTCCTCGACCACACGAAGTTCGGGAAGCGTGCGCTGCACATGACAACGGGTTTTGGCCCGAAACTGAGCCTCGTTACGGATCAGGAACCGGAGAAGGGCGTAGCCCGCGCGATCCGGGCGGCGGGAATGGGCCTGGAGACGGTGCAGGTGCCCGCGAGCCCGGCAAAGGGTGAAAAGCCCGCGGCCGGGAAAGTGGACGAGGAATAGGGCCGCGACTACGGCCGTGCAGGAAGCGTGCGGGAGCAGTTGATCTCGCCGCAGAGACCCGTTAGCTTCCGGCCGTTCCCGCAAACGGAATCACCGCGTCCCTTCACGCGCGATCACTCTCTGTTCAACACGCTTCATATCACCCCCATGCAAACTGTCTACGCCGCAGCCGTCGATCTCGGCGCCACCAGTGGCCGCGTCATCGTCGGCGCCTACTCGGACAACGGCCTTGAGCTGACCGAGGTCCGCCGCTTCCCGAACGCTTTCCACCCGCTCGGTGCAAACTATTACTGGGATGTCGGCGGTTTTGTGTCGGAGATCCGCAAGGGGCTCATCGAGGCCAAAAAGCGCTTTCCGGAACTGGGCTCATGCGGCGTGGACACGTGGGGCGTTGACCACGCGCTGGTGGACAAGACGGGGCGCCTGGTGTTTCCCGTGCATGCGTACCGTGACAGCCGCACGGATGCGCTGCTGATGCAGTTCAAGGAAGCCGGCGACGAGCCCAAGCTCTACGGGTGGACGGGCCTGCCGCTGATCAACTACAACACGGGCCTTCAGTTGTGCGAGACGCTGCGCGCCGTGCCGAGCGTCCGGGAAGCTTGCCACCGCGTGCTGCTCCTGCCCGACTATTTCAATTTCCTGCTGTCGGGCCAGATGGTGAACGAGATTTCGATCCTGAGCACGTCCCAGCTTCTGGACCTGCAGAGCAACAACCTGTCGAAGCAGGCGCTCGATTATTTCGGCATCCCCCATTCCTGGTTTGGTGAGCCCAGCAAGGCCGGCAGGAAGCTCGGGAAGGTGCGCGACATACCGGGCCTTGAAGACGTGGACGTGGTGCTCGTGCCGGGCCACGACACGTCCTGCGCGTATGAGGCGATTCCGCGCATTGGCAACGACCTGTTTGTCTCCGCGGGAACGTGGCTGCTCGTGGGCAGCCTGAGCCCGCGCCCCGCTGCGGGCCCGGAAGCCCTCGGCTGCGCGATTTCGAACGAACGCTCGGGAGATGGCTCCTACCGCCCGAACCGCATCCAGCTTGGCCTGTGGCTGCTTGAGCAGACGGCGCCGCACTTTGCCGAACGCCCGACAACGGGCGCAGGCTGGGATGCGCTGGCTGACGAGGCCGCCGCGCTGCCGGCGCCGGGCTACGTGATCGACACCACGGACCAGGCGCTCTTCAACCCGAAGAACATGCGGGAGGCGATTGACCGGCAGCTTACGGCAAAGGGTCACAAGCCCCCGGCAAGCCTCGCCGGTTACATGCGGTTGATTTGCGACTCCCTGGGCCAGGCGGTTGCGGACACGGCGATCAAGTTTGGGCGGCTCACGGGTCAGAAATACGACCACATCATCATCGTGGGCGGCGGCTCGAAGAACAGCCTGCTCTGCCAGCGCGTGGCGGATTACTCGGGCATCCCGGTGGCTTCGTACACGCTGGAGGGATCGACGGTCGGCAACATCGGTTACCAGTTGCTCGGCCGCGGCGTGATCCCGAACCTCGACGTGTTCCGCAGCGTCGTCGCGCGCAGCGTGAACAAGAAACTCTTCCATCCCCGCAAAGCCTAAAAGCCCACAAAACGCACGTTGACGGCGGAACCGCCCCCCTAGCGGCCCGCCGTGCCGTCCACGCCCCACATGAACGTCCTCCGCATTGCTGGCGCCCTCGTCGCCGTCTGGTTTGCAGCCTTTGCCCCACTTGCCGGCGCTGACGCAAAGCCCGCGCAAAAGCTGCCTCCGCTGGAGCAGGTGCTGGAACAGTTTTATGCGGCGCAGGGCGGGCGGGCGTATTTGGCGTCGGTGAACAGTGTACGGGTGCGCGGCAGGCTCGACAGCAAGCCCGGCAAATTCGAGTTCATTCTCCTGAAGAAGCGCCCGAACCTCGTCCGCATGACCGTGCGCATGGGCATCCATGACCTGACGATGGCTTATGACGGGTATCAGGCCTGGCAGGTGCTGCCCGGCAAGAAGCCTGAGGAGTATGAGTTGATGGACCCGGAGACCGCGGCGCCGTTCATGCGCGACGCCCCGCTGTTTTCGCACCTGATCGACGCGGAGAAATTCGGCACGAAGCTCCAGCTGCTTGCGCTCACGGACGTCCTCGGGGACCCGGCGTACCAGATCCGCGCCACGCTGAAAAACGGCGAGAAAGTGGACTTCTATGTGGACGCCCGGACGTTCCTTGAGGTGAAGAACGCGGCGTACGAGAAGATCGACGGCAAGTACAGGCTCCAGGAAACCTATTATTCGGACTTCCGGCCGGTCGGCGAACTGAAGGTGCCTTACTCCGTTGAGACGGTGCTGGACGGTGCGCGGCAGTCGACGATGCTGGTCGAGAGCATGGAGCTGAACGTGGGGATGTACGACCGCTATTTCTGGATGCCCGGCTGGGAGCCTCCGGTTGTCGAGCAGCCCGCGGAGCCCGCGCCCGCTGCGCCCGCCGCAAAGTAGGCCCCCGGAGCGCCGGGGCAAAAAGAATCCGCCGCTCCTTTGTAGTGGAACGGCGGATACAAGAACGCGTCGGAGCGGTGAGTGCTTTACGTGACGCCCCGGCTACGCGCCCATGAGCTTTTCGAGCGCCTCAAGGTAACGCTGCTGCGTCGCGGCGATGACATCCGCGGGCAGGCGCGGTCCGGGCGGCGTCTTGTTCCACGAAAGGGTCTCAAGGTAGTCGCGCACGTACTGTTTGTCGAAGGCGTGCTGGGCACGACCCGGCTCGTAATCCGCGGCAGGCCAGAAGCGGGAGGAATCGGGCGTGAGCACTTCGTCGATGAGGAACAGCTTGCCGCCCTCGTCCAGGCCGAACTCGAATTTGGTGTCCGCGAGCAGCAGGCCCGCTTCCCGAGCCTTTTCCGCGCCGCGCTGGAAGACCGCGAGGCTGGTATCGCGCACCTTGTTGAACAGGGGCGCGCCGAGGATCTTGGAGCCTTCCGCGCCGGTGATGGGCTCGTCGTGGCCGGCCTTTGCCTTTGTGGTGGGCGTGAAAAGGGGCTGTGGCAGCGCCTGGCTTTCCCGCATCCCGGCGGGCAGGGCGTGCTCGAAAAGCTTTCCCGTGCGCTTGTATTCCTTCCAGCCGCTCCCGGCCAGGTAGGCGCGGACGACGGCCTCAATGGGCAGCGGCGTAAGCTTCTTCACCACCATGCTCCGGGCCCGCAGTTCCGGGCGCCCCACGGTGAGCCGCGCCACAACGGCGTCGTGGTCGGGCACGAGGTGGTTCTCGATGACGTCGCGCGTGCGCTCGAACCACCACAGGCTGATCTGCGTGAGCAGGACGCCCTTGCCCGGCACACCGTCCGGCATCACCACGTCGAATGCCGACAAGCGGTCCGTCGCCACGATCAGCAGGCGGTCACCCAGGTCAAAAATCTCGCGCACCTTGCCGGACCCGAGCTTCGGGTAAGGCAGCCCTTCGACCTTCAGCAACGCCTCCGTCGGCAATGCCCCGCGTATCTCCGCTAAATTCATGCCCCGCATCTTGGCGATCCCCCGCCCGCCTGAGAAGTTTTTCTTTTGCGGCCTTTAAGCACGGCGGCCGCCGGGAAAATCGGGTTCGGTGTGGCTTGGCGGCGGTGGCGGCCAAAAAAACTGCTACTCCTCCGCGGCCGTCCTGAGGGGGCGGTCGAGGTTTTCCTTGATGCGGTCGAGGATGCCGTTGATGAAGCGCTTGGAGTCGGGTGTGGAGAACTCCTTGGACAGGTCGATGGCCTCGTTGATGGTGACGATGGGCGGGATGTCCTTGCGGAAAAGGAGCTCGTAGAGGGCGAGGCGGAGGATGGCGAGGTCGACTTTGGCGATGCGGTGGAAGGCCCAGTTCTGGGCGTATTCGCGGATCTTGTCGTCCAGCTCGTCCGCTTTCATGACGGTGCCGTGGATGAGCTCCTCGGCGAACCCGTAGAAGTCACGCGGCTTGCCGCCTTCGCGCGTCTCGAAAAACAGGCGCATGGCGTCGTTGAGCGACTGCGGGCGGTTGAGGTCCCACGCGTAGAGGAACTGCATCGCGGCAACGCGGTTTTCGCGGCGCGGGCTGGTGGGCTTTTGCGGGGTCTCTTCTTCGGCCATGGCGTGAGGCGGGCGTTTGGGCTGACGCGCCGGTATGAAACGAAACGATAACAAAAAATCAAGTTTGACTGCGGCTTTGAGGGACGCGGCCTGAGCGGGGCTTTATAAAGGGCGGGACGAGCGTGGGTGCAAGCTTCATCGCCCGCGGTTCCCGTGGCCGGAAGCCTTTCCGGGAAGGTTCACCCGGGGCTGGTCGCCCGGCAAGCGGGGTCGGCCGTTTTGCGGCAGACTGAGGCGCGGGGGACGGAGGGCCTGCTAGTTGTTCTTGAAATGCTGCTTGGGGTCGAAATCGTCGTCGCCGCCCTCGTCGTCGTCACCTTCGACTTCCTCGGTCTCTTCTTCGCCTTCCTCGCCCTCCATGTCCTCAAGCTCGTCCAGGCGTTCGACGAGGTGGACTTTGTGCCAGGCCATTTCAAGCGCGGCGCTGGCGAACTCGGTGCCGCGGTCGATGGCGCCGGTGGTGCGGGCTTCGGCCTGTTCGCGGGTGTTGCAGACGACGATGCCGTTGATGATGGGGGTTTCGGTGTTGAAGCCGATGGTGTGCAGGGCTGTCGCGGTGCCGTGTCCGAGGATTTCGTGGTGGGGGGTTTCGCCCGCGATGACCACGCCGAGCGCGATGATGCAGTCGTATTCGCCGGTGTAGGCGAGCATGTTTGCGACGTAGGGGATCTCCGAAGAGCCGGGCACGCGCACGATCTCGACGTTGCGCTCGGGCACGCCCGCGGCCTTCAGCGCCGTCTGGGCACGGGCCAGCATGGCGTCCACCAGCTCGCTGTTATAGCGTGCCGCTACGATGGCGAAAAAGAAGTCTCCGCCGTGGATCTGCACCGCTCCAGGTTTGTCCATGCTCATGCCCCGGGAGAATGAAGCGAAGCGCGGGCCCCTGACAACTCCCAAGTGCCCCGGCGTGAAACAACACGTGCGCCTTGTTAACGCGGGCTTTGCAGCCGCCTCTGCGGGCCAGGCGCCTTGCCCGTGGCGGGATCGGGGATTGCCCCGTGGCGCGGGCGTCCACGTGCGGACGGCAATTGGGGTTCTGCGAGCAAGAACGGCAACGCCGCTGTTGACTCGGGAGCATATCTGGGTTGTCTCGGGGGATCATGAGCAAGCAGTCCGATAACAAGGGGGCGTTTGGGAAAGGCCCCGGTGAGCGCAAGCCGCGTCCTGGCGAAAACCCGGAGGAAACGCCCGCCACCGCCCAGCCCGAAGGCAAGGACAACGCGGAAACGCCCGCGCCGCCGCCCGCCGCCGGCGATGACCGCAACCTCGTGCTGGTGGACAAGGATTTTACCGACGCGGACCTGGATGACCGTCTCTGGCTGTTCTGGCAGCGCTACCGGACGCATGTCTACGCGGCCGTGATCACGATTTTCGCGGTATGGGGCGGCTACAGCGCGTGGGAGCTTTACCAGCAACACCGGACAGAAAAGCTTCAGGCCGGCTATCAGGCCGCGCTCGGCGACAACGCGAAGCTCGTGGCTTTTGCGAAGGATAACGCGGGCACGGAGCTCGCGGGCCTGGCGCTGCTGAAGGCGGCGGATGCCAACTACGGCGAAGCGAAATTCGGGGAAGCCGCGGACCTCTACGGCAAGGCCGCCGAAAGCCTCAAGGGCACGCCAATTGCCGGTCGCGCCCTGATTGGCAAGGGGATGTCGCTGCTCAAGGCCGGGCAGGCCGCGAGCGCCAAGCCGGTGTTCGAGGGCGCGGCCAATGATGCCGCCCTTGTGGACACGTACCGCGCGGAGGCCGCCTTCCACCTTGCGACGCACTACCACGAGGCAAAGGACCTTGTGAACGCGCGCGCCTGGTACGCCCGCTCAGCCGGCTTTGCCGGAGGCGGCATCTGGAAAGGCCGTGCCGAGCAGATTCTGGCGAACACGCCGGAACTGGCCGCCGCGAAGTAAGCCCAAGGCCCGGTTGCAGGGCTGATGCCGCAACCGCCGCCCTATAATCGCAGGCCGTCACGGCACCTCGCACCATGTCCGTCCTCTGCATAGACATTGGCAACACCCGGACACACCTCGCGCTGGTGGACGGCTTCGCCGCGCACGCACAGCACGCCGTCTTCACGCACGAGATCGACGACCCGAAAAAGGGCGTGGGCGCACTGCTGGACGCGCTGCTTGCCGAGGACGAACCGCCCCGCGGGATTTCGTTCTGCTCTGTGGTCCCTCTTGCCACGGAGCGTCTCCTGAAGGTCCTCAAAGACCTCCCCCTGCCCGTTTTCCACCTCACTTCCGCAACCTGCCCGGGTCTGGACATCACTTACCCGAAACCCACCGAGATCGGGCAGGACCGCCTGGCAAATGCGATCGGCGCGCAAGCCCGCTGGGGCGCACCCGCGGTCGTCATTGATATGGGCACGGCAGTGACGTACGACGTGATCACCCGCGCGGGAGGCTACGAGGGCGGGATCATCGCCCCGGGCCTAAACATCATGACGCGCTACCTGCATGAGCAAACGGCGCTCCTCCCCGAGCTCGATCCGAACGACCTGGCGGTGTCCGCCGGCATCGGCAAGAGCACGAAGGACGCGATGCGGCTCGGGTGCTCCGTGGGCTTTGCCGGGATGATCCGCGCGCTGCTGGACCTCGTCCTGACGGAGCTGGAAAAGCGCGGCGAGCTCCATCCCCGCGTGATCGCAACCGGGGGTTCCTGCGGCAACCTGCCCCGCGCCTGGATCGGGGAAATCCAGTTCGAGCCGGACCTGACTCTACAGGGGCTCGCGGAGGCTTTTCGCCGCCACTACAAAACCGCGCGGGCCTAACCACGCACGGCGTGGGCCGATTCTTTTGGGCTGCACGGGCTCAATCTGCCGCTTCGCTGGGAGGTGGGCATTGGGCGCACGGCGTGGGCCGATTCTTTTGGGCTGCACGGGCTCAATCTGCCGCTTCGCTGGGAGGTGGGCATTGGGCGCACGGCGTGGGCCGATTCTTTTGGGCTGCACGGGCTCAATCTGCCGCTTCGCTGGGCTGTGGGTATTGGACGCACGGGACAACTTGAAAAAACTGGTGTACTTAAGCACCGGAACGTTAGCTTGCCGGGCTGGGCTTTTTATTGCAGGTGCGCTGGGCGCCATTCCTTAGATTCCGGCCCTTTTCGGCAAGGCTGCTGTCGACGGGAAATGCGGTTTTTCCTTAACGAACAGACGCCTGCGCCGAGAAAATCCAGCGTTGACGGCGTTTGGCAGTTTAGGCAGACCCTAGAGCTCTCTCGCCCTTGGCGTGTAAACCCTTTCCACTGTGATGCACCTCCTAAGACGGATGGCGCCCGTTGTCGCGTTGCTTCTCGCGGCCAGCCCGGCCTTTGCCGCCACCGAAACGGTGAGCCCGAAAGCCTACGAGATCTTCCAGATCCCGGGCACCAGCATCGCCATCACCAACTCGATCCTCACGACGTGGGTGTTCGCCCTCGTCATCATCATAGGCCTGCGCCTGCTCGTGGGGCGCCCAAAGCTTGTCCCGACGAAGGGGCAGGCGGTTGTGGAGAGCATGATTTCGGGCGTGCGCGGTATTGTTGAGCCGATTGTCGGCGAGAGGATGATCAAGCACACGTTCCCGCTGCTGATCTGCCTTTTCACGTTCATCCTCATCAACAACTGGAGCGGTCTGCTCCCGGGCGTCGGTGCCTTCGGGTTGATGGAGCATGGGCACCTGCTTTACTTCTTCCGTCCGGCGAATGCGGACCTGAACACCACGCTCGCCCTGGCCATCATCTGCTTTTTTGCGTGGGCATATTTTGTCCTGCGCTACGCGGGGTTGAAGGTGCTGATCCTCGACCTGTTCGGCAACAAGGCGGACAAGA
>CAZQIE010000020.1:0-37367 GCA_964593675.1 uncultured Opitutales bacterium
GGGGGGGGGGGGTTGGGGGGGGGCGCGCGGGGCGGGCTGGCGGGCCTGGGGGCGCTGACGATTCCGGGGGTTGGGCCTCTGATCGCGGCGGGGCCGATCATGGCGGCGCTGAGTGGTGCGGCGGTAGGCGGGGCGCTGGGCGGTCTTACGGGGGCGCTGGTCGGGATGGGGATTCCGGAGTATGAGGCGAAGCAGTACGAGGGCAAGTTGAGGGATGGCAACATACTGATCTCGGTGCACGCGGACAACAAGACGGCGGTGGAGCGGGCTAAGGAGATCTTCCGGGACGCGGAGGCTGAGGATATATCGTCGGCCTCGGAGGCGCGTGTGCCGAAGCGTGACAAGCCTGAGCCTGAGCCGCATGACCGGCCAACGGCGTACGAGGCGGGAGGGAGTCCGGCCTGGCCAGAGGGGCATGTTGTGCCGGGTGCGGAGCCGGATCCGGGGTCGCGGTATTCGGAGTATCGCGGCGACGAGCAACCAAACCGGTCTGGGGAAACGAAGCCACCCGAGCGGGCGGCGTAGGAGCCCGGCCCGCGTGGCGAGCGGCCTGGAGGGCGGGTCTTGGCGCGAAGTCAGGGGGTATTTGGGGTGCCTGTCAGGGGCGGAGAATCTCGGCCCCTGTCGGGCGCCTTTTTTTTCGGGGCAAGCGGGGGCTGTGACCGGGATTGATTTGGGGCGGGGAGATAGGCATGATCGGGCCATCGTTCCGCGCCAGTGGCTGGCGGGAACGCAGCTCCCGATGAAAGACGTAAAGCTCTCCTACTGGCCGGGCGGCCGGTTGTACGCGGTGACGTTCAGCTATGATGACGGTCGCAGTCAGGACCGGAAGCTCGCGGACCTTTTTCGCCGTTACGGGCTGAAGGGCACGTTCAACTTGGACGCGGGCGTGCTGGATACGCCGGGGCATCTCAGGGCGAGTGAGCTGAACGTGGTTTTTGAGGGGCAGGAGATAGCGGGCCACTCGTACAAGCATCCGCACCTGTCGCGGGTGCCACTGGAGCGCATGGCGGTGGAGCTGTACGAGGACCGCAAGCGGTTGGAGGAGGCTTGTGGCCGGATTGTGCGGGGCTTTGCGTATCCGTTTGGCAACTACAGCGACGGCGTGAAGCAGGCGCTGCGGGCGTGCGGGTATGTGTACGCCCGGACGGTGAACCGCGGCGGAATGAGCGCGTTGCCGCACGACTGGATGACGTGGACGCCGGATTGCCATGACCGCGAGGCAACGCCGCAGCGGCTGGCGGAGTTCTTTGACCGCAAGGTTTGGGAGGAGGCGCCGCGGCTGCTCTGCATCTGGGGCCACAGTTGGGAATTTGACCGCGAAGGGGGCTGGGAGGCCGCGGAGGACTTGTGCAGGCGCCTGAGCGAGGTGGGGCCTGAGAAGTGCTGGTTTGCGACGAACATCGAGGTTTACGATTACGCGCAGGTGCTCAGCCGGCTCGAATTTTCGCTGGCGTGCGACCGCGTGCGCAACCCGTCCACCGCGGACGCCTGGCTTGAAGTGGAGGGGAGGGTGGTCCGTGTGCCGGGCGGGGCGACGCTGATGTTGTAGCCCGCGTCTGGGCGGTTTACCGGGTGGCCGGATACCGGGTTCAAAATGCCTTGGCATGGGCGGGCCTAAAGCTTAATTGTCAGGGCGTTGGGGATCTTCTTTGGGCCCAAACAGCTCTATAGCCATGAAACAACGCGCACAGGCCGGGTTCACACTGGTGGAGATCATGATCGTGGTGGTGATCATCGGGATGCTGGCGGCATTGGCTATACCGACGTATCAGCGGGTGCGTCAGCAGGCGCGGGAAAAGGCGATTGTGAGCAACTTGCGCCAACTGGTGGCTGCGGCGCAGCAGTACATGCTGCAGAATGGGGTGACGTCGGTGAACGGGAGCCAGCTGATTGGCACGGGCAAGCACATCAACTCGATTACGCCGGTGGCGGGTGAGTCTTACGAGATCGACTTTTCGGAGAACCAGACGTCCGTGAGCGTGACGTCGGAAGCGGTGACGGTGACGTACTCGATTTAGCGCAGTTCTGTTTCAAGGTGTCTCAGCGCCGGCGCTGTGGCGGGCGTGAGCGCCCCATTCCTCGCTGTGGCGCGGGCGAAGGAGGCTTGTAACCGATGCCGTAAAGTGAGGGCGTTCCAGGCGGTAGCGGGTGGGTGCAAAAACGGCTCAACCTTTTGCGCGGGGTTTGCCATAAGGGAGGGCATGTCATGCGTAATTGCGGGTCGCGCGGTAGGGGCGAAGGAAACGCCGTACCTGGTTGCGGAGTTGTCGGGGAACCATCAGCAGTCGCTGGAAAGGGCGCTTGCGCTGGTGGATGCCGCTGCGGACGCCGGGGCTGATGCGGTGAAGTTGCAGACGTATACGGCGGACACGCTGACGTTGCCAGCGCGGACGGCGGCGTTCCGGCTTGAAGGTGGGCTATGGGATGGCCGGTATCTGCACGACTTGTACCGCGAGGCGATGACGCCCTGGGAGTGGCACGGGAGGCTGGCTGAGCGGGCGCGGGAACGGGGGCTGCACTGCTTTAGCACGCCGTTTGACGAATCGGCGGTGGACTTTCTGGAGCGGACGCTGAATCCGCCGGTGTATAAGGTGTCGTCGTTCGAGGTGAACCACGGGCCGTTGCTGCGGCGTGTGGCGGCGACGGGCAAGCCGGTGATCCTGAGCACGGGGATGGCGGAGGGCTGGGAGATTGAGCGGGCGTTGGGGGCGCTGAAAGGGGCGTCGGGCGTGGTGCTGCTAAAGTGCGTGAGTGCGTATCCTGCGGACCCGAAGGGCTTCAACCTGCGCTCCCTGGTCACGTTGCGCGAAGCGTTTGGGAGGGAGGTTGGGCTTTCGGATCACGCGTTGACGGACGAGGTGGCGCTGGGTGCGGTGGCGCTGGGGGCGTGCGTGATTGAGAAACATTTGTGCCTGTCGCGCGCGGAGGGCGGGGTGGACAGCGGGTTTTCGCTGGAGCCCGCGGAGTTTGCGCGGATGGCCGTGGCGGTGCGCCGGCTGCATGCGGCGCTGGGAGAGGGGCGGCTCGGCACAACGGCGCAGGATGAGGGGCAGCGGCGGTTCCGGCGCTCGATTTTCGTTTCGGCGGAGGTGCGGGAGGGCGAGGTGCTGACGGCTGCCAACCTGAAGGTTGTGCGCCCGGCGGACGGCCTGGACCCGTTCCGTTGGGAGGAGGTGCTGGGTAAGCGGGCGGCTCGGGGGTTGTCGGCTGGTGAGCCGCTGCGAGAGGGGGACTGGAGGTAGGGCGGCAGTTGCCGCACAGGGCGTATCCGCAAGGCGGGTACACAGAAAGCGCCGGAGGCCAAGGGTGGCCTGCCGGCGCTTTTCTTGCGGGGGGGGGCGGGAGTGTCTTTGAGGGCTTCCTCTTCGTTGCGGGCCGCTCCACTTCAGGCTCGGAATGCGAGCTGTGCGGGTGGGCGCCCCATCCTCGCGCCGGCGCGGGTCCCGTCAGTCCATCTTGTGGCGGACGACTTTGCCGGTTTGGGTGGTAACGGAGAGCTCTGCTCCGGACTCGAAGGTGAGGCGGGAATAATCTTCGCCGGCCACGGGCTTGATGCTGGGTAGGGGCTTGCCTGGGCCGACAATGTCGCTGTAACGGACTTTTTTTACGCCTTTTTCGACCATGTGCTGCTCTGCCACCATGTTGAGGAGGCGCAGGTTGTTGAGGATGGCTTTTTCCTGCGACTGGTCGCGGACTTTGTTAAAGGCGGGGATGGCCATGGCGGCGAACAAGCCGGGAATAACGACCGTAGATTGGGCGATGGCGACTTTGCAGGTGTTCGGGCCGGTGGAAACCACCAGGATGCCGTTTTGCTGGTTTGCGCGCACAGAGACGATCGGGCGGGCAAGGTTGCCTGGGAAGAGCCAGTGGAACGAGGGCTGGCGGGCGGCTGTCGTTGCCTGCTGAAAGACATCCTGAAGGCTCTTGAGGAGTTTGGGATCGGCGTAGCTAAGCTCGTTGCCTTCCTTGGGGAGGCCATCCAGGGCGGCTTTGAACGTCTTGCTGTCGGCGAGGCGGGTTTTTGCGCTGAGGGCTTCGTCTATGTATTCGGGGCTGAAGGCGAAATAGATAGAACGGCTGTCAGAGATGGCGATGGTCGGCTTGTAGCCGGCTCGAAGTGTTCCTTCTTTATCCGTGAAGTATTGCCAGGCACCTTTGCGCTCAGTTTTGAAGTAATCCATTTTCGCGAGGTCCTTGGCGAGGGCGGCGGCCAGGGGGCCGGCGTCGATGATGCCGAGGAGCGCGTTCGGCTTGCGGGAAACGAAGATTTGGTTCGGGTCGTCGGGGGCCCGGGCGAGGAGGGCCTGGTCGGGGGCGTCCGCGATCCGGCCGAAGGCGAAGACGCGGAGGCTTTGGAGCTTGAGCAGGTCCATAAGGGAGCTGCCTGGGGTGGGCTTGGCCTGTTCGGAGAGGAAGCGGTCCACGGCAGCGATGCCGACCTGGCCTGCGGCTTCCTTGGCGATGGCGATCGCGGTGTCGTAAATTGCGCTGGGGGAGGCTTCGGTTTCGAATAGGAAGCCGGAATCGGCGGGAGCAATGGCGGGCGCCTGGAAGGAAGCGGGTTTGCCGCCGAGGGCCTTGAGGAGGCCGGCGCGTCCGTCGGGGGTGTAGAGGAAGATGCGGTTGCGGTACATGCCGTCGCCAAGGCTGTAGGAGCTGGCGCCGGCGGCGCGGATTTGCTGGAGGCCGAGGGGGCCGAGTATGGCCTTGATGTTTACGCCTGGAAGGATGGGGGCGGTCTGCTGGATGGTCTTGACGTAGTCGTCGAGGAAGCGGAGGGCGGCATCGTAGTCGCCTTCAAAGTCGGCGTAGGCAAAGAACTCGCCGCCAAAATCGAGGTGTTTCGCGACGGGGCCGAAGGCGGAGGAGCGTGCGGCGGGCGGCACGGGCTTTACGACGCGGGTGGCGTCCATCTTCGTGGAGGGCAGGTCCTGGGCGGCCGCGGGTACCGGGGGTTCTTCACACCCTGCGAGGACAAGGCAGAGCAGGGCGGCGAGCAACGGTGCGAGAAGGCGTTGGAGGTGAGGCATGGAAGGGTGTGTGAGGTTCTGTGTGAGAGGCGCGGGGATTTTGTGGGTCGTGCTTCCTGTTCGCAAGGCCGTTTGCGTGCAAGAGATGAGGCGTGGGGGTCGTATGCGCAGTTGCATTGCAGGGAAGGATTTCGCTATAAGTGCGCGGTCCGCAAAGCGCTGCTAACGGTGCTGGCGGTAAAATCGCGGGGGTTGGCCTGGGCGCGCGTAGGCGCGGAGGCGCGAGCCTGCGCACCTGCTTTTTTCCTAATTCCTCGATTCTGAGTATTCGCTATCGCCAATTGCGGCCATGAAGCTGTCGCCTCTCCTCAAGTCCATCCTTTCAGTGCGCACGTTCGTTTTGGCGCTGGGTTATCTGGTGATGCTGTTCCTGAGCTATTACCTGGCGTTTGAAACGCGGTTCGATTTCGTGGTGCCGCCGGAATTCCAGAGCCTGCGGTGGAAGACGGTGACGTGGGTGTTGCCGCTGGAGATGGTGCTCTTGTACGCGTTTGGGCAGTTTTGCGGGTTTTTGTCGTTCTTCCGGTTGCCGGATGTGCTGCGGATTTTCGGGGCATTGGCGGTCACGCACGGGTTCCTGCTGCTGATGTGGTTCCTGTATGAGGGGCAGGGGGTGCCGCCTCGTGGCACGATAGTGATGAATTTCCTGTTCGCGCTGATGACGATCATTGGTTTCCGGGTGCTGCTGCGCATGTACCGCGAGCGGTACCTGAGCGCGACGGATCAGCCGCCGAAAACGCAGCGTGTGGCGATCGTGGGCGCGGGTGATGCGGGTTCGCTGATTGTGTCGGACCTTCTTGCGCGGCGCGGGCTGGGGATGCGTCCGGTCATTTTCCTGGACGACGATCCGGAGAAGGTGGGGCTGCATGTTCACGGTGTGCTTGTTGCAGACCGGTCTGAAAACATGGCGCAGGCGGTGCGCAAGTATGGCGTGCAGAAGGTGATCGTGGCGCTGCCGAGCGCGTCACGTCGGCGCGTGCGCGAGATTGTGCAGCTTGCGGCGCGGTGTGGTGTGGAGGCTGAGATTGTGCCGTCGCTGCGTGACCTGACGACGGGCACGGTGAAAGCGACGGACGTGCGGCCTGTGGAGCTGGAAGACTTGCTGGGGCGCGAGCCTGTGCGGCTGGACACGGAGCAGATCGCGGAGATGGCGCAGGGCAAGATCGTGATGGTGACGGGGGCGGGAGGCAGCATCGGGAGCGAGCTTTGCCGGCAGATCGCGTTTCGGCGTCCTGGGCGCCTGCTGATGGTGGAGCAATCGGAGGTGCAGCTTTTCCCGATCCAGCAGGAGATGATCAAGGAGGGTTATGGGGCGCTCATCCATCCGCTGATTGCGGACATTACCGACCACGAGCGGATGGTGCAGATTTTCGAGAAGTTCAAACCGCAGATCATTTTCCACGCCGCTGCGCACAAGCACGTGTACATGATGGAAATCCAGCCTGGGGAGGCGGTGAAGAACAACTCGATAGGCTCCTACCGTCTGGCGCGGATGGCCGGCGAGTATGGGGTGGAGCGGTTTGTGCTGATTTCGACGGACAAGGCGATCAACCCGACGAGCGTGATGGGGGCGTCAAAGCGGCTGGCGGAGATGTGCGTGCAGGCGTTGCAGAGCAGGCCTGGGAACCGCACGCAGTATATGGCGGTGCGCTTTGGCAACGTCCTCGGGTCCTCGGGCTCGGTGATACCGATTTTCAAGAAGCAGATTGCGGAGGGCGGGCCGGTGACGGTCACGCACCCGGATGTAACCCGCTACTTCATGACGATTCCGGAAGCGGTGGGGCTGGTGTTGCAGTGCGCGACGCTGGGGAAGGGTGGCGAGATCTTTGTGTTGGATATGGGGCAGCCCATCCGGATCGTCGATGTGGCGCGGCAGCTTATCGAGCTGAGCGGCCTGCGGCCGGATGTGGACATTGAGATCAAGTTCATCGGGTTGCGACCGGGTGAGAAGCTGTTCGAGGAGCTTCAGCATCGGGGCGAAAAACTGACGGAGACTGCGCACCCGCGCATCTTGCGGCTGCTGGCGGATCCGGTGCCGCTGCGTGAGGTCGAGTCCTGGATCGGGGAGGCGCAGGAGAGTGTGCACGAGCTGGAGCGTGATCAGCTCAAGCGCATGCTGAACAAGTTCATTCCCGAATACGTTCCGCATCTGGAGTAGCCAGCGTACCGGATGGACAATCGGTTCACGGGCAGTAACCTTTGCGTGCGATGCCTTCCACCCCGGCCATCGGAATCGACGAGTTTCTGGACCTTGTGAGGTCCCGGCGTTCGGTCCGTCATTTCCGGCCGGACGCGGTTCCGGAGCCGCTGTTGCACAAGGTGCTTGAGGCCGGGCGCTGGGCGCCGAGCGGTTACAACTTGCAGCCGACGCATGGTGATTGTGGTGACAGATGCGGGCGTCCGTGGTGCGCTTCACGAGGCGAGCATGTCGCAGCCTCAGGTGCTTGAGGCGCCCGTGACGCTTGTGGTGGCGGGGGACCCGGATGTTGTGCGGCACCACTTTGAGGACGTGCTGCTGCTTGATGGCGCGGCGGGCGCGATAAATGAGCAGTATGAGGCGGCGCTGCGCCGCTACGTGGATCTGGCGTTCTCGCGGCGACCGTGGGGGCTGGGGCTGGTGTGGAAGACGTTGCTGCCGGCCATCGGGCGCGTGTTTGGGCCCATTCCCATGCTGCCGGCTGTCCACCGGCGCTGGTGGCTGGCGCGGCAGGCGATGCTGAGCGGGATGAACATGATGCTCGCGGCGCATGCGGCCGGGCTGGCGACCGTGCCGATGGAGGGCTTCGACGAAAAGCGTGTGAAGAAGGCGGTGGGGCTTCCGCGGCGTTGGCACGTGCCGCTGATCATGCCGCTGGGGAAGGCTGTGGCGTCACCGCCCGCACGGACTCGGCTGCCGCTGGAACGCACGGTGCACCGGAACCGGTTTTCGCTGGAGTAAGGGGCTCAGGAAAATTGGGCGCGGAGCTCGCGGACGGCGGCGGCGGTGTCTTCGGCGAGAAGGACGTCCGAGACGACGACGATGCGGGTGGCGCCTGCGGCTTTCACTTCGGCGGCGTTGCGGCGGTTGATTCCCCCGATGCAGAAGAAGGGGAGGCTGGGATTGAGCGCCGAGACGTGGCGCACGAGCTCAAGGCCGACGGGCGTGTAGGTGGGCTTTGTCTGGGTTGCAAAAACGGGGCCGACGGCGAAATAGGTGAGGACGTCGGGGCCATGCGCAAGCGCCGCTGCGGCCTGTTCGGGGGAGTGCGTGGAGAGTCCAAGCACGCGGTCGGGCCCGAGTTTTGCGCGGGCAATGCGCGGGGGAAGGTCGTCCTGGCCGACGTGCAGGCCGAGCCCCGGGTAGGCGAGGGCCAGTTCGAGGTCGTCGTTCACGACGAGCGGTACGGTGGTTTCCTGAAAGAGCGGGAGGATGGTCTCAAGCCAGCGGCGGCGTTCCTGTGGTGTCTCGCGTTTTGCGCGAAGCTGGACGATGTCGGCTCCGCCAGCGAGTAGCGCGGCGCATTTTTCGCGGGCGCGTTCGAGCGTGACGTAACCGGTGTCGAGGATGCCGTAAAAGCGGGCGGGCTTGAGGTTCGTTGCCATGTGGGAGAGTCGGGTTGTTCCGGGGATCAGGGTTTCGCCGGGAGGGTGGCGAGGACGCGCGTCAGGAGGCGCTCGTTCTCCCACTGGGCGTTGTCGAGTGCGATGCGCTGGAGCTCGTTTGACCGGCGCAACTCGGAAGCCTGGGCCTCGGAGGTTTTGGCGGAGGCGAGCGCGGCGGAGGCCTGGGCGGAGAGGTCCCGGGTGCGCGACTCCAGGGCGGTTCGCTGGGCCCGCAGGGCTTCAATTTCCGGTGCGAGGGCGGCGGCTTCGGCCTTCAAGGCGGCTTCCCGGGCGGCTTCCGCGGCGATGGGGTGCTGTTCGGCTGCGGAGGGCTGTGCGGGGCTGGGTGCTTCGACCGGGGGCACGAGGTGGGCGTCAGGGGCTGTGGCTTGCGGGCGCGAAAGGAAGTACGCGGCGAAAAGGGTCAGGCCGACGACAGGGACGAGCACGTAAAGGCGGCGTGTTTTCATGGCTGGGTTTTCGGGGCGTTGGGCGCCGTGGTGGTGAGGCGGGCCCGGAGGCGCGCGGCGTTTTCGGAGGCCAAGGCCAGGGTGTCCGCGAGGATCTGGGCTTCCGCCTGCTCGCGCTTCGCGGTCTCCTGGGCGATGGCTGCGCGGTTTTGGGCTTCGTCGAGGCGGGTGGAGGCCAGTGCGGCCTCGGTGTGCGCCTGGGAGAGCTTGAGGCGTTCGGCATCGAGCGCAGCCCGCAAGGCGGTGAGGTCCTGTTGCGCAAGATCGGCGTTCCTGCGGGCCTGGGCGCGCTCGGCGGCGGCCTTGGCGGCGAGCATGTTCTGTTTTACCTGGCTGATGCGCTGGCGGGCGGCCTCGTAGTGGCGCGCCTGGTCTTCCAGGGCGGCGAGTGCGCGGGCTTCGCGCGAAAAGAGGACGAAGACGAGCGCGAAGAGCGCGGTCAGGAGAAGGGGGACGCGGAGGTATTCGAGGCTCACGGCAAAGAGGGGGTGTTGGAGAGGTTGCGTTCGCAGGCGGCGAGGATGGCGGCCATGCGCTGGGTTTCGGAAGCGGAACCGGCACGGTCCAGCGCCGCGTTTTCGATGGTGCGTTTTGCGCGGGCGAAGTCGCCGGCGAGGTAATGGAGCTCCGCGAGGAGGCGGGAGTCTGCGGGCTCTGTGAGAAGGCCGCGGGCCTGTGCGCGCTCGAGCGTGAGGATGGCGCGGAGGGGGAGGTCTGCCTTCAGGTAGGCGGCGAGGAGTTGGCGCCAGCGAAGGGATTCGGCGGGGTGGTTGGCGAGCAGGCGTTCGAGGGCGCGTGCGGACTCGGCCCAGCGGCCCAATTGCTGGAGCGCCGCGGCCTCGAGTTCCAGTTGGTCCGGGGTGACGTCGTTGGAAAGTGGATACGTGGCGCGGACGGCATTCAGGGCGTCTTCCGCGCGGTTCTGGCGCAGGAGCAGGCGGGCTTCAAGGAGGCGCAGGGAGAGGTTCCGGTCGGGGATGAGCTTGAGGACGTAGAGGGCGCGGTCGGCGTCGCCATGCACGGCGTGCAAGTGGGCGAGAAGCGTGGCAAGGCGCGCGATGGCCTGCGGGTTTGCATCCGTGGGGCGGGTCTGGAGGTCGAGAGCGTCCTCGAGTGGCCTGAGGGCGTCGGCTTCCCTGCCCGCGGCGCCGAGCGCGTGGGCCTGAGCTTCGAGGAGGGTGGCACGGTCGGCGGCGGAGAGCGAGGCGGCGGCGGGGTCTGTCAGGGCCCGGCTGATGCGGGTCTCGGCTTCCGCGGGCTTGCGGGCGTCCATGAGCGCCTTTGCCTCGCCGAGCGCGATGGCGGCCGCGACGGACAGGGGTTCGGTGGGCGAGGGACCGCCCGCGACGAGGCCACGCGCGAGGGCGCAGGCGAGGAGCAGGGTTGTCCAGAAGGGGCGCATGGGGTCAGTCGAGGGTGAAGTTTATGGCCTGGCTGTGGCGGACGCTGACAGGCTGGCCGTTGCGCAGGGCCGGGAGGTAGCGCCAGTGGCGGACGGCCTCCAGGGCGGCCTCGCCGAATTTGGGGTCGGTTGCGCTTTCAAGGCGGGCGTCGGTGACGCGGCCGTCTGGCGCGATCACGACGAGGATGGAGGCGCGGCCGGTGACGCCTGCACGTTTTAGGGAGGGTGGGTAGATGGGATCAGGCCCGGATTCGCGGAGGGGTGGGCGGTCGAGGCGAACCTGGGCAAAGAGGGAGCCGAAGCCGGCGCCTGCGCCGTTACCGCCCCACGCGGAGCCTCCGGTTGTCGCCGTGTGGGAGCCTCCGTGTAGTGTGTTTCTGGATACAGGGAGGTCGGCGGCCAGGCCGGAGGCGGAGAGCGGTGGAGGGGCGGGAAGGGCGGCCGCGGGGGCGTTCGGGGTGGCGGGGCCTGCGCCACCGGAGCCGCCCGGGGACTGGGTTGGGGTGTCAGGGGCGGGTGTTCCGAAAACGGCATCCACGGTGGGAATGGGCTCGTTGGCGGGCGTGGGGGCCGGACCGAGCCAGCGTGAGAGTCCCCACAAGGCGGCAAGGTTCAGCGCGGCTGCGATGACAAAGGCCGGGGCGTGCCGGAGGCTGGAGGGCGGGCCGGCGGGCTTTCGTGGGTATCGCAGGGCCTGTGGCATTCAGGCTAGTGCGCGGAGGGCGGTTGGGTGAGGAGGGACACGCGGGTAATGCCGGCGAGCCGCAACTGGTCGAGCGCCTGGACGATGCGGCCGTATTCCACGCCGCGGTCTCCGTTGAGGAAGACCTGGGGCTCCGCGCTGGTGCGCGAGAGCTCGCGGGCGCGCGGGGCGAGTTCGGCGAGGGGCAGGTGTTCCTTTTGCCAGTAGAAGGTGCCGTCCGCCTTGATGGTCACGGTGACGGCGGCTTCCGGGGGCTTTGCGCGGGAGGATTCGGCTTCGGGAAGGGTGACGGGCACGCCGGTGTGGCGGCTCATGGAGAGGGTGACGAGGACGAAGGGGGCGGGGCAGAGGAAGAGGACGCCGATCGGGGGGATGATCTCGAGGCGGACCCTCCGGGCGGGGCGGGGGCTGGCGAGCTTCATGGGGGGCTCCTCGTTAGCGGGTCAGCGGGGCCTCGGCACGCGGGGCGCCGTGTTTCGCGAGAATGACCTCAAGCTTGTTGCAGGCGTCCTCGACCTCGTGGCGTGCGGCTTCGAGCCGGGCATTGCAGTAGTTGAAGGGGAAGAGGCAGACGATGGCGACGGCAAGGCCGGCGGCGGTGGCGATGAGGGCTTCGGCGATGCCGCCGGTAATGACGACGGGGGCGTCGAGCGTGCCTTGGAGGCCGAAAAATGCGCGCATCATGCCGGTGACGGTGCCAAGGAGGCCGAGGAGGGGCGCGGCGGTGATGATGGTGTCGAGCAGCGAGAGGCCCTCGTTCATGCGGGCGAGGTGTGCATTTGCGCCGCGCAGGAGGGATTCGGACATGGAGGTTTCGCGGTGTTCGAGGCCTTCGGCGAGGATGCGGGCAACGTAGTCGGTGCTTGCGAGGCCATGGGCGACGGCGTCGTCAAAGCGTCCCTGCTCGGCCAGGGTAAGCACGCGGTCGGCGTCGGCTGTGCAGCGCAGGCGGCGTTCACGCCACATGAAAGCGAGGCGTTCCACGACCACGGTGAGGCCCATGAGCGAAAGGAACAGCATCGGCCACATGATCGGGCCACCGCGCTCGAAGAGCCGAAAGAGTTCGTCCATGGGGTGCGAGGGTACACGCGGGGCAAGCGGCTTGTAAAGCGGAACGGCGGCGGGCTGCGGCGTGTTTTACGGGCGGGGCTGTCCGCGGGAGTGAGAGCCGTGTATCAGCGACGTTGCATGGCGGAACATTTGGACGTAACGTGGAGTTCCACGCATGCCTTTTGCCACCCAGATACAGAACGTTTCGTTTCAGCCGATCGACATCCCGCTTATTGAGCCCTTCGCGATTTCCGGGGGTGCGCAGGAGGTTGCGCGGAACGTGCTGGTGACGGTCCGGCTCGTGGATGGCACGTTGGGCTACGGGGAGGCCGCGCCGTTTGCCGCGTATAATGGCGAGACGCGCGAGGGCGCGCTGGGTGAGCTTGCGGCGGCGCGAAGGGGGCTTGTCGGGGCGAACGCGGAGAACTGGCGTGCGCTGAGCGCGGAGCTCAGGGCTGGGGGTGTGCACGGGTCGGCGCTGTGTGCGCTGGAGTCTGCGATACTGGACGCGCTCACGCGGTCACGTGGGCTTTCGCTTGCCAGCTTTTTCGGGGGAGCGCGTGCTCAGCTTGAGACTGACATGACGGTGACGGCGGGTGATGCGGGGCATGCGGCTGCGGCGGCGACGTCGATCGTGGCGCGGGGCATACGGCGCATAAAGATCAAGGTGGGTCGGGAGGGGGCGGCGGGTGATGCGGCGCGTGTGGTGGCGGTGGCGCAGGCGGCGCCTGGGGCGGCTTTGACGCTGGACGCCAACGGCGCGTATTCCGCCGCTGAGGCTGTGGACCTGGTGGACCGCATGGATGCGCAAGGGGTGCGTCCGGAGTTTTTTGAGCAACCGGTGGGGGCGGGGGATTGGGAGGGTCTGGCGGAGGTTTCAGCCGCGAGCAAGATCCCGGTTGCGGCGGATGAAGCCGCGCGGTCGGCGGCCGATGTGCTCCGGCTTGCGCGGGAGACGGGCGTGCAGATCGTAAACCTGAAGCTCATGAAGTGCGGCATCGTGGAGGCTCTGGACATGGCGGCAGTGGCGCGGGCCGCGGGGCTGCGGCTGATGATCGGCGGGAATGTGGAGTCGATTCTCGCGATGACGGTGTCGGCGTGCTTTGCGTCGGGGCTCGGCGGGTTTTCCTACGCGGATCTGGACACGCCGCTGTTCATGGCGGACAACCCGTTCCAGGGTGGGTTTGTGCTGAACGGGGGGATGCTGCGTCTTGAGCATATCCTCGCGGGCCACGGGGTGGAGCCGCTGGCGACCGGCGTGCGGAGGCTTTAGACTGCGGCGGGTTCCAAGTTGTCGCTTGTTCCGACGCTGGGGCGACTACGCGCGGCGTGGGCTGATACTTTCGGCTGGGCGGCTGGGAAGGCGGGCTGCGGCGGTATGGACGCCCCATCCTCGCGTCGGCTTGGGCGAAAAAGGCCCAGCTATTGGTGCGACAGCTCTAAGCCGACGCGCTCTAAGAGGCGGTTTCGGGCTCGAAGGCGAGGAGGCCGTAGAGGCTTTGGCGGTCGCGGTGGAGCACCCGTGCGGGCCGGAAGCCGGCTTCTTTTGCCATCACGTTGAGGGTGGAGAGGTGCTCGGGCCAGTCGGCGGTGGAGACGTGCCGGTAGAAGCCTTGCCGTTCGTCGTCCGTGAATTTCGTCCACTGGGCGCGGCAGAACTGCCACCAGCGTTCGATGAAGGTTTCGCGGGATTCGCCTTCAAAGGGAAGCGGTTCGTGGAAGGCGAAGCAGCCGGTGGGCGCGAGCACGTTCAGGCAGTCGCGGAAGAAGGTGGCTTTCTGCGTCTGGGAGAGGTGGTGGAAGGAGAGGCCGATCCAGACGAGGTCGAGGCTGGCGGGTGGGCAGGTGCGGATGAACGCCGCGTAGTCGGCTTCGGTGAGGTGGACGGCGAAGGGGGCGTCGGCGAGGGTCTTGCGGGCGAGGTCGAGCGCGACGGGGGAGAGGTCGACGCCTTCGTAGCGGGCGACGGGAAGGGGGCGCAGCAGTTTTGAGGTTTCGCCTGCATCGCCGCAGGCGAGGTCGAGCACGCGGAGGGGCGCGGCTGCGGCGCGGGGCTTCAGGTAAGCGGCGAGCGCGGCATAGACGTCCCGGTGGCCGAGGTAGTTTTCGTCTACGACGGTGCGATAGACGCGCCAGTGGTTGAAGAAGGAACGAACGGCTTCGGTGTCTTCGTCCGCAGGCAAGGTTTCACGCGGGTCCATGCGTCATGGAATTTGGCGCAAGTTGGGACAAAACGCGATGGCGCTTTACGCAAAAACGCCGGGGTGCTCGGCGCGCAGGAAGGGGTGAGGCTCCGCGCAACGGCTGGCGTGCGTCTGCTGGACTGTGGCCAGCCAGCGGCGCAGGGTCGCGGCGTCCTCGGCGAGGGCGTCCGGTGCGTCGCCGCGCACGAATTCGAGGAGGCACCAGCGGTCGCCGGGCAGGTGTGCGGCGTGGTCGAGGTAGGCCATCCAGCGGGCCTGGCCTTCGGCCAAGGGGCGGCGGTCCATGCCACCGTCCGGGGCGATGACCCAGTGGAAGACGTGGAGGTTGCGGAGTCGCGGGGAGACGGTCTTGAGGGTGGCCAGACAGGCGTCGACGGTGGCGCCGTTGTAGGGTTGCCAGAGGGTGTCGAGGTTGGGGTGGCGGGCGAGGTCAAGGAGGCGGGTCGCGGCGGCCTCGGTGTCGGTCAGCGTGTTGTTGTGGAGTTCGAGGGCCAGGCGGATGTCGGCTTTCGCGGCCAGGTCGGCGGCGTGGCACGCGGCTTCCGCGACGGTGGCGAAATGGGCGTCTGTGGCGGAATGTGAGCCGGCGTTGCCGGCCCAGACGCGAAGGACGGGCGCACCGAGGAGGGCGGCAGTCTCGATCACGCGCTCGATTTCGGGCGTTTCGCCCGGGGGCAGGCCGAGCCTGTGGTAGGAGCCATAGGCGGCAATCTGAAGGCCGGCGGCGCGGGTGGCTTCGCCCACGCGGCGGGCGATGCCGAGTTCGCCGGTTGGCACGTGGATATCACCACCCCACTCGATGCCGAGGAGGTTGTTTCCCGTGCAGAGGGCGATGATTTGGTCCGGCTTGAGGGCGCGGAAGGAGACAGAAACCAGGCCGGGGTATAGCATGGAACAGGGGAGTAGGGGCAAAAGAACCTAGGCTAATTGCATGGGAATGACGAGTCTATAATGAGCGCCCCCGAACCGAGGGCGGAGACGGCTGGGTTGCGGGCGCAGTGTTGGGGGGACTCCGGGCACTTTTGTTGGGGCGGGTACACAAAAAAGCCCCGGCCGTTTTTTGCGACCGGGGCTTTTTGTTCAGGCGGCTTTGGGCCGCCTTGGTGCGCGACCGACTAGGACTGGCGGTTGCGGTTGGCTTCGTCGAGGATGTCGCCGAGGCTGGTGAGCTGCTGGTCGCCCTTGATCTTGTCGTAGGCGGCCACTTCGGCGGCAAGCTTCGAGGCGTCGTAGGAGGCGGCCTTGATCGAGAGCCCGATGCGGCGCTCGTCGCGGTCGATCTTGATGACGCGGGCCTGGACTTCCTGGTTCACTTTGAGGATGTCCTTGATCTTCTCCACGTGCTCTTCGCCGATCTGCGAGATGTGCACGAGGCCGTCGATGTCGTTCTGGAGCTGCACGAAGGCACCGTAGGAGGTGATCTTCGTGATCTTGCCGGTGACGACGTCGCCGATCTTGAAGTACCGGTCGATTTCCTGCCACGGATCGGGCTGGAGCTGCTTCATGCCCAGCGAGATGCGCTGCTGGTCGGGGTCGACGTCGAGGACGATGGCGTCGATCTCGTCGCCCTTCTTGAGGACTTCGCTGGGGTGGTTGATCTTGCGCGTCCAGGACATGTCCGAGACATGGATCATGCCGTCGATGCCTTCCTCCAGCTCCACGAAGGCGCCGTAGGTGGTGAGGTTGCGGACCTTGCCGCGCACGCGGGCACCGACCGGGTAATTGTGGCGGACCATCTGCCACGGGTTGGCTTCAAGCTGCCGGACGCCGAGGGAGATTTTCTGTTCGTCCTTGTTCACGCCGAGGACGACAGCGTCGAGCTCCTGGCCGACCTTGAGGACTTCGCTGGGCTTGCCGATGCGCTTGGTCCAGGACAGCTCGGTGACGTGGACGAGGCCTTCCACGCCCTCTTCCAGCTCCACGAAGGCGCCGTAGGGGACGAGGTTGACGACCTTGCCGTGCACGCGGGCGCCGACCGGGAACTTGTGCTCGATGTTGTCCCAGGGGTTCGGGGTGGTCTGCTTGAGGCCGAGGGAGACGCGCTCGCGGTCGCGGTCGACCTCGATGATCATGACATTCACTTCTTCGCCGACCTTGAGCATTTCGCTCGGGTGCGAGATGCGGCCCCAGCTCATGTCGGTGATGTGGAGGAGGCCGTCGAGGCCGTCCAGGTCGATGAACGCACCGTAATCGGTGATGTTCTTGACGACGCCGCGGCGAACGGTGCCGGGCTTGACCTCGGCGAGCAGGGTGCGGCGCTTCTGCAGGCGCTGCTCTTCGATGAGCTCGCGGCGGGAAACGACGATGTTGCGGCGGTCGAGGTTGATCTTGAGGATCTTGAAGTCGTAGGTCTGACCGATGTACTGGTCGAGGTTCTTCGGGGGCTGGATGTCGATCTGCGAGGCCGGCAGGAACGCGTCCACGCCGATGCTCACGATCAGGCCGCCCTTGACCTTACCCTTAACGCGGCCGGAGACGATGGAGCCTTCCTGGCACTTGTTGAGGATGTTCTCCCAGTTCTTCTTCTGCTCGGCCTTGTCGAAGGACAGCACGGGGTTGCCCTCGCGGTCTTCGAGCTTTTCAAGGTACACTTCGATTTCGGAGCCGATCTGCAGCGCGCCCACGTCGGGGAATTCGCTGTGGGGGATGGAGCCTTCGCTCTTGCCGCCGATGTCAACGATGACTTCGTTCTGGCGGATTTCCGTGATCGTTCCTTTGACAATCGACCCGGGCTTGAGGGTCGAGAAGCTGCTCTGTGCGAGCAGTTCGTCCATTACGCTCATGTTATTTGGTGTAACCCGACCGGGCCCGGCATGCGGTCCCTGCGGGGTTGAGGGTTAGTTGTTGGTTTACCGACGTTTGCGCAAGAAGCACCGTGCCGCCTGCGACAAAGGGAAACGCCCAACATACACGCCGGGGCCTCCCCGGCAAGGTTTTTTGGGGGGAGGGGCGGCGGGGTAAACAAGGGGAAGGGCGGCGGGGGCGACGGGAGCGTAAAGCCCGGTTGTGTGGGGGAGGGGAGGGCGTCAGGCTGTCTTCCAGTCGGTGCCGGGCATATGGGGCATTTGGGAAAAAGAAGTTGGCGGAGGGGGCGAAACCGGGTATTTATGGTACTTTGGTTTGGAGGCGGTGTTGGCACGGCCTGGAGATGCAGGAGCGTGTGACGCCGGTTCCGAAGCAACCGGAACGGAGTCTCCCGGAAAGGGGGGCTGCGCGGTTAAGGCGGGTTCTTGCGTTTCCGATAAAAAGGGAATTGCAGGGGCTGTCGAGGCCCGCACCGGAGATGGCATCATGAGCAGCAGCGTTTCGAAACATCTTTCCTACTCTTGCACGTCACCCGCGGCCGAGCGCGCCGCGGGCTTGGTGAGGGCGTATGACCCGAACTTCAAGGTGACGCAGGAATACCGGGACTCGCTTCCGGACATGCAGAACTCCGCGGCGTCGGAGATCCAGGGCGCGCATGTGCCGATCCTGCAGGTGGGCATTTCCAATTTCCGTCTGCCGTTGCAGTATCTGACGGGCTCGTGCGAGAAGGTGATGCTGGAGACGTCGGTAAGCGGCACGGTGTCGCTGTCGGCGGAGAACAAGGGGATCAACATGTCCCGGATCATGCGGACTTTTTACGAGTTCAAGGACCGCGTGTTCACGCTTGAGATGCTGGAGGAGATCCTGCTTCGGTACAAGAGCGACCTGGGGAGCAGCCGGGCGCACCTGCGCCTGTCGTTTAATTACCCGATGCTGCGTCCGAGTCTGCGGAGCGGTCTGGAGGGCTACCAGTATTACCAGGTGGTGTATGAGGGGACGATCGACGACTTGAACCGCTTCCGTAAGGTCATCCATTTCGATTTTGTGTATTCTTCGGCGTGCCCGTGCTCGGCTGAGCTTTCGGAGCATGCGCGGGAGGCCCGGAATATCTACGGTGTGCCACACTCGCAGCGCAGCAAGGCGCGCGTGAGCGTGGAGGTGCACCCGGGTGCGCACTTGAGCGTGGAGGACGTCCACCAGATGTGCCTGAAGGCGCTGCACACGGAGACGCAGGTGATGGTGAAGCGCGAGGATGAGCAGGCGTTTGCCGAGATGAATGGTGCGTATGTGAAGTTCGTGGAGGACGCCGCGCGGCTGCTTCATGAACAGCTTGATGCAGACCCGCGGGTGAAGGACTTCCAGGCGGCGTGCGCGCATCTTGAGTCGTTGCATTCGCACGACGCGGTGGCGGTGATCAACAAGGGCGTGGCCGGTGGCTTCCCCGCTGAGTTCACGGAGTTCAAGTCGCTGATCTGCTAGGGCGGTTTCGCTTTAGGCCGTCGCGTGCGCCATGGGAGGCGTGTGGGCGATTGGGTTCGGCTGCATTGCGCGAGCTGTCGCTTTAACTGCATTCCGGTATTGGGCGGGTCGGCGTGGGCGGAGTCGTGATGCCGGGTTGTGAGGCATCTTAAGCAGGAACTGCGGTATTGGGCCGCTTGCCTTGGGGGATGGTGTATTGCGGGACTGCGTATTGCGTGATGGGGTGGTTGGGCTAAAGTGAAGGGTAGTTTCATCCGAGGGACCAGCTATGCCGGTGATATCGTACCGAGAAGCATTGAGGATGGCGATGGACGAGGAACTCGCCCGTGACCCGAACGTGGTGATCATGGGGGAGGAAGTCGCCCAGTTTGACGGCGCCTACAAGGTGACGGAGGGGCTGCTTGCGAAGTGGGGGCCCAAGCGGATCGTGGACACGCCGATCAGTGAGGCGGGGTTCGTGGGTCTTGGGGTGGGGGCGTCGATGCTGGGGGTGCGCCCGGTGATGGAGATGATGTTCTGGAGTTTCAGTTACGTGGCGTTCGACCAGATCATGAACAACGCGGCGAACATCCGGTACATGTCGGGTGGGCTGATAAACTGCCCGATCGTGATTCGTGGTCCGGCGAACGGGGGCACGAACGTGGGGGCGACGCACTCGCACACGCCAGAGAATTTTATCGCGAACACGCCGGGGCTGAAGGTGGTGTGCCCGGCCACGCCGTACGATGCGAAGGGGCTGCTGAAGGCGGCGATCCGCGACAACGACCCGGTGTATGTGATGGAGAACACGATCCTTTACAACGACCGGGGCGAGGTGCCGGCGGACGATTATATCGTGCCGCTCGGGAAGGCGGAGGTGAAGCGTCAGGGCAAGGACTTGACGATTGTGGCGCATGGGCGGGCGACGATCACGAGCCTGAAGGCGGCGCAGATTTTGCACGACGAGTATGAGATTGAGGCGGAGGTCGTGGACTTGCGTTCGATCCGGCCGCTGGACGAGGAGACGATCATTGCGTCGGTGAGGAAGACGAACCGGGCGTTGCTGGTGGAGGAGAACAAGCCGTTCTGCGGTGTGGATGCGCAGATTTCGCACCTGATACAGGAGCAGGCGTTCGACTATTTGGATGCGCCGGTGCGGCGGGTGTCGTCGCTGGATGCGCCGCAGATCTACTCGATGCCTCTGGAGAAGCTGCAAATTCCGGACCCCCAGCGTGTGGTGAAGGCGGCGCTTGAGGTGTTAAAGTAATCACGCCGGCTTCTGGAGCCGTTTTAGTCCAAGCTTGTCGCTTGCGCTGACGCTGCGGCGACCCGGCGCGGTGTGGGCCGAATCGTTCCGGCTGTTTGGTCCGGAATGAGGGCTGTGGCGGTATGGACGCCCCCTGCGCGCGTCGGCGCGGAGGGAAAGGCCAGGCCGCTTTGTGCGACAACTTGAAGGAGGCCCGCTTAAAAGTTGCCGGGGCTGCGGGCCTCGCTGGGGTTGCGGTTTCAGGCTTGGGTCTGGGGGTGCGGGCGTTTACGAAGGAGGGGCGTGCTCGCGGTGGCGCCCGCAAACGGGGGGGGCCGCGGCGCGTTCTGCTGCCGAATTTTCCTGCCATGCCTGTGTTCCAGTCGCTTGTCCGTGCGTTGCCTGAGCCGTTGAGGCGGCACTGCCTTCTTCGCGCCGCTGCACGTATCGCGCCGGGGCTGCGGGTTGTTCCGGTGCGGTTTAATGGGCGGGGTGTGGCGTGCGTGGACTTGCTTGACGGCGAGGGTCGCCAGATTTTCCGGAATGCGTCGTTTGAGCCCGAGTTTTTCACCTTGGCTGAGGCGTTGCTGCCGCCGGAGCGTGCGGTGTTCTGGGATGTCGGGGCGAATTTCGGGTTGTGCACATTTGGGTTGTTGGCGGGTAGGCCGGAGGGGACGGTTGAGGCGCACCTGTTTGAGGCGAACCCGCATGTGGTGGGGATTCTGCGCCGAAGCCTGGCGCTGCACCCGGGGGCGGGGCTGCGGCTGACGCACGGGTGCGTGACGGAGGCGCCGGGGACGTCGCGGCTCTGTTTTGACGTGGAACACCTGGGGGGTGGCCACGTGGACGCGGGGGGCTCGGGAACGGAGGTCCCGAATGTGCGGCTGGATGACTACGGGGAGGCGACGTTGGGGGGGGACGGGCGGGTGGACTTGCTGAAGATGGACATTGAGGGCTGCGAGCCGGCGGCATTTGCTGGTGCGGCCAAGCTTCTTGCGTCCGGGCGTGTGCGAGCGGTGTATGTGGAGGTGTCGGCGGAGAATCTGGCGCGTTTGGGGCGGACGCCGGAGGACACGCTCAGGCCGCTGAGGGAGGCGGGTTTCGAGCTTTTCTGGTGCAAGGACGAGGACTTTGAGCGGTGGCCGGAGGTGGCGAAGGCGGCTTCACCGCTTCGGCTGCCTTGGCTGGGGGGGCCGGGGCCGCGTGTTGCGCGGCTGGAGGCTTTCCCGCGGGGGCTGCAAACGGACGTGCTCGCGGTTCAGAGGAGTTTGATTGGGTAAGGACGCGGGCAAGAGCGATTTCAGTGCTGCGACTTTGTTACGTGGAAGTGCGTTAAGCGCGGGTGATCCGGGTTGGGCCCGATTCGGGGTTCAGGAGGACTAGGGTGCTGGGGTCGGGTATTTTGCATGAGGCCAAGGAGCCGGAGTCATGCACGGGAGAGGGATGCGGCGGGTGGCTTTTTTCCGCAGGATTGGGAAGGGGTTTATTTCCAGCGACTTGCAGGCAAGCTGGCGCGGTGGGCACGGGTTGGGCTGATAAGGGCATAACCTGAAGGCGTTGCACCCCGGGGCGCTTTCGAGCCCTACCTGCCGCGAATCGGTGGAGACCCTTTTTTTCTGCCGGACGCCGCGCAATCCGCTACCGCAATGAAAATTCCTACACGTATTCACGGCTATTTGGACTATATTTTGGGGGCGCTGCTGATTGCGGCCCCGTGGCTGTTTGGGTTTGCAGACAACGGCGCAGAAACCTGGGTCCCGGTGATCATCGGGGCTTCGGTGATTTTCTACAGCCTGCTCACCGACTACGAACTCGGGTTGTTCCGGGTGATCCCGATGCGGACGCATCTGACGCTGGATTTCTTCGGGGGCGCTGTGCTGGCGGCGTCGCCGTGGATCTTCGGGTTTTCGGAGAGGGTGTGGGTGCCACACCTGGTGTTCGGTTTGCTGGAAGTGGCGGCCTCGCTGCTGACGGAGCGGCACTCTGCGACGGAGGGGCATCCGCCGGCGAGCGCGGAACCGGCGCATTAATTTCACTTTCCAGCCGCCGCGACGGCCAACCCAATGGCCGTGCCATTCGGGGGGAGTGGCCTCAAAAGGGGGGCGCGGCGGCTGGATGATTTTGCCGTAGGGCTACGAGTGACCGCGAGGGCGTCTTGCCTTCGCGGTTTTTTTGCAACGGCGCGCGCGGGACGGGGGTGGGCGGGCTTCAGCTGTTCTTGGGGTTGGCGGGTGCCTGGGGGTTGGTCGGGGTGCCCTGGAATTCGGGCATGGTGGCGTGGCCGGGGGCGGAGATGTCGCTGCGGCGGAAGACGGCCGTGAGGGTCATCCAGAGGATTTTCAGGTCGAGGGCGAGGGAGACGTTTTCGACGTAGTAGACGTCGTACTCGAATTTTTCTTCCCACGAGAGGGCGTTGCGGCCGTTGACCTGGGCCCAGCCGGTGATGCCGGGGAGGACGTCATGGCGGCGCGCCTGGCGTTCGCTGTAGAGGGGGAGGTAGCGTGTGAGGAGGGGGCGCGGGCCGACGAGGCTCATGTTGCCGCGCAGGACGTTGAGGAGCTCGGGGAGCTCATCGAGGCTGGTGGCCCGGAGGAAGCGTCCGAAGGGGGTGAGGCGGACGGCGTCGGGGAGGAGTTCGCCGCTGGCGTCCCGTGCGTCGGTCATGGTGCGGAATTTCAGGATGGGGAAGATGCGGCCGCCAAGGCCTGGGCGTTCCTGGCGGAAAAGGACGGGGCTGCCGAGTTTTACGCGGACGAGGAGGGCAAGCAGGAGCAGGGGGATGCCGAAGAGGAGCAAGCCGACGAGCGCGGCGCTTCGGTCGAGGAGGGGCTTGAGGACGTCGCGGTATGGCTTCATGTGGAACGGGTGCGAATATTCTTTGAAGGTGCGCGGGGGCGTGGCAAGCTCTGGGGGCATGGACAAGTTTGAAGAGATTTTCCGCCTGCAGGAGCAACTGAACGCCCGGATAGGCGTTGTCACGGCGGGGATGAGTGAGGAGGAAAAGGCGAAGTGGGTGCTGAATTACACGCGTGCGATGCAGCAGGAACTCGCGGAGCTTGTGGATTCGGTGCCGTGGAAGTGGTGGGCGAAGTACCAGAAGTTTGACGAGCAGAACGCGCGGGTGGAGGTGGTGGACCTTTTCCACTTCCTCGTGTCGATTGCGCAGGTTTTGGGGATGACGCCGGACGATGTGTACCAGGCGTATTTGAAGAAGAACAAGGTGAACCACCAGCGGCAGGAAACGGGTTACGCGGTGAAGGACGCGGAGGACTCGAAGCACATCTAGTTTGGAGCCACAGCAGGCTCTTCGACCGCGGGTTTAGAGCAGGTTCAGTTCAAGGTGTCGCTTGTGCCGACGCTGCGGCGACCGCGCACAGCGTGGGGCGTTTTGTTCGGCTGCACGGCTGAGCGGGCGGCCCTGGCGGGCGTGGGCGCCGCATCCTCGCGTGGGCGCCGGAGACAATGGCCCGGCTCGTGATGCGACAACTTAAACGGGAGGTGCTTTAGCGGAAGGCGCTGTGTCGCTTACGACAGGTGGAAGGCGTCGCACGTGGCGGCGTTGGGGTCCACGACTTCGATGCGGAAGCGGCCTTTTTCTTGAAGGGGTGCGAAGGTGCGGCGGACGAGGCCAACGTCATTGCAGTCGCGGCTGAGGTGGGCGAGGTAGACGTGGCGCCAGTTGGGGTTGTCGATGCCGGAAAGGGTCTCGAAGGTGGCGGTGTTGGACAGGTGCCCGTGGCGACCTTTGATGCGCTGCTTGACGGACCACGGGCGGCGGGTGTCGCGTTCAAGCATGTCGTTGTCGTAGTTGGCTTCGATGACGAGGAGGTCGACGTGGCGGATTTTCTCGGTGACGAGTTGGGGGACGTAGCCGAGGTCCGTCACCCAGGCGACTTTCCGGCGTGGGGAGAAGAGGGTGTCTTCGCCGTGGGCGAAGACGAAGCCGACGGGGTCGTAGGCGTCGTGGGGGATGGAGAAGCTGGTGACTTCGACGTCGCGGAAGGTGAAGGTGGAGCCGGTTTCGAAGACCTGCCAGTCGAGCCGGCGGGGGATGCGGGTCTGGGCGGCCTGGGCGGTGTCGCGGTTGGCGAAGACCTTGAGGTCGGGGCGGCGTTTGGTGAGGCCGCCGAGGCCGGAGGTATGGTCGGTATGTTCGTGGGTGATGAAGACGCCGTCGAGCGTGTCCACGGATTCGCCGTGGGCGCGGAGCATGGTGTCGATGGCCCGGGCGGAAAACCCGGCGTCGATCAGAACCTTGCAGCCTGGCGTCGTCAAAAGCGCGCAGTTCCCGGAACTGCTGCTGCCCAAAATGCGAAAACCCATCCCCATCGGAAGGTGGAATTCAATACGCGCATCGCGGGGGTGCGGCAACACGTTTTTCCGGTCGGGCGCGGAAGCGTGTGGGGGAAAGGGAAATAGGTTTGGGCGAGGGATGAGCCGGGTTTGGGCGTTATACAGGGCGATGGAGGATTGCCGCGCCGCGGGGCGGCGGGTAGGCTCCCGAAAACTTTGGAGGTTCCCATGAAGCCGCAGGATTTAGACGCCCTTCTCAACGAGCTCGCAAAAACGCCGGCGGGTTCTGCGCCGCTGGGCACGCAGCGGCGGGTGTGGCAGGTGGTGGAGGCGCGGCGCTCGCGTGTGGCGGCGTGGACGGAGTTTGCGGCGGGTTGGCTTGCGCCGTTCGGGCTGAGGCAGGCGGCGTTGCCGGCGGGGGTGGGGGCGGCGCTTATTTTGGGGTTGATGCTGGGGCTTGCGGACGCGCCGAAAGCGGTGGCGTCCACGGGAGGGCACGAGGTCCGGTCCCTGCATCTGGAGGCGTTTAGCGCAAATGCGCCGGGGACGCCCTACGCGGTGCTGGGGCGGGTGCGCTAAGGCTTGAAATTACGGCCGAATAATTTGATATAGCTTTATCACCGTGAAAAAATTCCTGGGTCTGTTCCTGTTTGCCGTGCTGGTGGTGGTGCTGGCCGCCGTGGGGGTTGGTATCGGCCATGCGTGGCGCCGTTGCGAGCACGCTGGCTCTGCGCCGCAGCAGCTGGACTCGCATGCGTGGCTGCACCGCGAGCTTGGCCTGACGGAGGCGCAGCGGGAGGCGTTGGCTCCGCTGGAGGCGGCCTATGCGGTGCGTGAGCAGCAGGCGAGGTCGGCGTTCGACGCGGCGAACCGGGAGCTTGCGCGGGCGGTGGCGGAGGACCAGCGGTTGTCGCCGCGTGTGGGGCAGGCGCTGGACCACCTGCATGTGGCGATGGCAGACTTGCAGAAGGCGTCGCTTGAGCACCTGTTCGAGATGCGCGCGCAGCTGAAGCCGGAGCAGGCCGCAAAGCTGATGCGGCTCGTTGAGCAGGTGCTTGCAGCGCCGCGTGAAGGCCAGGAGGCCTCGATGGGAGCCGAGCCGGGGGTTCGGGGGCATAGCCACTAAAATGGACCCGGACCTGCCGCTGATACTGGCTTTGCAGCAGGGGGATGACGGCGCGCTGGACGAGCTGATGCGCCGGCACAGGGACGGCGTGTACCGCGCGGCGATGCGGTCACTGAACAACGCGAGTGACGCCGCGGATGTGGTGGTGGAGACGTTTTCGAAGGCGTATTTTGCGGCGGGCCGTTTTAAGCCGGGGGCGAGCGTGAAGGCGTGGCTCTACCGGATCGCGCTGAATTTGTGTCGCGACCGTGTGCGGTGGCTCGCCCGGCGGAGCCACTGGTTTTCGCTGGACCAGCCGGTTTCCCGGCAGGAGGACCAGTCGGGGAGCGCGACGTGGCACGACCGGGTGGCGGCGCCGGTGCCAGGGCCCGCGGCGCTGGCGGAGCGCTCTGAAGCGTACGAGCGGCTTCGGGAGGAGGTGGCAAAGCTGCCGGGGCGCCTGCGCGACGCGCTGGTGCTGTTTGCGCTCGAAGGCTACAGCCAGGAGGAGTGCGCGCAGATTCTCGGGTGCAGCGCGAAGAGTGTGGAGACGCGCGTCTACCGCGCCAAGAAGCAGCTCGCCGAGGCTCTGGGGTCGCGATAGACGCGGGCGTCACGGGCGCTTAGAGCGGTTTTAATGTGCTCTAGGCGGCGGTGCGGCGACGGTCGGCCATCTGGCGGCAGGAGTCTGCGCAGGCGTGGCAGATTTCCGCGCAGGTCTTCATTTGGCGGTCATCCATGGCCTCGCAGGCTTTGGCGCATAGTTCGCAGACGCTGGCGCAGGCGGCGCAGGTGAGGGTGTGGCGTTCACTGCCGCGTGCGAGGAAGGCTGCGCTGGTGAGGCAGATGTCGACGCAGTCGAGCAGCAGCCGGATGTGTTCCGGGTCGGCCTGGGTGCCGGTTTGGGAGAGGTAGTGGTTCACGGTTTGTTCGCAGGCCTGGGCGCACTCGTGGCACCGCTGGTAGCAATCGTGCATATCCATATGGTTTCCTGTTTTAGATGTTCTTGTTGTTACCGCGCGGGCTTGGTTATAGCAGGATGGTGGCCAACCTGTGGGGCGAGAGGCGGGCGCCTGGCTACAGCACTTCTCTTTTTAGTTGTCGCGTGCGCCGACGCTGCGGCGAGCGTGGACGCCCCATCCTCGCGTCGGCGTGGAGGGAAAAGCCAGGCCGCATTGTGCGACAACCTGGAGTAGGACTGCTCCGGAGGGCGGGCCGTGAAAAGAAACAGCCCTCTCGCGTTGGCGAAAGGGCTGTGTCGGTGCCGAAGCCTTGTTGTGGGGGCTACTTCTTCTTTTGAGGCTGGGGCTGCTGCTGCTGAGGTGGCGGGGTATTTGCGGGCACAGGGACGAGGGCGGGCGACGGTGTGGGCTGTGCAGGGGGCTGAGCCTGCGCGGGCTTGGCACCGGGCTGGGGTTTCAGGCCGGCCTGCTGGGTGGCGGGTGCGGGAGGTGCGGGCGGGGTCATGGTTGCGAGCTTGGCAAGGCCTTCGCCGAGAAGGGCGGAGGTCTTTGCGTCGCGGGTCTGGATGTTGGTGCTGCCCATGACAATGGCGATCACGCGGTTGCCGTCGCGCTGGGCGGTGGCGGCGATGGAAAAGCCGCCGGCGGTGAAGTAGCCGGTTTTGAGGCCGTCGCAGCCGGGGAAGCTTTTGAGAAGCCCGTTGTGGTTCCTCATGCCAAAGGGCTTGGCGCTGGCGGGGCGGAAGGGCCGGGTGTAGACGGATGTGTAGCGGAGGGTGTCGGGGTAGGCGAGGAGCGCGCGGCAGAGGAGGGCGAGGTCACGGGGGGTCGTGACGTCGGGCTGCTGGCCCTCACCGGGGGGCAGGCCGTGAACGGATTGGAAGACCGTGTTGCGCATGCCGATTTGCTGGGCCTTTTGATTCATCATTGTCACAAAGCCTTGCGTCGAGCCCGCGACGTGTTCGGCAAGGGCCACCGCGCTGTCGTTTGCGGACTGGACCATGAGCGCGTAGAGCATCTCGTCCACGGTAAAGGTTTCCCTCGGGTCGAGGTAGACTTGGGAGCCGCCGGTTTTTGCGGCGGTCACGGAGACCGGCACGGGGTCTTCGAGTCTCATTTTGCCAGCCTGGATGCGGTCGAGGATGACAAGCAGGTCCATGAGCTTGGTGACGCTGGCGGGGTAGCCTTTGGCGTCGGCGTTGTCTTCGCGGAGCACCTGCCCGGTTTTGGCGTCGACGACGATGGCGCCCAGATAGGGGTCGCGTGCGACGGTGGTAATGGGGGCGCGACCTCGGGCGAGGCCGGAGCCTTCGGCGGGGGCGGCAAGGGCGGCGACCGCGGTCAGCGCAGTTGCAAGAAGGACAGCAAGGACAGGTCGGAGCGGCATGAGCGCGGAGCGTCTGAAAAAGGCGTGTTCTGCGCAAGTGGGTTTTGAGGGGGAGGGTGGGTGAGGCATGCGGACGCGCCCGTTTGTTAGGGGATTGCGCGAAGGGCTGCGTGCGCGCATAACAGGTGGCCATGCCAAATGATGCTGCGATAACGCCGGAAACCGTCGATGCCCTGCGGGCGCGGCTGGAGGAGCTTTTCCCAGAGGCCATGGAGTTGTTGCGGGAGATGGTGGGCATCAATTCGTTTTCCGAAAACGCGGAGGGTGTCCGGAGGCTTGCGGCCTGCACGGCCCGGGCGTTTGCGCAGCTTGGTTTCGGGGCGGCTCATGTTCCTGCAAAAGACCCGAACCACGGGGATCACCTTTTCCTGACGCGGCGCGGGAAAACGGCGCGCACGCTCGTGCTCGTGACGCATTTGGACACGGTGTTTCCGCCGGAAGAGGAAATCCGCAACGGCTTTCGCTGGATGCCGGAGGGCGGGCGCATCTACGGGCCGGGTACGAGCGACATCAAGGGCGGGACGGTGATGATCTGGCTCGTCTTGCGTGTGCTGCGGGACGTTTGCCCGGAGGCATTTGAGGCCGTGACGTGGGTGATCGCGGCCGACGCCTGCGAGGAGGTGCTTTCGGACGGGTTTGCTGAATTTGCCCGCGCCTTTTTTGAGCCGGAAAAGACGATTGCGGCCCTCGTTTTTGAGGCCGGTAAGGACCAGGGGGACGCGCAGGCGTGCTCGGTTGTGGTGGCGCGAAAGGGCCGCGCGATGCTGCGGGTTTCCGTGGAGGGGCGTGGTGGGCACGCGGGGAACCGGCACGCGGAGAGCGTGAACGCGATCCAGCAGCTCGCCCTGACGGTGACGCGGATTGCGGCGTTGACGGACCACAGCCGGAAGCTGACCGTGAACGTGGGCGTGATCCAGGGGGGCACGGTTGTTAACCGGGTGCCGCACCAGGCGGAGGCCCTGGTGGAGCTTCGGGTGTTTGACCGCACGGTGTACCGCGAAGCGGTGGGGAAGATCCTGGCGATGGCGGGGCCGGGTGAGGTCCGGAGCGTGGCGGACGGGACGCCCGCGATGGTGAAGGTCGAGATGCTGAGGGAGTCTCCGCCGTGGCCGTTGAATGCGGAGACGGAGCGGTTGCGTGAGGTGTGGGTGTCGACGGGCGCGGAACTGGGCCTGCGCGTGGCGGAGGAGCACCGGGGTGGCCTGAGCGACGCCAACTATTTCTCGCCGATGGTGCCGACGCTGGACGGCCTCGGGCCGAGCGGTGGCAATGATCATGCGTCGGAACGGGACGCGGCGACGGGGAAGTTTCCGGAGTACGTGGTGCCGGGCACGTTTGTGCCGAAGGGCCTGCTGGATGCGTGCGCGATCCTGAAGCTTATCCGCGCCGCCGTGTAGGTGTGCGGGCGTATCCGTTAATCGAATACGACGGTCTTGTTATTATAAACAAGGATGCGGTTTTCGAGGTGCCAGCGCACGGCGCGGGCAAGGACGATCTTTTCGAGGTCGCGCCCCCGGCGGATGAGGTCGTTGATGTTGTGCCGGTGGTTGATGTGGGTGACGTCCTGCGCGATGATCGGGCCCTGGTCGAGGATCTTGGTCGTGTAGTGGGCGGTGGCGCCGATGAGCTTCACGCCGCGGCTGTAGGCCTGGTGGTAGGGTTTGCCGCCTGCGAAGGCGGGCAGGAAGCTGTGGTGGATGTTGATGACCGGGCAGCCGGCGCGTTCGAGAAAGGCGGGCGAGAGGACCTGCATGTAGCGGGCCATGACGACGAGTTGGGCGCGGTACTGGTGCAGGAGGGCGAGCTGCTGGGCTTCCGCGGCTTCCTTGTTGGCGGCGGTGACGGGGACGTGGTGGAAGGGGATGCCGTAGAGGTTGGTGCTTTCCTCAAGGTCCTGGTGGTTGGAAATGACGGCGGAGAGGTTGCCGGGCATTTCGCCGGCGCGGAACCGCAACACGAGGTCGTGGAAGCAGTGGTCCATCTTCGAGACGAGGATGACGACGCGGGGGCGGTCGGTGGACAGGCCGACGCGGACGTTCATCCCGAGCTCCCTGGCGGCCATATCGTGGAAGGCCTGGGCTTCGGCTTCGAGGTCGGGGTGGCTCCATTCGATCCGCTGGAAAAATACGAGCGCCTCGCCGTCGCGGTGCTGGTCGGCGTGGATGATGTTACCGCCGCGCTCGTAGATCCAGCCGGAGACGCGCGCCACGAGACCGGGGCGGTCTGGGCCGGAGAGGAGGGCGATAATGGTGTCCATGTTGTTCCCCCTTGTATGAGAGGGCGGGCGCATAAGACAAACCCTTATCTAGGGGAGCCAACGGTTGGGTGGGGGTGCGGTGAGGCAAGGGGTGGCCGCGTTTGAAACTCCGGCGGTTTTCCGGGGTTATTCCCGTTGGCGCGCGTTCAGGCGCCCGGTTACCCCCTCATCCTTTATCTGCATGAAGACCTTGTTTGCTGTGATGCTCGTTTTTGCCGCTGTGTCGGGTGCGCGTGCCGAGATGCCTTTTCGTGTGGGAGGCGCTGGTAGCGACTATGGGAAAGGGATTGCGGTGGATGGAGAGGGGAATGTGCTGGTTACAGGCTATTTCCAGGGGGTCGTGGATTTCGACCCGGCGGGTGGGCGGGCGGAGCAGCGGGCGTTTTCGCCGCCAAATGGGGAGGCGAACCGCGGGCAGGTGGACGTGTTTCTTGCAAAGTATACGCCGGAGGGGCGGTTGCTTTGGGTGAAGACGTTCACGGGGCCTGGGGCGGACATGCCGCATACGGTGACGGTGCACCGGCCGACGGGCCGGATTGCAATCGCCGGGTATTGCGGGGGGCGGTTGTCGCTGGAGGCGGGTAACAGTCGCGCGACGCTTTCAGGCGGGCCGGGGCGTGACGGGTTTGTGGCGGTCTTCGATTCACGAGGCGGGTTTCTTTGGGCGGACACGTATGGTGATGCGGAAACGCCGCCGTTCACGCCGGAGAGTACTGCGTTTGAGGACGCCCTGGACGTGTGTTTTGACGAGGCGGGCAACGTCTACATGGCGGGCGTGTTCACGGGCACGGCGAAATTCGGCAGCACGACGTTCACGAGTCGCGAGGGCTCGCGGGATATGGTGCTCGCCTCGTATTCGCCCACGGGCGCGCTGCGGTGGGTGCAGCAGCTCGGCGGGCCGGGGCGTGAGCAGGCGCACGGGTTGCGCGTGGACAGCGAGGGGCGGTTGACGGTGGCGGGTTTCTTTGAGGGCGAGTTTTACGCGGCGGCTTCAGGCAACGCCGGCAAGCTCCATTCTTCGGGCGGGTGGGATGCCTTTGTGCTCCAGCTTGATGCTGAGTCGGGAGCGTTCCGCTGGGCGCAGAGTTTTGGGAGCCGGGGGAATGATCAGGTGCGGCCGGGTGGCCTGGAGCTTGGACCCGACGGCGATTTCTGGGTGACGGGAGACCTCGCGGGGCCGTGCAATGTCGTTGGCGTGACGCCGATGGGCACGCGCGGCGCCGGGGCCGATGTTTTCATCGCCCGCTTTTCCCCGGATGGGCGTTGCCGGTGGGCGGCGGTGGGGGGTGGGCCGGAAATGGACTTTGGCCATCGTGTGGCCGTGGACGGTCAGGGTAACGCAACGGCAACGGGGGCGTTCCGCGGTGTCGCCCGTTTCGGGGGCAGCACGCTGCGGTGCACGGGGCGTGATGGTGCGAGCGATATTTTTGCGGTGCGCTATGGGCCGGACGGGCGGGTGTTGGGGGCATGGTCTGCGGGTGGCGGGGCTTCTGGTAGCGAGAACTGGAGTCTTGGGGCGGGCGCGGCTGCAGGCCCGGAGGGTTCCGTTTACGTGACGGGCCGGTTTTTTGGGGCGGGCGCATTTCCGGCGCCGAATGGGGGCACGGCGGTCCTGGCGAGTGCCGGTTCTTGCGACGTGTTTGTGTTCCGGCTGGATGCCGGGGCGAGGGGACACGGAAGCGGCGAGTTCTGAGGCTGGGGGGGCAGTGCGCCTGCGTAGCCGGGGTGGCCGCTTTCTTGGGCGTGCGCCGCCAGGGCGGTTCCCGTTTGAGTTGCCGGATAATCCGACCGCACGAGTTGGCACAGGCCGACGCGAGGCTGGGGCGTCCACGCTCGCCGCCGGGGCGGCGCGGATGAAGGAGTTCCCGGCTGTTCTGTCTGCTTGATTGTCTCGAGGGATGGGTGCATAACAGGGCCGATCCCGGTGCTGTCGGCGTAGGTGCGGGGCTTGTTGCGCACCTGAGCTGGGTGGCCCGGAAATTCGGTGGTGCCCCATGCCGAACGTTTCCCTTCGCGAAGTCGCCAAGACAGCCGGTTGCAGTGCAACGACGGTGTCCCTTGCGCTTCGAAATGATCCGCGAATTTCGGAGGCTACCCGTCAGCGGGTGAAGGAGGTTGCTGAGAAGCTCGGCTACCGTCCGGATCCCTTGGTCGCGATTTATCAGGCGCATGTGCGCGCGCGTGTGCGCAAGCCGGTGCAGTTTGCGATTGGCTGGGTAAACGATTTTGAGAAACCGGATTACTGGGCGAGCGTGCCTTATGAGAGGCCTTACTTCGAGGGGGCCAAGGCGCGTGCCGAGCAGCTTGGCTACCATCTTGATGTCATTTCAGTAGGCACCGACGCGCCGGACGAGCCGGTGCGCCGGGCGACGATGTATCAGCGCATTGCGACGGCGCGGGGTATCCGTGGGGTGCTCCTGCCGCGGTTGCGTGTGCTGAACCGGGTGCTGGAACCTTGGCCAGATCATTTCTGCGCCGCGGTTTCGGATGCGACGGGGCTTTTGTGGGAGGTGCCGGAGTCGCGGGAGAATTCGCGGTTCTGCCCTGCTGCGAGCGCGGACGTTTTCGCGAACTTGAGGATCGCGGCGCATCGGCTCTTGCAGCGGGGCTACAAGCGGCCGGGGCTGGCGATTGGGCATTGGCAGAACAACGTCGGGTGGGGGCGGATCGAGGGCGCGTGGGCGGTGGTTCAGGGAGACTTGCCGGAGCGCAGCCGCGTCCCGCTGTTGTTTTTGGGTGGACCCGCGCCGAGTTACGTTTTCGACCGCACGCGTTGCCCACCGGAGTTCCCGATCTGGCTGAAGGACTACAAGCCGGATGTGGTGATTTGCGCGAATTCGGAGGTCCGTAACTGGGTGAAGGAACTTGGGCTGGTCGTGCCGCGCGACCTTGGCCTTGCGCACTTGCAGGTGGAGGCGGACGTGAAGGGCTGGAGCGGGATTTGCGAGCGCCGGGAAGCGATTGGGGCGGCGGGCGTGGACCTGATCGTGGAGCAGCTCCAGAGTGGCTGGCGGGCGGAAGGGCGGTGGCCGAAGGAGGTGCTGATCCGCGGCGAGTGGCTGGACGGTGAGACGACGCGGCCGCCGCAGTAAAGGGTTCTGTCTGGCGGCGTGTGGCGCGGCGGTCCGGAGCTATTCCTTGGGCATGAGCTCGGCGAGGCGCTGTGCCTGGTCGGCCTTCTGGAGGGCGTCGAGCATTTCCACGATTTCGCCTTCCATGATCTGCGGGAGGCTGTGGAGGGTGAGGCCGATGCGGTGGTCGGTAAGCCGGTTCTGCGGGAAATTATACGTGCGGATGCGCTCGGAACGGTCGCCTGTGCCGATCTGGTTTCGGCGGTTTGCGGCGTATTTGGCGTTTTCTTCTTCCTGCTTGCGCTCAAGGAGGCGGGCGCGGAGGACCTTGAGGGCTTTCGCCTTGTTCTTGAGCTGCGAGCGCTCGTCGGCGCACTTGACGATGAGGCCGGTGGGTTTGTGGAGGATCTGGACGGCGGAGTCCGTGGTATTTACGCCCTGACCGCCGGGGCCGCTGGCGCGGGCGACGGTGATTTCAAGTTCGTCGGGGCGGATGTCGATATCGACTTCCTCGGCTTCGGGGAGGACGGCGACGGTGACGGTGGAGGTATGGATGCGGCCGGAGGCTTCGGTGGCCGGCACGCGCTGGACGCGGTGGACGCCGCTTTCGAACTTGAGGTTGCGGTAGACGTCTTCGCCCGTGATGAGGAAAATGGCTTCCTTGTAACCGCCGACTTCGGAGGTGCTGAGGCTGAGGGGTTCGCACTTCCAGCCGCGGTTTTCGGCAAAGCGCTGGTACATGCGGGTAAGGTCGGCGGCGAAGAGGGAGGCTTCGTCACCGCCGGCGCCGGCGCGGACTTCCATGACGATGTTGCGTGCGTCCGCGGCTTCGGGCGGGATCATTGCGACGAGGACTTGCTGGCGCAGGGGCTCGACCTGGGACTCGAGGCCCGCGAGCTCTTCGGCGGCCAAGGCCTTGAGGTCGGGGTCTCCTGCGGTGTCGGCGAGGAGGGCCTTGTTTTCGTCGATGTCCTTGAGGAGCTTGGAAAGGCGGCGGTGCAGGTCGAGGAGGTCGCCGAGTTTCTGGTGCTCGCGGGAGAGTTCTGCGGCCTTGCGCTGGTCCGAATAGAAGTCGCTGCGTGCCATGAGGGCGTCGATTTCGGCGCGCCGTTTGGCAAAGGGTTCGATGGGAGGGATGCCCAGCATGGCTTTAAGGAAAGGAAAGGTGCCCGGGTGCGTGGCGGGGCGGGAGCCTCCGGCAGTGGCGTGGGCGGGAAATTGTCTGGATCAGCGCGGAGGGGCTTTCTTAAGCTTGGCGCAAGGAGGGGATGGAACCGCCGAGGGGGGCGGGAAGCAAGTATTTTTGAAGACACCGGCCCATGGAAACCGCTATTGAAGGGAGCAGCCTGCGAACGCGCGAGATCATCGCGTGCATCTGGGATTTCGACAAGACCCTGATCAAGGGCTACATGCAGGAGGCGATCTTCCGGCACTACGGGATCGACGGGAAGACGTTCTGGGACGAGGTGAAGGCGCTGCCGGACTTGTATGAGCGGCGCGGGTTGAAGGTGTCGCGTGAGACGATCTACCTGAACCATCTGCTGAGTTTCGTGCGCACGGGCCCGCTGAAGGGGCTGAACAATGCGATGCTTCGGCGGCTGGGCGGGGATTTGCCGTTGTACCCGGGGCTGCCGGAGTTCTTCGACGAGCTGCGGCAACTGGTGCGGGGGCGGGAGTTCCGCCAACACGACATCCAGTTGGAGCATTATATCGTCTCGACGGGGCTGGCTGAGATGATCCGGGGGAGTGCGGTCGCGCCGTATGTGGATGGGATCTACGGCTGCGAATTCGTGGAGAACCCGTTGCCCGCGTATTTCAGCCGGCAAAAGGAGCTTGAGCTGGAGACGGAGCGTGAGATCAGCCAGATCGGCGTGATCGTGGACAACACGATAAAGACGCGGTTCGTTTTCGAGATTAACAAGGGCTCGAACAAGAACCCTGAAATCGACGTGAATGCGGTGATGCGACCGGAGGACCGCCGGGTGCCGTTGCGCAACATGATCTATGTGGCGGACGGGCCGAGCGACGTTCCGGTGTTCTCGGTGGTGCGCAAGGGTGGGGGCCGCACTTACGCGGTCTACAATCCCGACAACGCGGATGAGTTTGCGCAGAATGACATGCTGTTGCAGGTGGGGCGCATCCATGCTTACGGGCCGGCTGACTACCGCCCGGCGAGCAGTACGGCACTTTGGCTGAAGATGCACGTGAAGCAGATTTGCGAGCGCATCATCCGCGAGCATGAGGAGATTTTGGCGTCGCGGGTGGCGCTGCCGCCGCGGCACCTGCACCCGCCTGCGCCGGCTGAGGGCACCGTGCCCCCGGGCCCGTCCGCCAAGCAGACGACGTTGCTGCCAGAGGGGTGAGGTGGGCGGGGGGCTGTGCCGCCGCGTTTTTCAGGTTCACATCGGGGTGCCGTCTGCGCTGAGGCTGCGGCGACCTCGCACGGCGTGGGCCGTTTTGTTCGGCTGCCACGGGTCGGATTGCGGCTCTTGGCAGCATGGACACGCCCATCTTCGCGTCGGCGCGAGCGAAGCACTGTACCCACCGGGTGAGGCGCTTGAGCGGTATGTGCTCTAACGCCCTTCGTGTACGCTGGGCTGAAGGCGATAGGGAGGTTCAGGCGGGTACGGGAAGGCCCGAAAAGGTCACCCGCCGAGGATTTCGCGGAGGTCTTGGGCGAGGGCGCGGACGTGTTCTTTGCGGGTGTCCCAGGAGCACATGAAGCGGGCGGCGTCGCCGATGAAGGTGTAGAAGATCCAGCCGCGGTCGCGGAGGGCGGCGGCGACGTGTTCGGGAAGGCGGACGAAGACGGCGTTGGCCTGGACGGGGTAGAGGATTTGGAGGCCGGGGAGTTTGGAGAGTTCGGCTTCGAGGAGGCGTGCGCACGCGTTGGCGTTGCGGGCGTTGCGGAGCCAGGCGCCGGTTTTGAGAAGGCCGACGCAGGGGGCGGCGAGGAAGCGCATTTTTGAGGCGAGTTGGCCGGCCTGTTTGCAGCGGTATTCGAAGTCCTGGGCGAGTTCGCGTTCGAAGAAGATGACGAGTTCGCCGACGGGGAGGCCGTTTTTGGAGCCGCCGAAGCAGAGGGCGTCGACGCCGCATTCCCAGGAAATTTCGCGGGGCTTGCAGTCGAGGTGGGCGCAGGCGTTGGCGAAGCGGGCGCCGTCCATCTGGAGGCGCAGGTGGTAGCGGTCGCAGACGTTGCGGATGGCGAGGAGTTCTTCGCGGGTGTAGACGGTGCCGGTTTCGGTGGCCTGGGTTACGGAGACGAGTTTGGGCTTGGGGTAGTGGATGTCGGTGCGCTTGGTGACGAGGGCGCGGATGGAGGCGGGGTCGAGCTTGCCGCTGCGGGTGGCGCCGAGGAGGAGCTTTGTGCCCGAGGAAAAGAACTCGGGGGCGCCGCATTCGTCGGTTTCGACGTGGGCGCACTCCGCCACGACCATGCTGTGGTAGGGCTGGGCGAGGGCGGCGAGGGCGAGGCCGTTCGCGGAGGTGCCGTTGAAGACGAAAAAGACTTCGCAGTCGGCGTCGAAGAGTTCGCGGAGGAGGTCGGAGGCTTCGGCGGTCCAGCGGTCGTTGCCGTAGGCGGGGGCGTGGCCTTCGTTGGCGGCGAGGAAGGCTTGAAGCGCCTCGGGGCAGATGCCGGAGTAATTGTCGCTGGCGAATTGGTGGGGCTTCATCCGTCGGTCGGAGATAAGGTGCAACGGCGTTTTGAAGGCGGCAACCGCAATTGCACCCTGGGGTGCGCGGTCGTGTTTCGCCCCTTGCGGTTGGGTGGGGTTTCGGCTAGGGGAGGTGGCACGCTTTTGCCGATGTCCCAGGAGCTTCCTTTCAAGATTTCAGTTCTGGTTTTCGTGCGCCACCGAGACGGGCGGCACTTGCTTATCCAGCGGCGCAAGGCGCCGAACCTGGGTTGCTGGAGCCCGATTGGCGGCAAGCTGGAGATGGCGCAGGGGGAGTCGCCGTTCGAGTGTGCGGTGCGCGAGGTGGGGGAGGAGATCGGGGTGGCGTGTACGGCGGGGGACTTGCACTTGTGGGGGTATATTTCGGAAAAGTCTTATGAGGGCTCGGGGCATTGGCTGATGTTCTTGTTCGACTGCCACAGGTTGCTGGAGGCGTTGCCGGAGCACATCGACGAGGGGCGCTTTGCGTTCTTTTCGCGGGGGGACATTGAGGCGCTGAAGATTCCGGAGACGGACAGGACGTTGCTGTGGCCGCACTATGACCGCTTCCGGACCGGCTTTGTCGGGTTGCGGGCGGATTGTCACCCGGGGCAGGCGCTGTCCGTGGTCATCGAGCAGACGCTGCCTGGTGCGCCGGCGGGGGTGTCGTAGGGGCGGGG
>CAZQIE010000021.1:0-37294 GCA_964593675.1 uncultured Opitutales bacterium
CGCCTCCCCCGCCCCCGCCGCCGCCGGCCCCTGTCGCCAAAGCCCCGCAGCAGCCCAAACTCGGCAGCGGTGCGATCTACAGCCGTGCGGACGCCAGGGAAGCCTTTGAACTCCCCCGCTATTTCATCGGCCGCCTTGAGCTGAAGACCTCCACCCTCACCTTCATCCAGGGCCCCACGCCCTACCTCCTGCGCGACGCCCAGGGCCTGCCCATCGGCTGGATCGACTTCAACGACGCCACCCTCACGCGCCCCATCGAAACCTACTTCGGCAATCAGGTCGTCATCTACGGCACGGCACACCCCACGGACGCCTCTCCCGGCGTGCTCATCCGCGCCAAGACCCTCCAGATCAACGACCAGTAAGCCCTCCCGCCCGCGTTGCTGCCCCCGCTCCCCCGAAGAGCGCAACATCCCGCATCCCACGCAACGACCATGGACCTGATCGACGGCAACGCCATTTCCAAGAAAATCCTGGAAGACCTCACGCAACAGGTCCGCTCCTTCAGCGGCCCCAAGCCTACGGTCGCCTTCATCCGCGTGGGTGAGGACCCCGCCTCCGTCTCCTACGTCGCCAAAAAACAGAAAGTCGCCGCGGAACTTGGCATCGAAAGCCGGCTGGACGTCCTTCCCACCACCATCACGAAAGCCGAACTCTTTGCAAAGATCGACGCCCTGAACGCCGACACCCGCGTCCACGGCATCCTCATCCAGGCCCCGCTCCCGTCCCACCTGCCCGAACTGGAAGTCTTCAACCGCGTCCACCCGGACAAGGACGTCGACGGCTTCCACACGATGAACGTCGGCAAGCTCACGCAGGAAGACGCCAGCGGCTATGTCGCCTGCACACCCGCCGGCATCGTCGAGCTCATCCGCCACTCCAAAATTGAGACCGCCGGCAAGCACGTCGTCGTTGTTGGCCGCAGCCTCATCGTCGGCAAGCCCGCCGGCCTCCTCCTCCTGCAAAAAGGCACCCCCGGCAACGCCACCGTCACCTTCTGCCATTCCCGCACCCAGGACCTCCCCGCCATCACCCGCCAGGCAGACGTCCTGATCGCGGCCATCGGCAAGGCCCGCTTCATCGCCGCCGACATGGTCAAGCCCGGTGCCGCCGTCATCGACGTTGGCATCAACCGCGTCCCCGACCCAACCAAGAAGGCCGGCTTCCGCCTCGTTGGAGACGTCGATTTCGACGCCGTGGCCCCCCAGTGCTCGAAAATCACGCCCGTTCCCGGTGGCGTCGGCCCGATGACCGTTGCGATGCTCATGGCCAACACGGTCAAGGCCTACCGTAAGCTGCAAGGCTGCTAGCGCCCCCGCGAAATGTCCTCCGAGGATTTCTCAGCCGACCGGGAAGCGCCCCCGCCGCTCCCCAACGACACCCCTGAGGAGCCCACGCCCGCGAACCTCTTTTTCCGCGGGCTCGCGCTGCTGCTCGACACGCTGCTCATCGGCTTCGCCGTCGCCTTCATCCTGCGCTCGTTCATCCTCCCGAACGAGTTTCCCGACGGCATGCGAGAATTCGGCGTGTGGCTGGAAAAGGTCGCCGCCGAGGCCGAGCGCGCCCAGGCCAACGGCGTCATGCCGGAGCGCATCCACGCGCCCTCCTCCGTAGCCGCGATGATCGACTACAGCCACTGGCTCGCCATCGTCCTCTTCTGGCTCTACTTCTTCGCCAGCGAAACCTTCATGCGCGGGGCTTCCCTCGGCAAACGCATCTTCCGCATCCAGGTCATCCAGGTAAACGCCCTGCGCCCGCCCCCCTTTCTTGACTCGGCCCTGCGCTCCATGTTCAAGGCCGTAAGCGTGCTCAGTTTCCTGTTCCTGCCCTCCCTCGCCATCAGCGTCATCAATTTCAGCATCCCCTTCTTCAATTCACGCCGCCTCGCCGGCCATGATTTCCTCTGCCGCACCCGCGTCGTCGAGGAAGTCGAACTCGAAGACCCCGAAGAAAGCGAAGAAGACGAGAGCTAGAGCGGTTCTACTTCAAGTATCGCACGCGTTCACGTCGTTCCAAAGGAGACCTGCCCTAGGCCCCGTGGCCCCACACCGCAGCACCACAGTGGCCCCACGCACAATTGCATTTTCGACCGTCTGGCCTGCCCTTGTGCCCTTGCCAACGCCCTGAAATCCTGCATCTTTGGCAGTTTCTGAAAAAACCGTCCCGGGGGCTCCCGGGCGAACCTATAGCCGCCGCGGCGCCGCCGCAGGCTTAAGGACCATGATCTCCAGCATCTTCAAGATCTTCTCTGGCCGTCACTACCGGCAGTTCGTCAAGCGCGCCCTGCCCATCGTTGCCGAAGTCAACCGGCTCGAACAGGAGTACCAAAAACTAAGCGACGACCAGTTGCGCGCCAAGACGGACGAGTTCCGCGCGCGCTTCAAGCAAGGCGAGACCCTCGACAAGCTCCTCCCCGAAGCCTTCGCCGCCGTCAAGAACACCGCCCGGCGCCTCTGCGGCCGCCAGATCGAAGTCTGCGGACAGCCCCTCTCGTGGGACATGGTCCATTACGACGTGCAGCTCATCGGCGGCATCGCCCTCCACCAGGGCCGCATCGCGGAAATGGCCACCGGTGAAGGCAAAACCCTCGTCGCCACGCTCCCCCTTTACCTTAACGCCCTCTCCTCGCGCAACTGCCAGCTCGTCACCGTCAACGACTACCTGGCCCGCCGCGACTCCGAGTGGATGGGCTACATCTACAAGTTCCTCGGCCTCACCGTCGGGTGCATCCAGAACCAGATGTCCTCCGCGGACCGCCGCGCCGCCTACACCTGCGACATCACCTACGGCACCGCCAGCGAATTCGGCTTCGACTACCTGCGCGACAACGGCATGGCCACGCGCAAGGAAGACCAGGTCCAGCGCGACCACTTCTTCTGCATCATCGACGAAGTTGACTCCATTCTCGTCGACGAAGCCCGCACCCCGCTCATCATTTCCGGCCCCGCCCACGAAGAACGCGACGCCCCCTACCAGCAACTCAAGCCCGGCGTCGAGCGCCTCATCGGCCTCCAGCAGCGCCTGTGCAACCGCCTCGTCGCGGAAGCCAAGCCCGAGCTCGAAAAGGAAGACGGCGAACACCGCGCAGCCCTTGAGAAACTCCTGCAAGTCCGCATGGGCATGCCGAAAAACCGGCAGCTCCTGCGCCTCATGGAAAACGGCGCCATCCGCAAGGCCCTCGAAAGCTTCGACCTCGAGCTCTCCAGCGACTTCGCCAAGGAGGCCCGCTACAAGCTCAAGGAAGAGCTCTACTTCATCGTCGACGAAAAGCAGCACCAGTCGGACCTCACCGAAAAAGGCCGCAACGTGCTCATGCCGGAAAACCCGGACGCCTTCGTCCTCCCCGATCTGCCCAGCATCTTCGTCGAAATCGACAAGCGCGACGACCTCACGCCCGAAAAGCGCCAGGAACTCAAGGCCAAGGAAGAAGAGCGCTTCGGCAACATCTCCGAAGAAATCCACTGCCTCTCCCAGCTCCTGCGCGCCTACGCCCTCTACGAGCGCGACAAGGAATACGTCGTCCACGAAGGCAAAGTCGTCATCGTCGACGAAAACACGGGCCGCATGATGCCTGGCCGCCGCTGGAGCGAAGGCCTCCATCAGGCCGTCGAAGCCAAGGAAAACGTGGCGATCGAGAAGGAGTCCAAGACCTACGCCACCATCACCATCCAGAACTATTTCCGCCTCTACGCCAAACTCGCCGGCATGACCGGCACCGCCGAAACCGAGGCCTCCGAGTTCTTCGACATCTACAAGCTCGTCGTCATGGCCATCCCCACGCACAAGACCTGCGTGCGGGAAGACTTCAACGACGTCATCTACAAGACCCGCCGCGAAAAATACGCCGCCGCCATTGAGATGATCCAGGAGTGCAACAAGAAGGGCCAGCCCGTCCTTGTCGGCACCGCCTCCGTGGAAGCCTCCGAAGTGCTCAGCAAGATGCTCAAGCGCGTCGGCATCCCCCACACCGTCCTCAACGCGAAATTCCACCAGCAGGAAGCCGAAATCGTCGCCCGCGCCGGCCAGCGCGGCGCCGTCACCATCGCCACCAACATGGCCGGTCGCGGCACCGACATCAAACTCGGCCCCGGCGTCGGCGAACTCGGTGGCCTCTTCGTCCTCGGCACGGAACGCCACGAGTCCCGCCGCATCGACCGCCAGCTCCGCGGCCGCTGCGCGCGCCAGGGCGACCCCGGCATGAGCCGCTTCCTCATCTCCCTTGAGGACGACCTCATGCGCCTGTTCTCCAACGCAGGCCCCATTTCGCGCATCCTCGAGAAAAGCTTCCAGGAAGGCGAACCCCTCGAACACCCGCTCCTCAACCGCGCCGTCGAGTCCGCCCAAAAGAAAGTCGAGCAGCAGAACTACACCATCCGCAAGCGCCTGCTCCAGTACGACGACGTTCTCAACCGCCAGCGCGAAGTCATTTACGGCATCCGCAACGACGCGCTCCGCAGCGACATGCCCAGCGAAGTCCTTTTCGAGATGATCGAAGAGGAAGTCGCGGGCCGCCTCGACAAGTTCTACCCCGACCACCAGGGCCGCGAGCCCGCCGCGGAAGACGCCGAAAGCTTCGTCGGCTGGGTGCGCCTGCACTTCCCCGTCTCCCTCAAGGCCGAAGACCTCAAGGGCAAGACGATGAACGAGGCCGCAAAGCTCGTCGTTGACCTCGTCAAAGGCGCCTACAAGCAGCGCGAAAGCTTCGAGGACCCCGTCCTTCTCAAACAGCTCGAACGCATCGTCGTCATCCGCGCCATCGACCGCAACTGGCAGGACCACCTCACCGAGATGGAAGACCTGCGCCGCGCAATCAGCCTGCGCAGCTACGGCCAGAAAGACCCGCTCAACGAGTACAAGTCGGAAGCCTTCACCTTCTTCGAGGAAATGATGGGCCGCGTACGCGACGAGATTTGCTCGTCCCTCTTCCGCGCCGCCACCAACCTCGCCGCCTTTGAGCGCATCGCCGCGCTCATGGCCCGCACCGCCCACGAGTCCGGCCCGTCAGACCCCGTCCAGCCCGTCACCGCCGCGGCTGGCGCGCCTGCCGCCCAACCGAAGGAAGCCCCGGTGCCCGTCCCCGTGCGCCGGGAGGGCCCCAAGGTCGGTCGCAACGACCCGTGCCCCTGCGGCAGCGGCAAGAAATACAAGAAGTGCTGCGGTGTGAACGATCCCGACGCCCAGGATTAGAGCAGCCCTACTCAAAGATGTCGCCGCTACGGAAATCCCTCTTTAGCCCGCGCCGACGCAAGGATGCGGCGTCCACGCTCGCCGCAGCGTAGGCGTAAGCGACAACTTGAATGGCACGGCCCTAAAGCACTTCCCGTTTACGTTGCCGCACAATTCGAGCGGACGCGCGCGCGACCGGGCATCAAAAACCGCATCGCAGTCGCCCACCGACCGCCCCTTTCCTCACCTTCTTTTCCCAAGGCGTACGCCCCCCGTGCGCCAGACGCAAACCCATGCCCGAAAATAAGAAGGCCTCAGCCACGTCGAAACCCGCCTCCCGCTGGGCTCGCCTCCAGCCCCTTGCCCTCACGCTCTGGACCCGCGGCCTCCCCTGGGCCGTAGGCCTCTTCACCGCTGCCCTGCTCACCGCGTCATTCCCGCCGTTCGATGCCGCGCAGGCCGCCTACTTCTTCGCGGTCCCCTATCTCGTCTGGGGGATGTGTGGCGTCCCCGCGCGCCGGTTCTTCCTTGCCAGCCTCGGCACCGCCTGGGCCGCGTGGTTCGCCATTCTCATCTGGCTCCGCTTCGTCCACCCGCCCTACGGCTGGATCGGCCTCACCCTGCTCTCCTTCGTCCTCGCCCTCTTCTGGCTCCCCTGGGCCGCGGGCGTCTGGTGGGCAGGCCCGCGCATCGCCTCCGCCCCCTTCCCCCTGCGCCTGCTCGGCCTCGCCGCCCTCGGCGCGCTTTGGGTGCTCACGGAGTGGCTCCGGAGCTGGGTCCTCACAGGCTTCCCGTGGCTCCCCCTCGCCGCCAGCCAATGGCAGCGCCCCGCACTCCTCCAGCCCGCCGCCTGGGCCGGCGCCTACGGCGTCTCCTTCATCCTCATTTTCTTCAACCTCGGCATCGCCTCCTTCGCCATGCGCCTCGTCGCCTGGCGCAAGCACATCGTCGCCACAGGCAACAGCCTCGACCACCCCCGCCCCGGCTGGCTCCAGCTGTGCCCCGAGTTTTTCCTCGCCCTTGCGAGCCTCCTCGCCTGCGGCTGGCTCTTCTACCGCGACATGCCCGACCGCACCGACAGCCAGCCCATGTTCCGCGTCGGCATCGTCCAGCCCTACATCCCCGCCACCCTCAAGTGGGACCCCGCCGAAGCCCCCCGCATCATGGAGTCCCTGGAGAAGCACACCCGCGCGATTCGCCCACTCCTTCCCGACTTCTACCTCTGGCCCGAAGCCGCCACCCCCTACCCCGTCATCGCGCCCAACATCGCCCCCTTCCGCGACCGCCTCGCCCAGCTCGCCGCAGACCTGCGCCGCCCGATCCTCACGGGCTCCCTGGCCGTCGAGGATTCCAAGTGGTACAACATCGTCGCCCTCTTTGATCCCAAGACCGGCCTGGCCCCCGACTACTACGCCAAACGCCGCCTCGTGCCCTTCGGCGAATACGTCCCCCGCTGGCTCCCCTTCATCGAAAAAGTCGTCCCCCTGGAAGGTGAGTTTTCCTTCGGCGAACGCCTCGAGCCCCTGGCCATCACAACCTACGACGGCACCTGGCGCGCCGCACCCCTCATCTGCTACGAAGACATCTTCCCCACCCTCGCCCGCGCCTCCGCAGCCCACGGAGCCGACTTCTTCATCGTCGTCACCAACGACGCCTGGTACGGCGAGGAAGGCGGCGCCTACCAGCACGCCGCCCACTCCGTCCTCCGCGCCGTCGAAACCCGCCGCCCCGTCATCCGCTGCGGCAACGGCGGCTGGAGCGGCTGGATCGACGAACAAGGCAGAATCCGCGACGTCCTCTTAGACCAGAACCGCACCATCTACCACAAAGGCGCCGGCGTCTTCGACATCACCCGCGACAGCCGCTGGGTCGGCAAGCCCAGCCACTACGTCACGCACGGCGACTGGTTCATCCAGGCCTGCATCCTCTTCGCCGCAGTCGGCCTCGTCCCCCTCCGCTTCGTGCGCCCCGTCCACTACGGCGAATAACACGGGCCCTGCCAGGCCCATTGCCTGGAAACTGGCTTCAACCTTCCCCTGCGGCCCCCGTTCCCTGCAATAGCACCACCAGAGCCCGCACTGACGGCCCCACGCCGTGCACGGCAAAACTCGCCTTGCATTTTCGGCCAACCGGCAAAAACTGTTTCCCATGGCACAAGCCTACCAGGTCATCGCGCGCCGCTGGCGACCCCGCCAGTTTGACGAGCTTGTCGGTCAGGACCACATCGTCCGCACCCTCAAGAACGCGATCGAAACGAACCGCATCGCGCACGCCTACCTCTTTGTCGGCCCGCGCGGCACCGGCAAGACCACCACCGCCCGCATCTTCGCCAAAGCGCTCAACTGCGAAAACGGCCCCTCCGCAAACCCACCCGATGACTCCCCCATCTGCCAGGCCATCATGGCCGGCAACTGCATGGACGTCATCGAATTCGACGCCGCCACCAACACCGGCGTCGATTACATCCGCGAGCTCCGCGAAGCCTGCCAATACGCCCCGGCCCAGTGCCGCTTCAAGATCTACATCATCGACGAAGTCCACATGCTCTCCGTCGGCGCGTGGAACGCACTCCTCAAGACCCTTGAAGAGCCGCCCCCGCACGTGAAGTTTATCTTCGCGACCACCGAAGCCCAGAAAGTCCTGCCCACCGTCCTCTCCCGCTGCCAGCGCTTCGAGTTCCGCCCCATCCCCGACGCCCTCGTCGTTCAAAAGCTTTCCCAAATCGCGCAGGCCGAAAAAATCACCATCTCCGAGCCCGCCCTCAAGGCCGTCGCCCGCCTCGCCAACGGCGGCATGCGCGACGCCCAGTCCATCCTCGACCAGCTCATTTCCTTCTGCGGCACCAACGTTGACGAAAAGGACGTCCTCGACGTCTACGGCCTCGTCTCCTCGGACAGGCTCAAGGATATCGCCACCGCCATGGCCGCGGGCGACTACGGCTCGCTCATCGCCCTCATCGACAGCACAGCCGCCGAAGGCCGCGACCTCTTCCGCGCCCTTCAGGACCTCGAAGAACGCGTGCGCGAAGCCCTCCTCGACAGCATCCGCCAGAAAGGCCGCTCCGCCGCCCTCGGCACCCCCCTCACCACCGAAAGCCTCCTGCGCATGCTTGAGGCCCTGCACGACGGCGAAAACAGCGTCCGCAGCGGGCTCTCGCAAAAAGTGAACTTCGAAGTCGCACTCCTGAAAGCCGTAGAGCAAAGCCGATCACGCGCGATTGATACCGTCCTCAAAGACCTCAGCGAACTCGCCGCCGGCCTCCCCCAGGAAGCCGGACAAAAAAAAAAGCTGAACCTCGCGGCGGCTGAAACCAAGCCCACCCCGCCCCCGCCAGCACCCGCAGTCCCAGGAGTCAGCACCGCGCTCCCGCAGTCCAAGCCGCCCTCCGTTCCCTTCGTCGCGGAAACACCCGCTGCCTACGGCACCCCGACCACGCCCCCTCCGCCGCCCGCGCCTGCGCCCGGTTATATTTCCCTGAAGCCCGAGGCCCCCGCCGCTCCACCCGCGCCCAAAGCACCCGCGCCGCCTCCAGCCCCGACCACACCGGAAGACGACGGCCCCCCGCCGGAACTCATCGACGCCTACGCCGACGCCGAAGCCGCCGCAGGCGACCGTGCCACCACCGACCCCGCCACGGCCGCCGCACCCACCTCTCCCGCCTCAGCGACGCCCGCCCCCTCCTTCGAGGACGCCCTAAAACGCGTCCCCGACACCACCCGGGCCCTCCTTGAAGAACTCTTCCGCGCCCGCTTCACCAGCGTCCGCACCATCGACCCCGGCCGGATTCATTAGCCCCGACAACGCATTTCGCCCAAGTCGTCGCGCCTGCTGGATATCCCTCCTTCCATCCCCGCCGACGCGGGGATGGGGTGAGGGCCGCATTGTAAGCCGTACAGCCGAACGAAACGGCCCACGCCGTGCGTGGTCGCCGAAGCGTCGGCCACCGTATCCGCGGACCGGATACGCACCGTCTCCGCTCGCTGTACACGAAAACACCCGCGGCACCTTAAGCCCGCGGGTGTTTTGCGTACGGCACGCCGGCACTCCCGTGCCAAAGGCGCCCAAAGTCGTCGCATCTGTTGAAGCGGTTTTCCCCTCCGCGCCGAAGCGTCGGCGCAAGCGACAACTCGAAGTAAAACCGCCCTAGATGCGCGTGCCTTCCACCGTGACCTTCTTCTGGAAGACCTTTAGGAAACGCCCCGTCAGCTCACCCGGCTTGCCGCTGCCAATCTGGCGCCCATCGATCTCCACCACCGGCACGATCTCGGCGGCCGTCCCGGTCACAAAGCATTCCTCCGCGTTCCACACATCGTAGCGCGTCAGGTTGGACTCCACGAGCGTCACGCCAAGCTCCGACGCGATTTCGCGCACGGCCTCACGCGTGATCCCGATCAGCGCCCCCGCGTGCGCCGGCGGCGTGTACAGCTTGCCCTTGTGCACCATGAACAAGTTGTCGCCCGTGCACTCCGCGATGTACCCCTGGTCGTTCAACATGATCGCCTCGTGGTACCCGTGCTGCAACGCCTCCATCTTGGCCAAGATGTTGTTCAGGTAGTTCAGCGACTTCACCATCGGCGGCAGCGCCGCCGGGTTGCACCGGCGCGTCGGCACCGTGATCAACTTCAGCCCCTTCTCGTAAAATTCCTTCGGATAAAGCTGGATCGAGTCCGCAATGATGATCAGCGACGGCTTCGGGCACGACTTCGGCGACAGCCCAAGGCTACCCTCGCCGCGCGAAACGATCAGCCGGATATACCCGTTCTTCAGCCCATTCACGCGGCACGCCTCGCACGTCGCATCCGAAATTTCCTTCCGCGACCACGGCATGTCCAGCAGGATGGCCTTTGCAGAGTACTCCAGACGCTCCAGGTGCTCCTCAAGCTTGAAGACGCAGCCGTCGTAAAGCCGGATTCCCTCGAACACACCGTCCCCATACAGGAAACCGTGGTCGAAGACCGACACCTTCGCGTCCGCTTTGTCTACAAACTTGCCGTCGATGTACACCTTCATGGTGCTCAATCGCCTAATGCGTCCGCCCCGCCTTGTCTAGCCCGTTCCCTCCGGGCCTCTTGCGATCCCCGCCCAAAAACGCACCCAGCACCAAACTTACCGCCCCGCGCCCGCTGCGCCCCAACAGAATCGGCCCACGCCGCGCGCCCAGCACCTGCAAGCAAGCGGAGCGACAGGCCACCGCCTTGTGCTACAACAAATCGGCCGCCGCCGCGCGCCCAGCACCTGCAAGCAAGCGAAGCGACAGGCCACCGCCCTGTGCACAACAAATCGGCCCACGCCGTGCGTGGTCCGGACTTGTTTTCACGCCAAGGAGCGTTATGTTTCACCCCTTATGGCGCTGACCGACCAGCAGAAGGAACAAGTGGCCCGTTGGGTGAACGAGGGCCTGAGCATTTCGGACGTCCAGCAACGCCTGAGCAAAGAGCTCGGCGTCTCGATGACCTACATGGACGTGCGGTTCCTCATCGACGACCTCGACCTGTCACTCCAGGAAAAGGCCGCACCGGCCCCGCAGAAGCCCTTCACACCGCCCCCCATCCAAGGCGGTGTCGATAGCCGCAGCCCCGCAGACGAGCCCGCCCCGTTCCCGGGTGCCCCTGCGGATGACGATACCGCAGAAGACCTCGTGCCCGAGGACGCCCCGGCCGGCACCGTCAGCGTGTCGCTCGACAAAATCGTGCGCCCCGGCGCCATGATCAGCGGCTCCGTCACCTTCAGCGACGGCGTCAGCGCCCAATGGCAGATCGACCAGATGGGTCGCCTCGGCATCATCCCCGGAACCAAGGGTTACAAGCCCTCGCAAGCGGACATCCAGGAGTTCCAGGTCGCCCTCAACGACCTTCTCCAGCGTCACGGCTACTAGAGCTGGTTCTGCTTCGGCTTGTCGCACAAAGCGGCCTGGCTTTTCCTCCGCGCCGACGCGAGTCGTCTCCTTACACCGCCTCGCCGTTCAGCAGCTTACGCAGCGCGTCCTCGTCGATCACGCGCACACCCAGCTTCACCGCCTTGTCGAGCTTCGAGCCCGCCTCCGCGCCCGCCACGACGTAGTCCGTCTTCTTGCTGACGCTTGAGGCCACGCGCCCGCCGGCCCGCTCAATCTCGGCCGAGGCCTCATCGCGCGACCACACCGGAAGCGTGCCCGTGAGCACAAACGTTTTCCGCGCCACCGTCGCCACCTCCCTAACCTCCACGGCGCCGCCCCCACCCGGCGCAACGCCGCAGTCGCGGAAACGCGCGATCATTTCGCGGTTCGCCGGCTGCTCAAAAAAGTTCCGGATGCTCCGGGCCACCGTCTCGCCCACGCCGTCCACCCGCATCAGGTCCTCCTCCGTCGCCGCTTCCAGCGCCTCAAGCGTCCGGAAGTGGCGCGCAAGGTCCTTCGCGCTCTGCGCCCCAACGTGCTGGATACCCAGCCCATGCACGAGCCTCCAGAGCTCCCGGCCCTTGCTCGCCTGGATCGCGTTGATCAGGTTTTGCGACGACTTCTCGGCAAACTTCTCGAGCTGCAGCACATCCTCGAAACGCAGCGTATACAAGTCCGGCGCCGTCCGCACGAGCCCCCGCTCCACGAGCTGGTTCACCACGGCCTCGCCCAGGTTTTCGATGTCCATCGCCTGCCGCGACGCAAAATGCTCCACCCGCCGGCGCACCTGCGGCGGGCACGCCGCGTTCGGACACCGCCAGGCGACCTCTCCCGGCAACCGCACCGCCTGCGTGCCGCAATCCGGGCAATGGCTCGGAAACACGAACGGCACGCTACCCGCAGGCCGCTTCGTCAGCACGACCCGCACGACCGCCGGAATGACCTCCCCGGCCTTCTCGACAACCACCGTGTCGCCCACCCGCACGTCCTTCCGCGCCACCTCGTCCGCATTGTGCAACGTCGCCCGCGCGACCGTTGAGCCCGCCAGCGCCACCGGCTCCAGATCCGCCACCGGCGTCAGCGTGCCCGTCCGGCCCACCTGTATCAAAATCGCGTTCAGGCGCGTCTCGGCCTGTTCCGGCGCAAACTTATACGAAATCGCCCAACGCGGAGACTTCGCCGTAAAGCCCGCGTCACGCTGCCGCGCCACATCGTCCAGCTTCACCACCGCGCCATCCGTCCCATACGTGAACGCATGGCGCAGCGTATCCAGCTCCTGGATACACGACCAGACCTGCCCAATGCCCTCCGCTTTCCAGAAACGCTCCAGCACAGGCAACCCCCACGCCTTCAGCGCACCGTGCACGTCTGCCTGCCGCCGGAACGGCATCGGCTCGCAGAACCCCACCCCATACAGGACAATCTCCAGCCGCCGCCGCGCCGTCTCCTTCGGGTCCAGCAGCTTCACCGTGCCAGCCGCCAGGTTGCGCGGGTTTGCATACGTCTGAAGCCCCTCTTCCTCGCGCTCCGCGTTGATCCGACTGAATTCCTCCGTGCTGATGTAAATTTCGCCACGGATCTCCACGACGTCCGGGTGCCCGCCACCCCGCAGCTCCTGCGGCAGTGCCCGGATCGTACGTGCGTTTGCCGTGATGTCGTCACCCTCCACCCCATTACCGCGCGTCACCGCCCGCGTGAGCTTTCCGGCCTCATACGTAATGCTCACCGCCACGCCGTCGATCTTCGGCTCCACCACGTAAGGCAGCGTCGCCACCCCAAAAATCCGCCGCAACCGCTCGTCAAATTCGTCCAGTTCTTCGCGGTTATACGTGTTGTCCAGACTCAGCATCGGCTCCCGGTGCCGGTAAGACGGGAACGCCTCCAACCGGTCGTCCCCCACCCGCGCCGCCGGCGACTCCGCCGACGCCAGCTCCGGGTGCCGCGCCTCAAGGTCCGCGAGCTCCTGCTTCAGCAGGTCGTAGTCAAAATCCGTGATCTGCGGAGCATGCTTCCGGTAGTACAGCTCGTCGTGCCGGGCGACTTCGCGCCGCAGGTGTTCTATACGCTTGGAGGGATCTTGCGCCATTACGGGGTTTCCTCAGCAGGCCGGACGTATCCGGTTCCCACGGGCGCTGCAAGCCTGCCCGCGCGCCGCGTCTTCCCCCGAAACCCCGGCACGCGCCACTCCATAAACCTCCGGTATGGGCCCACCCCGTGGTAGAGCAAAGCCGCCACCGCGGCCCCCGCCGTGTCCGCCGCCCAGTCCCAGGCGTCCATCATGCGCCCCGGCGTCATCCCCTGATGCAGTTCGTCCGCAATGCCGAAGAGCGACGTGCAGGCGATCGCCACCACCGCACCCGCGAGCGGCCGCGACCGCAGCGGCGGCACGCGCAGAATTGCCGTCGCCAAAGCCCCGAACACGCAGAAATGGATGAGCTTGTCCTGCGCCACGAACCCGAGGTCCGGCGCCGCCACGTCCGACTGCCCCGATACGAAGTGCACCGCCACCGCGATCGCGAACGGGGCAACCCACGCAAGCGCGTCACTCATTCGGGATGCCTTTGCCTCGCGCCCCTTTACTTCCGGTTTGGTCCTCATTCCACACTCTTACGAGAACCCGTGCCACCCGCAACCAGGGCCGCCTCCGTGTCTCCGTCCTTCTGGAACGTCAGCGGCCCCGAGGCCCCCGAGTACCCCTGCGTCCGGATCATCGCCTCACGCACAGCCTTCGGGTCCAGACCCGCCTTTTCCATCGCGTCCGCCAAAAGCTTCACGTTGTCGTATCCAAAAGCCCCATACAGGCCCGGCTTTTCCCCGTGCACCCGCTCAAACTCAGCCTGAAATGCCTTTGAGGAATCGCACGGGTCGCTGAGGAACACCGGAGCCACCCACCGCACCTTCCCGCGCTCCCGCGCGAGCTCGCCCACATGCTCGGGGTTCCGCCCATCGCCCGTCAGCAGCCACACCGGCCCCCGCCAGCGCACGTCCTCCAGCCCCTTGAGGATGGCCGGGTATTCGGGCCCGTAGCCCACCACAAACACCGCATCCGGCTTCACGCGCTCGATCTGGTGCCCCAGCAAGGTGAAGTTCCGCTCCCCGCGCACGTACCCGTCCTGGTTCACAAACACCCCGTCGCCCCGCAGGTGGTAAACGAGGTACCGCATGCAGCTTTCGCCGTAGTCGTCGCTCACATACAGCACCACCACGCGCTCGGCCCCGCCTGTCACCCGCACAAGCTCCATCAGTTGCTTGATCTCCTGCGTGCCGTTCAGGAACACCCGCACCCCGTTCGGCGTCGTCAGCGGTATCGGCGGGAACGCCGTCAAAAACTGCACAAACACCGGATCCTCGCTGTACGCTTCGCCCACGGTCCGGCATACGTTCGTCTGCGCGACGATCAGGAACGGCGTGCCCACATCCTCCCTCAGACGGTTTACGCGGTAGAGGCCCTCCCCCGCATCACTCTGATTGTCGGTATACACGATCACCAGCGGCCTCCCGCCGATCCCGCCCGCCGCGTTCACCTGCTCCCGCGCAAGCTCCATCCCGCGCCGCGCATCCTCACCCGAACGTGCGTCCGGACCCGAAAGCGGCAACGAGGCCCCCACCACGACAGGCCCTTCCTTCGCGGAAAACCGCGGCCCGCTCTGGCAACCCGCCAGCGCCCAGACCAGCGCAAGCGCCACCAATCCCGCAAACACGCCGAAGCGTGCGCCCCGGCCATTACCACGACCCTTTATGCGCGCGTCAAACATGGCGCAAAAGGTTAGAGACCTCCCCCCGCCTCGCCGAGCAGATTTTCCCGCCTCCCCGCGTGTTACCAAACTGGAGCGCGACCACCCCCCGTCCGCCCCGGAAACACCCGCACCCTCGCCCTCAAGTTCCGTTGCTTCGCGCTTTCCCCAACGCGCTTTTGCGCTTACATTGCCCCCATCTCTCCCACCATGAAGAAGACGCTTCGCATCGTCCTGCTGGTAGGCCTCGCCCTGCTCGCGCTCACGGCCGTTTCCGTAGCTATCCTGTTCGTGCCCGCCGTCCAAAAGCAGATCGCTTTGGCCGTGCTCGGCGGCCAGGTATCTGACCCCAAGCTTGAGCACGTCAGCCTCGGCCTCTCCTCCGCCGAAATCCGCGGCCTCTCCCTTGTTAAGGACGGCGTCCGCGTCGAACTCGCCCAAGCCAGCGCCACCTACGCCCTCTCCGACGCCCTGTTCGACCGCCATATCCGCGTCGACAGCCTTGCCGTCAAAGGCGTCCGCGTGGACGCCCGCAACCCCCAGCCCAAGAAAGAACCCGCGGACAAGGACGAGAAGGACAAAGAGGAGACCCCCAAGACGAAGGAAAAGACCGACCTGCCCCGCCTCACCCTCAAAGACGTCCGCCTTGAAGACGTGGAAGTCCTCCTGCCGCAGGACCGCAAAGTTCGCCTAGGCCTCATCGCAAAAGGCATCGCCACCGGCTCGACCGGCAAGGCGGCCCTCGACCTCACCTTTACCGACCTGCGCGACGACGCCCCCGCCTCCAGCATCGACGTCCGCGGCGACCTCGACCTGCGCCTCTCGGCCAAGACCCTCCCCGAAACCCTCCGGCTCGACCTCATCGCTGGCGCCAAGGGCGGCAAACTTCAGACACCCGCCTCCGCACGCCTCGTCGCGGACCTCGCGGAGCTCCCCAACGGCTCCCAGAGGTTTACGCTCAAACTCTCCGAAAGCCAGAATCCCGCAACGCCCCTCATCGCGGCCTCCGGCACCCGCAACGCCGTATCCGGCGCCCTCGACGGCGACTGGTCCATAGCCATCCCCGAAAACGCCCTCCGCCCCCTCCTTCAGGCCACAAACCTGCCCAGCTTCCGCGCCATCGGCAAAGGCACCTACGCCCTCGACCCCGCACGCAAGACCTGGAACGGCGACGGCACCTTCAACCTCGGCATTTCCGAATTGAGCCGCGTGGACGCCCGCCTCAAGCCCCTCGACGGCACCTGGGTCCGCACCGGCGCCACCATAGCCGGTGAGGAAAAGCGTATCCGCGTGGACGCCCTCATCTCCGAAATCGGCCGCCAGGACGGCTCCGTCATGGCCTCCCTCGGCGCACTCCAGCCCTTCACCGTCCTCCTGGCTGACGGCAAGCCCCCGCAATTCGCCACAACCGGCGAGCTCCTCCGCATCGCCCTGCGCGGCGTCCCCACCAGCCTCGCCACCCCCTTCCTCCCTGCCGACGCCAAGTTCACCACCCAGCCCCTTACCGGCACCCTCGTCCTCGCCTCCGACGGCAAGACCTGGACCCTCACCGCACAAGAGCCCGTTTCCCTCCGAGGCATGAACCTCGACCTCGCTGGCAAGCCCACCCTCCGCGCCACCGACCTCCTCATCGCACCCGCCGTTTCCTACGACGGCACCACCCTCGCCGCCGAAGTCCGCAAACTCACCCTCGCATCCGAGAACCAGCCGCTCGTCGACGCCCAGTTCCGCGCCACCAGCGCCCCCACGGAAAACGGCAAACCCGCCAAAACCACGGCGCAAGGCAAACTCACCCTGAACCTCGACCGCCTTGTCCGGCAGCCCGTCGGCCAGCCCCTCCTCGGCAAGATCCCGAACGGTGCCACCCCGCTTTCCGCCGAGTTCGGCGTCGAGCACTCCGGAGACGCCCTCCGTGTCCGCGACCTCAAGGCCGACCTCTCCGGCCCCGGCGCACCAGGGATGCTCGCGCTCAACCTCGCCAAGCCCCTGGACCTCAACCTCAAGAACACCGACGCCTTCACCCCGCCCGCTGGCGAGTTCCTCACCCTCTCCGCCCGCGCCTTCCCCCTCGCCCTCCTCGCTCCCTTCATCCCCGGCTACGCCGTCTCCGGCGACGGCTTCAACGCCGACCTCTCCGTCTCGGGTGAAGCCGACGCCTTCGTCCTCCGGAGCCGTGCCCCTCTTGCCCTCAACCACCTCAACGTGCGCACGGACAAGCCCCTCATCCAAGACCTCAGCTTCTCCTTCAAACCCGAAGCCCGCATCACCCGCCAGCGCGTCGATGTCGCCCTTGCCGACCTCTCCGTCACGGCCCTCGGGGCGGACCTCGCCAAAGGCTCCCTCAACGCCGCCGCCACACTCAAGCCCGCCGTCTCGCTCGACCACGCAAACCTCGATCTCTCCGCCGACGTCTCCCAGCTCCTCCGCCAGCCCATCGCCTACACCGGCCCCAAAGCCGAAGCCGACGCCCTCCGTTCGAAACTGCCCCCCGGCCCCATGCCCCTCACCGCCCAGCTCCGCGCCGAGCGTGACGGCAAGCTCCTGCGCGTCCGCGAACTCAAGGCCGACCTCTCCGGCAACGGCGCACCCCGCATGCTCGCCGTCGCCCTCGTCAAGCCCCTCGAAATCGACGTCGAAAGCAAAGGCCCCTTCACCCCGCCCTCCGGCGAGTTCCTCAAGCTCAACATCCGCGACCTCCCCCTCACCATCCTTGCGCCCTTCATCCCCGGCTATGCAATCAAGGGCGACGCCCTCAACGCCGAACTCAGCATCGCTGGCGCAGGCGACACCTTCGTAGTCTCCAGCGGCGCCCCCGTTTCGCTCCAGCACCTCTCCGTGTCCACGCCGGAAAAGCCTCTCATCGAGGACCTCACCGTCGCCTTCACGCCCAATGCCCGCGCCAGCGCAAAGCGCATGGACTTCTCCCTCGCCGACCTCAGCCTGAGCGCCCGCGGCGCCAGCCTCGCCCAAGGCTCCGTTTCCGGCGCTGCCACCCTCAAGCCCGCCTTTGCCCTCGACCGCGCCTCCCTCGAGCTCGCGGCCGACCTCGCCCAACTCCTCCGCCAGCCCGCCGCCGCCAGCCTCAACAACCTCCAGAGCGGCACCCTGCGCCTCAAGGCCAATGCGGAACCCGCAGCCGGTGGCGCCGTCGCAGCCACGCTCGACCTGCCCGACCTCCGCCTGCGCGAACCAGCCCAAACCCTCGCTGTCCAAGCTGAAGTGACCGGCACCGCCAAAATGGGCGAAAAGCTCAGCCTCAAAGTGCCCGTCCGCGTGAAAGGCCCCACAGGCGAAAGCGCCCTGTCGGTCACCCTCGATCAGAGCCCCTTCAAAGAAGGCCAGCCCTACAAGCTCGCCCTCAACGCCCAGACCCTCTTCGTCAACGACCTCATGCTCGCGGCGCAGGCCTTCAAAAACCCCGCCGCGCAGCCAGCCCAGCCCCAGCCGCAACAGCCTGCCCAGCAGAAAGCCCCCCAACGCAAAGCCCCCGTCGTTGCCGACAAGGAGCCCTTCTGGAAAGGTCTCACCGCCCAGGCCACCGTTGACATCAAGAAAGTCCTCTACCAGCGCTACACCGTAACCGACATCGCCGCACAAGCCTCCGCCACCGCCGATGCCCTAAACCTCTCCTCGTTCACCGCCCGCGTGAACGACGCCCCCCTCGCCGTGAACGGCCGGCTCGACTTCAAGCCTGTCGCCGTCCCCTACACCCTCAAGGCCGCCGTCAACCTCGCCGAGTTTGAAGTCTCCCGCTTCCTCGCTGAAAACCCCGCGAAAGCCCCCCTCGATGGCCGCTTCGCCATGCGCGGCCAGGCTGAAGGCTCCGGCCTCACCCTGCCCGACCTCCTCGAAAAGCTGCAAGGCGACTTCAAGCTCCAAGGCGGCCCCGGCCACCTCCGCGCGCTCGTCGCTGCGGAAGACAAGCCCACCGCTGCCCTTGGCCTTGGCGGTCTCCAGATCGCCGGCGGGCTTCTCGGCGGCAAGGTAAGGGAGCTCGGCGGCATCAGCCGCGTCATCGGCTTCTTCCGCGACGTCCCCTACACATCCATCAGCCTCGAAGCCGAACGTGGCCGCAACCTCGACGTCAACCTCTCAAAGCTCCTCGTCGACTCCCCGGACATGCGCCTCTCCGGCACCGGCAAGATTGCCCATAACCCCAACCAGCCCATCCGGGAGCAACCCCTGAACATCGAGGCCCACCTCGCCGCCCGCAACGACCTCGCCCGCGCGCTGTCCGAACTCAAACTCCTCACCGGCCAGAAGAACGCAGAAGGCTTCTACCCCGGCCCGGACTTCAAAGTCACCGGCAGCCTCGCCAACTTCTCCTCCAACATTCAGGACATCCTGCTCAATGCCGCACTCCGCGGAGTCTCCGGCGGCAACGTCGAAGTCACCGACGGCAACCAAACCCAAGGCCAGCCGCAGCCACAAGGCCAAACCCAGCCTGCCCAGCCGCAGGCGCCAGCGCAACCCAACCAGCAGCAGCAGGCGCAACCGCAGCCGCCGCCACAGCAGCCCGAAAAAAACCCCGCACAAGCCGTTCAGGACATCCTGAAACTCTTGGGCAAATAGCCCGCCTTCCGCGCCGCGGAACTCCAAGCTCTCCCGCCAGCGACCTCACTTCAAGTCCACGCCGGACGCCCCGCTCCTGCGCGCGCGCCGCGACGCGAGGGAGGGAGCGTCCATACTGCCAAGGGCCGCATTCCGAGCCGTCTCTGCGTCAATGCAGGCGGTCACGAAACGTAATCTGGTGAGGGTTTGGGCAATGGTGGTGCCGCCGAACGAATCGGCCCACGCCGTGCGTGGCTACCAGGAGAGCAAGTCCCGCATGCGACGGCAGAAATCTGGTCCCCCCGCGTAAAACTCCATGGACGGCATACGCGCGTGGAACTGCCGGAGCGGGAACGGCGATCCACCCCGGAACACCAACCCCTGCCCGCTCGCTTGGATCAGCGCCGCCGCGGCGGCGACATCCCAGACCTTAGTCTTGAAATCCACGCAACCCGCTGTCTTGCCCAGCGCCGTATACCCCAGGTTGAGCGCGCAACTCCCCAAGCTCCGCACCCGGTATGCCGACAGCAACGGACCCAACCGCTCCAGCCTGTCCAGCGGCATCGGGAAATGCGTCGCGATGATGGACTGGTCCGTCAGCGGACCCGTGGGCGGCGTAACCTTCTGCGTCCCATCGAAAAGCCCCCGCCCCGGCCCGCCCTGGATCAGCGTGTGCCGCGACAGGTCATAAAGGAAGCCGTACACCGGCGCACCCTCCAGCAGCAGCGCCAGCGAGATCGCGCAGAACGGGATACCCAGCGCGTAGTTGTTCGTTCCATCAATCGGGTCCAGCACCCAGGCGAACGTCCCCCGCAACTCCTGCGGCTCATCCGCCGGGTTCGCTTCTTCGCTGCAAAAATCATCCCGCGGAAATTGCCCCCGCAGTTCCGCGAACATCTTCTCCGATATCGCAAAGTCCGCGAACGTCACCCGCGTGTCGTCCTCCTTCCACTCGCTCGCCACGCGCCCAAACTGCTTCTGGAAAAAGTCCACCTGGGCAAGCAACGCCGTCCGCCCCGCATTGATGCGGTGGCGCACATCGGGATCATCCCCCCCGCGCATACTCTCTTTTGTCGCCATGAGATTTTTGGGAGCACCGAGCCTGCCCGACTCCCCACGCATTGCAAACCCACAACGCAGCCCCCCTCGCCCCCCTCGCGAGGATCACCGGTAAGGTGAGCCAGCACCATGCCCTATAGCCCCGCACCCTCCCGAAAATAAAAAACCCCAGCCGTTTTGTGCGACCAGGGTTGAGAGCGCCGCCCCAAACCTCCCAGTTTATTCCCAGACAGCGCCCTTGAAGTAAAATATCGGAAGTCATGAAGCGGAGTTAATACCCCGCATAAAGCCCTCTGTTTTGAGCACACAACACCCTCATCCCAAGCCACATACGCCCAAAATCACCGCCCAAAAATTCGGGTGGCGCCGAAAAAAATCCCCGCTAAGCTACAGGCCTTTTATGGCCGACCCCGTGAAATACCTCCTTCAGGAAGACGACATCCCCCGCGCCTGGTACAACATCGTCGCGGACCTGCCCAAGGCCCCACCGGCCCCCCTGCACCCCGCGACAAACAGCCCACTCGGCCCTGCCGATCTGGAACCCCTGTTCCCCAAGGCCGTCATTGAGCAGGAAGTCTCCGCTGAGCGCGACATCCCCATCCCCGAGCCCGTCCGCGACCTCCTGAAGCAGTGGCGCCCGTCCCCCCTTTACCGCGCACGCCGACTCGAGAAGGCCCTCGGCACCCCCGCGCGCATCTACTACAAATACGAAGGCGTCAGCCCCGTCGGCTCGCACAAGGCCAACAGCGCCGTCGCGCAGGTATTTTACAACAAGCAGGAAGGCGTAAAGCGTATCGCCACGGAAACCGGCGCCGGCCAGTGGGGCTCCTCCCTCGCCATGGCCTGCAACTTCTTTGGCGTCGAGTGCGAAGTCTTCATGGTCAAAGTCAGTTTCCAGCAGAAGCCCTACCGCAAAGCGCTCATGGAAACCTACGGCGCCAAAGTCGTCGCCAGCCCCAGCAACCTCACCGAATGTGGCCGCGCCATCCTTGCAAAGGACCCCGGCTGCACGGGCTCCCTCGGCATCGCCATTTCCGAAGCCGTGGAAGTCGCCGCCAAGGACCTCAACACCAAGTATGCCCTCGGCAGCGTCCTCAACCACGTCCTCCTGCACCAGACCGTAATCGGCCTGGAAGCCATCCGCCAGTTCGACCTCGCCAACGACTACCCGGACGTCGTCGTCGCCTGCACGGGCGGCGGCTCCAACTTCGCCGGCGTCGCCTTCCCCTTCATCGGCAAGAACCTCAAAGGCGGTCGCCAGACGCGCATCGTCGCCGTCGAGCCCGAAGCCTGCCCCAGCCTCACCAAGGGCCGCTATGCCTACGACTACGGCGACACCGCCAAACTCACCCCGCTGGTAAAGATGCACACCCTTGGCGCCACCTACATGCCCCCCGGCTTCCACGCCGGCGGCCTCCGCTACCACGGCATGGCGCCCCTCGTCAGCCACGTCGCCGACCTCGGCCTCCTCGAGGCCACCTCAGTCCCGCAGCTCGAAACCTTTGCCGCCGGCCTCCAGTTCGCCCGCGCCGAAGGCATCGTGCCCGCCCCTGAGTCCTCCCACGCCATCGCCGCCGCCATCCGCGAAGCCAACGCCTGCAAACGCGAAGGCACAAGCCGCGCCATCCTCTTCAACCTCAGCGGTCACGGCCATTTCGACATGGGCGCCTACACGGACTACCTCGCCGGCAAGCTCCAGAACTACGACTACCCCGAAGCCGAAATCGCCATGGCCCTCGCCAACCTCCCCAACATCCCCGATTAGCGCGACTCCCCTTTACGTTGTCTCACAAAGCGGCCTGGTTCTTCCCTCCGTGCCAACGCGAGGATGGGGCGTCCACACCGCCACAGCCCGCATTCCGAGCCGTGAAGCCGGAAAGAATCGGCCCACGCCGTGCGTGGTCGCCGCAGCGTCGGCACATGCGACAACTTAAGGTAGAAGTGCTGTAGCCTAAGGCGCTTACTGTTCAAGCTGCCCCCGCCAAATGAAAAGGCCGCCCACCTCCCCGGTGGGCGGCCTTTTTGCTTGAACCTAACCTCTTCTGAACCTTGGTCCGCCGGTGCCGGCCCTCAAAGCCGACACCAGCAGCCCATACGACTGCTATTCCAACCTACCAAAACGGTGCAAACCGTCCAAAACCCGCCGTGACGGCCTCAACAGGCCCTGATAAACCCAGCCGACCGCATCTTCGCGCGCAACTGTGCCAACGCCTCGGCCTCCGTGTCGCCTTCGCCATGCATGTCAGACAGGATGGCGTCCATCTCGGTGCCCTTGAAGGCCTCGAACTCAGGGATACGGTATCCCATAAATCCCGGCGCCGTGTTCTTTTTTCTACGGCGCACCGTTACTGCATTTTCACGAGCCCATCTCTCCGTCACTGCGTCCATAAGGGGGGTAGTTTTCCAGGTAAACGTTACGTATATTTTCTGACACATTTTAAAGAAAACGGCAATATCGGCCAATTACCTGGCACACCCATTAACCATTCTTTCACAAACCCCGTGCACAACCCTAAAGCGAAAGCGTGCCTCCGCGCGTCGGAAAACCTCCAGCCACGATGCCGAAATCCTTAATAACCAGTAGTTACAACTGTCCCTAAACGCACCCGGGGCACCTGTCCTTGTCTATAAGACAGCCTATAGCTCCGCCCTCAACCGAAAACCCGGTTTTTACACACCTATAACAAACACCCTGCCGTTATTTAACGGCCACAGGCTCAACCGGAGGCTCCACCCACTTGTTGTGCTCGCGGATCAGGTCCACCAGACGGTCCACCGCCTCGTCTTCCGCGATATTGTACTTCACGCAGGTCTTGCCCACGTACAGGTTCACCTTGCCCGGCGCGCCACCCACGTAGCCGAAGTCCGCGTCCGCCATCTCGCCCGGCCCGTTCACGATGCAGCCCATCACGGCGATCGTCACACCCTTCAGGTGCCCCGTGCGCGCCTTGATCTTTTGCGTCGTCGTCTGGAGGTCGAAGAGCGTCCGGCCACAAGACGGGCACGCCACGAATTCCGTCTTCGTGGACCGCATCCGGGAGCCCTGCAGGATATCATACGCCAACGTCGTCGCCTTCAGCATGTTAGGCTCGTTCTCCACGCTGATCAGGTCACTGAGCCCATCCGTAAACAGGCTGCCCGCCTGGATAGACGCATCCAGCAGGCGCCCACCAAAACTCTCGCAAGCCTCGATCTGGAACGCGGACGTCACGCGCACCCAGACCGGCACCTTCAGCCCCTGCCGGTCCAGCTCCGCGATCAGTGCGCGGTAGGAACCCGGCGCGTGCATGCCCTTTACCGGACTCGAAAGCGTGAAAATCAGGCACCCCGCGTCACACTCCGCGAGCGCCGGTGCCAGCGCCGCAACCGCGTCATCGTCGGCATCCACCGCAAGGAACGCCTGCCGCGCCCGGGCGAACGCCGCCCACTCGCGCAACCGCACCCCGTCTTCCGGGCCAAACCGCCGCAGGAACACCAGCGGCAAGCCCGTCGGCCAAGCCTGCCCGGCGAAGCACGGGGGCGTCACCGTATCCGCAAGCTCCAGCACGAAAAACCGGACCGATTTCGACAATACCTTCCTCAGCGCGCTCAGGTTCTTCAGTTCGCCCGCGCCACCCGTTACCGGCAGCATCAGGCCCTCGATCCGCGCCTCACGCAGCTTGCCCTGTGCAGCCAGCACCTCGCGCGCAATCTCCGCATGCTCGGACAACGCCTTTGGCGTCCGCACGATCACACGCGGCGGCTCCTCCCGCGACACGCAGCACCCTTCGCCGAGCGACACCGTACCCACGTCGCGCCGCTCGTAGCTGTAAAAATCAATCTTCTCCTCGCGGGCCGTCGGGGCGTCCTTCACATCCGCCGCCGCCTGCCACAGCCTCTCCACCCGCGCAACCAGATCCCGGCACACCGGCACCTCATACACCGGGTCCTCGGTCAGCGACACGCGCACCGTGTCCCCCAGCCCGTCCGCCAGCAGCGACCCGATACCGATCGCGCTCTTGATGCGCGCGTCTTCCCCGTCACCCGCCTCTGTCACGCCCAGGTGCAGCGGGTAATTCATGCCCAGCTCGTTCATGCGCATCACCGCAAGACGATACGCCTGGATCATGACTTTCGGATTCGACGCCTTCATCGACAGGATGATGTCGCGGAACCCGTTCGACTCGCAGATCCGGATGAACTCCAGCGCCGACTCCACCATCCCCAGCGGGCTGTCGCCGTAACGGTTCATGATGCGGTCCGACAGCGACCCGTGGTTCGTGCCGATGCGCAGCGCCCGCCCCAGCTCCTTCGCCCGCTTTACCAGCGGCGAAAACGCCTCATGCAGCCGTTCCAGTTCCTCGTCGTACTCGGCATCCGAGTAGTCCCGCACCGCAAACTTCTTCTTGTCCGCGTAGTTGCCCGGATTCACGCGCACCTTCTCCACGTGCTCGATCGCCTCCATCGCCGCAATCGGCAGGAAGTGGATGTCCGCCACCAGCGGCACATTGAACCCCGCCGCCCGCACCTTCGCCGAAATGTCCTTCAGCGCACGCGCGGCCTCCTTGTTCGGCGCCGTGATGCGCACGATCTCGCACCCCGCCTCAGCCAGCGCGATCACCTGCCGCACCGTCGCGTCGACATCCTGCGTGAGCGTGTTCGTCATCGACTGCACACGGATCGGATTCGAGCCGCCGACCCCAATGTGGCCGACCATGACCTCGCGGGTCACGCGGCGAATCGTACGATAACGAGATGAACAATAAGGCTGGACCATTGTGCGTCTATTCAGAAGCGGGTTGGGCACCGTCAAACACGGGCCTGACATAATAAAGTTTCATCTGGCGCTCCAGCTCGGCCTGCTCGCTGTCACCGATCCACCGCAGCGAATCGAACAGCAGCACATACGCCATCAGCCCCAGCAGCAGCACCATGAACACCCCCTGCGCCCCCGCAACCACCGACTGCGGCAATGCCCCCCCACGCAGGCGTGCGATGGTCGCAAACACCATGTGGCCGCCATCCAGCACGGGAATGGGCAGAAGGTTGAGCACGGCGAGGTTGATGTTCAGCAGCACCGTAAACCACAGCACGCTGCGCAAGTCCTCCAGCGAAAACCGGTGGAAAATGCGCACGATGCCCACGGGACCGCTCAAATGCTGGATCGAAATGTCCGAATTCCGGTTAAGCAGGCTCGCCAACGTCTGCACCGTCGTGTGCACGCTCTCGCGGAACTGGCGCCACGGGCTCGGGTAGACGATCTGGCTGTTGTCCCCCACCACAAAGCCCACCACCACGCGCTGCTCCGGCGGCCGCACAGAGACCTCCGAGCCCATCGGCACCTGCACGTCCACCCACTCGCCCGGGTTTTCCGGGTCCGCAAACCGCAACGTCGCCCCGCTCTCGCGCGAAAGGAGCGGTTCCGTAAGCCGCGCAAAATCCTCCAGCGACGCCGGAGCCTGCCCCCCCACGCTGCTCAGGATCAGCCCGCTCCTCAGCCCCGCCGAGCGCAACGGATGGTCCGCAGGCAGGTTGAACACCGCCAGCGTCGCGGGTTCCGCCGGGTTCGTCAGCTTCGCCGAACCCTGGGGCGCCCTGAGCGGCAGACCCGCCCCGGTCACGCCATGCTCCACCGGCAAAAGCTCCAGACGCGGGCGCGGCACATTCTCTTCCTCCGCAGGCAGGCTCACCACGCCCAGCGGCTTTGAAATCGGCACGCGCCGGGGCCGGATCGGCACCTCCATCACCCGTCCGTCCCGCTCCACCGTCAGCCGGGCCTTCACATCCGGATGCTCCGACAGGAAACGCGTCAAATTAGCCAAGGCGTAAATCTTCCGCCCCTCCACCTCCAAAATACGGTCCCCCGGCTTCAGCCCCGCTCGCTCCGCAGGCGAACCCGGGTTCACCTCGCTCACGATAACCGAGTGTGCCGGCGACACCCCGATCAGCCGCAGCCGGTCTCCCGACCGCGCGTTGATCCGCGCCAATGCCGGAAAAACCTCCACCTCGGACGTGCGCCCCTCCCGCTCCACCGTCAGCACCGTCCGCGGACGGTCGTCCGCCGCACGGCCGGAGCCCGTTGCAATCGCCTTGGCAATATCCCGGAAATTCTCCACCCGCTCCCCGTCCACCGCCAAAATGTGGTCGCCCGGCCTTATGCCGGCCTTGAACGCCGGCCCCGGCAGCGGCTCCTCGCCCAGCGACTCGATTTCCGGCGCCACGTAACCCACCCGGTTCGTCTGCTCCTGCTCCGAGCTCGGCACCCCCACCAGCCAGATCACCGTCGCCAGCGCAAAAGCAAGGATCAGGTTGAACGCCGCCCCCGCCACCGAGACAATCATCTTGTCCGCGTAGCTGATCGGCGGCAACTGCTCCACCGGCGTCTCCGAGTCCCCCTCGATCGCACGCATGTCCGCCAACTGCGGCAACGCCACATACCCGCCCAGCGGCAGCAACGACACGCGGTATTCCACCCCGTCCTTGCCCTTCCAGCCGAACAGCCGTGGCCCAAAACCGATCGAAAACCGCTCAACCTTCAACCCCCGGCGCCGCGCCGCGAGGAAATGCCCAAGCTCATGCACGAAGATGGACGCACCCAAAAAGAAGAGCGCGAGAAACACCCCCCACACATTCGAGAGCAACGAGCTGAGCGACGCGTAATTCATGAACGGCACACACCCTGACGCTCCGCCACCGCCGCTTCCGCGATACGGCGCGCCTCGGCGTCGGCCTTAAGTATCGTCTCAAGATCGCGCGGCTCAACCCGGTCCATACGCTCCAAAGTCTGTTCCACCACCTCCGGGATCGCAAGGAACGGGATCCGATTGTCCAGGAACGCCGCCACAGCCACCTCGTTCGACGCATTGAACGCCGCCGGCGCCACGCCCTCCGTCTCCAGCGCCGCCAACGCCAGCTTCAGGCACGGGTAGCGCGACATTTCCGGAGGCCGGAAGTCCAGCCGCATAAGCTTGGTAAAGTCCAGCGTGTCGTGCACGCCCGGTCCCCGTTCCGGGTACAGCAGGCTGTGCTGGATCGCGAACGTCATCGACGGCGGCGACAGCTGCGCGAGGATGGACCCATCCACAAACTGCACCATCGAATGCACGATGCTCTGCGGATGGATCACCACGTCGATCTGCTTCGCCGTCACCCCGAACAGCCACTTCGCCTCAATCACCTCAAGGCCCTTGTTCGCCATCGTCGACGAGTCCACCGTGATCTTCGGGCCCATCGACCAGTTCGGGTGCTTCAGCGCGTCCGCCGGCTTGATGTGCTTCATCTGCTCCAGCGGCATGTCCCGGAACTGACCACCCGAAGCCGTCAGGATCAGCTTGTCAATGTCCTGCGCACGCTCCCCGTGCAGGCATTGGAAAATCGCGTTGTGCTCACTGTCCAGCGGCACGATGGACACCCCCTTGCGGCGAACCGCCTCCATCACAAACCGCCCCGCCAGTACCAGGATCTCCTTGCTCGCCAGCGCAATCTGCTTCCCGCACTCAATTGCCGCCAGCGTCGGCTTCAGCCCCAGCGTGCCAACAATCGCCACCACCACGCTGTCCGCCTGCGGCAGGCAAGCCACCTCGGTCAGCCCCTCCAGCCCGCAGCCCAGCTTCACGTCCGGCCCAAACAGACCCGACTTCTTCGCCGCCGCGCACGCCTCCTCCTCAAAAATCGCCACGTGCTTCACGTCGAATTCCTTCGCGATTGCCGCCAGCTCCTTCCAGCGCTGACGCCCCGCTATGCCCACGAGCTGCAACCGGTCCCGGTTGCCCCGCAGCACACGCAGCGTGTTTTCACCGATGGAGCCCGTTGCCCCGAGCAATACGATCTTTTTGGGAGAACCCATGACAGAAGGTTTTGGGAAAAAGTGTTTTTAACGCACCAAGAGCAAATAGGCCACCGGGGCCGTCAGCAGCAGGCTGTCCGCAAGGTCCAGCGCCCCGCCGATACCCGGGATCACCGCGCCGGAGTCCTTCACCCCGGCCGCGCGCTTCAATACGCTCTCAACCAGGTCCGACGCGATGGCGACAGCCCCTATCAACGCTGAAAAACCAAGGAGCGCCCAGAGGTCTAAGCAGCAAATATCAGACTGTTTAGGGCCCGGGACGTTGAACGCGATCCGGTACGACGGATACAACATCGCCAGCCCCACACCCACCGCCATCGAAGCCAGCACGCCCCCCACGGCGCCCTCCCACGTCTTCGCGGGGCTAATGCTCGGCGCCATCTTGTGTCGCCCGCAGAGCTTGCCCACGAGCAGCCCACCGACATCCGAAAACTTCGCCACGGCAATAATCAGAACCGCGACATACAGACCAAAACCCTGCTCCCTGGCCTCAAGTTCTGCCACCACGCGCACGAGGAACTGCATCATCAGCGGCACATACGCCAACGCGAACAACGTGGGCAGCAGCCGCTCCTGGATGAACGCCTTACCCGGCCGCCAGATCGGCAGGAAAAACAACGGCAAAACAAACAGCAGGACCCCCTTCGCGGAAAAGGATTCCTTGGGCGAAAGGAACACATCCATCGACGAAGAGGCCATGATCCCCGCGCCCATCACGAGCCCCAGCGCCTTCAGCGGCCGGTAGCCCATCTTCTCCAGCAGCCCATGCACCTCATACTGCACGGCCAGCGCCAGCAGCGTGAGCAGGACGAGCCCACCCACCGTCCCGAAAAAATACAACGTGCCAAGGACGACCGCCCACAGGCCCACCGTGCTCAATGTTCTCTTGATCAAAGATTACCCGCGGGCTCTGCCACGCCGCCTCCCTTGATTTGCTCTCCCGTTTTGCCGAACCGGCGTTCACGGCGTTTGTAGGTCTCCAGCGCCTCCGCAAGACACGCCGGCCCAAAGTCCGGCCAATACACCGGGCTGAAATACATCTCGGCGTACGCCGCCTGCAACAGCAGGAAGTTGCTCAACCGGCTCTCCCCGGACGTCCGTATAATCAGGTCCGGGTCCGGTATGTCCGCCGTATACAGGAACTTCGAGAACGCCGCCCAGTCCAGCTTCGCCGGGTCTTCCCGCCCGTCCTTCACCGCGAGCGCATATGCCCGCACAGCGTCCAACGTCTCCGTCCGCGCCCCGTAGTTCAGCGCGAGCACCAAGTTCCGGTCCTTGAAATGCGCCGTCTTCGCCATCGTGCTCTCCAGCACGCGCCGCGGCCCTTCCGGCAGACCCTCCGGCTGCCCGATCACCCGCAGCCGCGTCTTCATCTTCACCAGGTCTTCCAGATACCGCTTCAGGAAAAATTCCAGCAGGCCCATCAGCGCCCCCACCTCCTCGAGCGGGCGCCTCCAGTTTTCCACCGAAAACGCGTAAAGCGTCACGTACGGGATACCCATGTCGCACGCCGCCTGCACCACCTGCCGCACGTTCTCCACCCCCCGCCGGTGCCCCTCGATTCGCGGCAACCCGCGCTGGCGCGCCCACCGCCCGTTGCCGTCCATGATGATGGCAACGTGCCTCGGCACGTCCGAACCCGAGTGAATTTCTGTTTCAGATGCCACGAAAGATGAAGAACTTAGCTAATCTAACCCTGGCCCAATACCGGGGGTACAATGGCCGCCCATAGTACCCACAGGCCCTCAAAAATCAACGGCAAAGCCCACACCCCGCACACCCCGGAAATCACCCCCCTTGGCCCGCACATGGGCTCCCTTTCGGGGCCCGCCTGGCCTCCGGGACCGCTCCGCGCCCCCAGCCTGCCGACGCAAAATACTGGATAAAAGATCAAACCGGCGCTAGATTTTCCGCCCATGAAAGTCGGCCCCCTGGTTGTGCTCACTGGCGCCGGTATTTCCAAAGAGTCCGGCCTGAACACCTTTCGCGACACCGACGGCGAATGGGCGAAAGTGCGCCTTGAAGACGTGGCCACGCCTGAAGGCTTCCGCCGGGACCCCGACCGCGTGCAGGCCTTCTACAACGCCCGCCGCCGCAGGCTCTTCGAAGTCCAGCCCAACCCCGCACACCACGCCCTCGCCCTCCTTGAACGCGAGTGGCCCGCGGACTTCCTTCTCGTCACCCAGAACATTGACGACCTCCACCAGCGCGCCGGAAGCCGCCGCGTCATCCCCATGCACGGCGAACTCCTCAAAGTCCGCTGCGAAGCCTGCTCCGGCGTGTCCGTCTGGCACGAAGACGTCTCCACCGGGGCCATCTGCCGGTGCTGCGGCAAGGCCGGACGCCTCCGCCCGCACGTCGTGTGGTTCAACGAAATCCCCCTCCAGATGGACGAAATTTTCGACGCCCTCTCCCGCTGCACCCTCTTTGTCTCCATCGGCACCTCCGGCACCGTTTACCCCGCAGCCGGCTTTGTCGACCTCGCCAACCAGTCCGGCGCCCATACGGTCGAGATCAACCTCGAGCCCTCGCACGGCCAATCCCTGTTCGCTGAGAAAATCTACGGCCCGGCCAGCGTGGAAGTTCCCAAATGGGCCACCCACCTGCTCGAGTCCGCCAAAGCCCCACGGTAAAACCCGGCCCCCCACGGCACCGCTTGCGCCAGGAGTTCAAAGCGGCAGCTAACCCGTTTAGCCCCATAGCACATTCCGGTTCGAGTTGTCGCACCGGGTTTAAAAGACCCTTTCCTCCGCGTCGGCGCACGCGGCGCCTTGAAGCAAAACTGCCAGCATAAACGCCAGCCCGCGGTGCGTGGTCGGTAAACTGCCCGGTCCCGGCGCTCCAAAGGCTGCAAATTGCCGCAGCGGTATCCTTCGGCCACAACGGACGACCTGCCCAAGACTCTGCTAAGCAGCTGGCTTACACAATGTCACCAAGAGGTGGCATGAGCGCTGCGTTGTGGTTACCATGAACCGCCTGCGCTTCCTCGGCATCTGGAACATCCTCTCCGGAAAAGTCCGCCAAGGCTGCGCCCGGATAGCGCGAAACGACGCCTCGTTTGTCGCCGCCCGCGAGAAAGAACTCGTGGGCCGCCTGCAGACACGCCTCGGGCGGTCCGACCGCAAACGCACCGGCTACCGCATCGCCGCCTGACCCCGCCGGGCGCCTTTCCCCTTTCTGAACGCGCCCGTCACGCCCCCGTCCGCTTGGGGCTTGCAAAGGAGGGCCGTTCGGCTTTACACGTAAAGCGCCCATGAAGCGCGCCCCCTCGCTCCAGACCATCGCTTCGGCCCTCGGCTGCAGCCGGATGACCGTCTCCCTGGCCCTCCGCAACCACCCCTCAATCAGCGAGACCACCCGCCGTCGCGTCCTCAGCAAGGCCGAAGAACTCGGTTACCGCCCCAACCCCCTCGTCTCGGCGCTCATGACACAGGTCCACCGGGGCCGCCTCCACCGCCAGCAAATCACCCTCGCCTTTATCTCCGACCTGCCCAAACGCGCCCTCGCTGAACACCCCTACCTGCGCCGTATCTGGGATGGCGCCACCCGTGCCGCCGAAAGCGCCGGTTTCAGGCTCGACCACTTTGCCTACGACGACCTCGAAATGAGCGGCCCGCGCCTCGGCCAGATCCTCATGGCCCGCGGCATCCCCGGCTGCATCCTCGCCTTCAGCGAGTCCCCCAAGAAACCGCTTGTCCTTCCGTGGGAAGAACTCGCAGTCGTAAAAGTCGGCTCAGCCCTTCCCACCTCACCCGTCAACGCCGTCGACAACCATCACGCCGCGGTCGTACGCATCGCCATGGACCACATCCTCGCCCGCGGTTACCGGCGTCCCGGGCTCGTGGTATGTCACCGACGGGAGACTACGGCGGAAAACAACTTTGTCGGGGCCTTCTATGCCCGCTGCCGTGAGGCCGGCATAAAGCTCGAAAACGCCCCTGTCCTGGAGCAGGTCACTTTCGAGCGCTCCGAACTCGAGTGCTGGCTCCGGGACCAACACCCCGAGTGCATCCTCGTGCAAAGCACGATGGTGCCGCGGTTCCTCGCTGAACTGCGCATCCGTGTCCCTGACGAACTCGGCCTCGCCCACATCAACCTCGCCGACGAGGACCAGACCCACATCTCCGGAGTCCGGCAGGACTATGAGGGCGCCGGCGAGGCTGCGCTCGAATGGGTGGCCGGCGAGCTTGCACGCAACGCCCGCGGCCTCCCAACAAGCCCGCGCCAGATCCTCGTCCCTCCCTTCTGGGTCGAAGGGAAGACCCTCCGGCCTGCACCCAAAACCACGGCACACCCGTTCCCCGGCTTGGCCTTGTAACGCCGTTGCCTTTGAACGCTGCCGCACGGACTGGGCTTGGGTTTCCGGTCCGTGCCAACGCAAAGATCGGGCGTCCATACCGCCACGGCCCGCATCCCGAACCGTGCCCGCCCCCTATTCCTCGCGCAGCACCTTGAGCGGCGGCGCGGACGCCGTCCGCCAGCTCTGGGCAAGACCTGTGACGAGCGTCAGCGCAGCCGTGCCGCCGACCACAGCCGGAACGCTCCACCACGGCACACCCAAAGGCAGGTGGAACACCCACCGCCCCAGCGCCCATGCCGACGGCACCGCGAGGAGCACGGCGGCGACGCCCGCCAGCGCCCCGACCAGCGCAAACTCGACGGCATGGATGCGGCGGACCTGCCGGCTCGTCGCGCCAAGCGTGCGCAGCAGCGCGTTTTCCCGCACCCGTTGCACACGCCCCGCCGCCATAGCACCGGACAGCACCACGAGCCCCGTCAAGATCGTGAAAGACGCCATGAAGCGCGTGGCAAACGAGATCCGGTCGAGCAGCCCCCGCACGACATCGAGAACCTGCCCCAGGTCGATCGCTGAGATATTCGGGTAACGCGCCACCACCGCGCGCTGCACATCTGCGGCTTTCCGCACCTCCGCACGCGTGACCGCAATGAACCAGGTTGGCGCCTCATCAATCGCGCCCTCCGGAAACACGACGAAAAAGTTTGGCCTGAGCCGGTGCCAGTCCACTTCCCGCAGACTGTCCACGCGCACGCGCACCGGCACGCCCTGCACATCATAGACCAGCTCATCCCCCAGCCCCACCCCGAGGTCTCGCGCAATCCCACGCTCCACGGACACCGGCACCGGTTCCAGTCCGGCCTCCACGCGCGCTGTAAAGCTCCCGTCAGAAAGCCGCTCCGTGCCCTTCAGAAACCCGCGCCACGTGCTCCGCCACTCCCGGTTCAGCACCCACTCCGGAATCGTGGTCTCCGGGTCCGCCCGGAGTTCCGCCACCGACCGGCCCTTCACCGACGCCAGCCGCATGGTCACGACCGCCGCCTCCTCCATCACGGCAAGCCCATGCTCCCGCAGGATTTCGGCGAGCCCCTCGCGCTGGTCAGGCTGGATGTCGAAAAACAGCAGGTTGGGCTCCCCCTCGCGCTCCCGCAGGTCCGCCTGCCCCAGCAACATCCCCTGCAACAGGAACAGCGTGTAAACCAAGGCTGCGCCCAAGCCCAAGGTCACCGACAAGAACAGCGTCCGGTTGCCCGGCCTGTCGAGGTTGGCCAGCCCTTGGCGCACCGTGTAAGCGCGCACGAGCGGCGCCACCGCCCGCACCGCCCGCCGGAGCACCCAGGCCAGCACCGTCAGCACCAGCAGCGCCACCGCCACGCCCGCTGCAAGCGCCAGGCCATGCGCAGGGTTCTCCGCCAGCGCCGCGCAAAGCCCCGCCCCGCCGAGGGCGATTCCCAGCCCAATGAGCACCTGAAGACCATCGGGCCCCCGGCGCACCCGCTCCACCCCCGACCTCAACGCCGCCACCGGCCGCACCTTCCGCAACGGCGCGAGCGGGAGCAACGCAAACGCCAGCCCCACGCCCCAGCCCACCCCCGCAGCCAGCAGAAAGGCCCCCCAGGACCACATCGACGTCACCGGGAAAGGCAGCCACGCCCCAACCACCACCGGCAGCACCCGCTGGAGCGCGATCCCGAGGAACGCACCCGCAAGCCCGCCAAGCAAGGCCACCACCGCGATCTGCGCGACATACACCGCGACCGCGCGCCGGCTCGTCGCCCCCAGGCAGCGCAGCACGGCCACACTGTCATGCTTCTCCCGCAAATATGCCTGTGCGGCCCCGGCGATGCCCACACCCCCGAGCACCAGAGCCACCAGTGCCGCCACGCCGAGAAACCGGTACAGGTTCTCCAACGTGCGCCCCAGGTCCTTCTTCCGCATCGCCACCGTCTCATACCGGATGCGCTCCTGCGCGAACAATCCGTCCCGCGCCTCCCGCAGCCGCGCCTCCGGCACACCCGTCTCCAGCCGGAAGTGCCTCACGTGCGTCGAGAGACTCCCTCGCCCCAGCAGGCCCGTGCCCTCCAGGTACCGCAGCGGCACATACACGCGGGGCGCAAAAACCATCGAAAAACCGGACTCGCCCGGCACAGCCTTCACCACCCCCGCCACCCGGAACGTCTGGCGCCCCAGTTTCACCGTCCCTCCCGCGCCCACGCCGAACTGCGCCGCCAGCGCGTCGTCCAGCAGCGCCACCGGCGCAGCCCCGGCCTGCAACGCCGTTTCCGCGTCCGCGGGCACGGTCTCCATTTGCCCGTAGAACGGGAAACCGTCCTCCTGGGCGCGAACCTGCACCAGGCGCGTCCCCCCGCCCTCAAAGAGCGCCATCGAAGTCAGCCGCACCTCACGCGCCTGCGCCCCTCCAAGACTCTGGAAAAACGCCTCCGCCCGTGAGCTGAAAGGCTGGTTGGACCGCACCGTAAGGTCCGCGCCAAGCAGCAGCAAGGCGCGCTCGTCCATCGTCCGCCGCACCGCCTGCGTAAAGCCCAGGACCGCCGCCAGAGCCGCCACGCCGAACACCATTGCCGCACCCGCCGCAAGCAACGCCTTACGCGCGCGCCGCGCATCACGCCACGCCGTTACCGCGACCCACCGCACCCCCTGCACATACCCGCGCATGGTCAGGACTCCGGCCCCTCAAGCCGCCCACGCCGCAGCCGCAGCACCCGCCCGGCCCGGGCCGCCAGCTCCGCATCGTGGGTAACGAGCACGAGTGTCGTGCCCGCCGCGTGGTTCAGCTCAAAAAGCAGGTCCGCAATCTGCACGCTCGTGTCGTGATCCAGGTTGCCCGTCGGCTCGTCCGCGAACAGCACCCGCGGCCCCGTGGCGAACGCGCGGGCGATAGCCACCCGTTGCTGCTCCCCGCCCGACAACTGCACCGGGTAATGGTCCACACGGTCCCCAAGCCCCACACGGCCCAGCAGCTCCGCCGCGCGGCTCCGTGCGGGCGCGCGCCCCCGGAGCTCCAGCGGCACCATCACATTTTCAAGCGCCGTCAGCGTCGGGATGAGTTGGAAATTCTGGAAAACAAAGCCCACATGCCGGTTACGGAACACGGCACGCTCGTCCTCCGACAGCGCCTCCAAAGACGTCCCGTCGAGCACAACCGTCCCTTCCGTTGCCGCATCCAGACCCGCGCACAACGCCAGCAACGTGCTTTTGCCGCTCCCCGAAGGCCCCACGATTGCAACCGTGGCCGAGGGCTCCAGCGAGAAGCTCACGCCGTCGAGGACCTTCAACTCACCGTGCGCCGTCGCATATACCTTGGTCAGATCCCGAACCACGAGGATCGGGCCGCCCACCCGGTCTGCCTGCGGCTCTGCCGCCTTATCATCTAAAGATCTCGTCATACGCATTGCGCCCCGCCCAAAGCATGCCCGTTCACGCCCGTTCCGCAATCGCTTCCACGCGCAAAGCTCGCCTTAGCCCCCTTTTTCGCCATTAAGGAGGGAACCTACCTTGCAGGCCGGTTTCCCAGACTGGTTATGGCCAACCTTCCTTTCATGCCGGTACGCCACCCGGCCCAGCGGTCCAAGCCTTATCCGAGGCTTCTTTTGGCCATATTTACCCTGCTCCTCGGCCTGCCCTTCTCCCCGCCCGCGCAGGCCGAATCCGCCGCCCCCGTGCCCCGCACCTTTACCGTCGTTTTCTTCGGCGACAGCCTGACCGCGGGCTACGGGCTTCCGCAAGAGCAGGCCTACCCCGCCCTCGTACAACAACTCATCAACGCGGAAGGCCTCCCATGGACGGTTATAAACGCCGGCCTCAGCGGTGAAACCAGCGCCGGTGGCCTCCGTCGCGTTGACTGGGTGCTGCGACGGCCCGTTGACGCCTTCGTGCTCGCCCTCGGTGCGAACGATGGACTCCGCGGAATTCCCCCCACCGAAACCGCCCGAAACCTGGACGCCATCCTCAAGCGTGTGCGCGGACGACACCCGAACGCGAAAGTTGTCGTCGTCGGCATGCGCATGCCCTCGAACCTCGGCACCGAGTTCACAGCCGCCTTCGACCGTATCTTCCCGGACGTTGCCGAGCGTAATGACGCCGTACTCGTGCCCTTCCTGCTGGAAGGCGTCGGCGGCCAGCCCGAATTCAACCAACCCGACGCGATCCACCCCAACGCGGAAGGTCAAAAGCGCCTCGCCGCGACGGTGTGGCGTTACATCCGGCCCTTGCTAACAAATGCTCCCGGGAACTGACGGGCGCCGAACCGGCGCAAACCCGCCTTACCAGGCGTCCGCAGGACCCTCGGACTTTTTGTTTATCCGCTTCTGGTCCGAAAGGATCAGGTAGATACCCACCACCGCCATCAGGAAAACCAGCAGCGCCCCAACAATATACCCAAGCGCGCCTTCCCAGCCGTGGATGTTGATGAACACCACGATAGGCAACACGGTGACGGACAACAAGACCAGCCCCAACAAGGTGAAGCCAATTCGCATGCGGCTCATGACCCGGCAGCATGCAGACCAATCCGCCCGATGCGAGCGAAAATCATGCCCCTATGCACTTGCCGGAAAAAATCAGGCCCCCGCATGATCCCCCGTTCCCCGACACCCGGAAGCCCCGGCACGCACGCGGAAATCCCTCGGTCAGGGAAAATTCTGGTTCGCCAAATCTGCTGTTTCCAGCCACGCTGAGTGAGCTTATCTTACGCCATAAGGCATAGCTAACAGGTTCTAGGGCCAATCGACATTTTAGACTGTACAGATTGTGACCGAGCTGTTTGA